>JAUYJH010000072.1 GCA_030688705.1 Deltaproteobacteria bacterium
GCCGTGATTCTTGATTTTGTGGTGTTACACAAAATCATGCTCCCGATTCAGACTTTGGGAACGATCATCATCCTCGGTGGCGTGTTTTTGATTAATAAAAGGGGGAGTGTTCTTCAAACTTCAACCGAAAATGGCGTGAAATCGGTCGCGGTGTCGTAATAATCTTCGTTTTCTTTTTTCTTCAAAAAATGGACGATTTTATAGGTCACCGGTGTCATAAAAACCTCGACTAAAACTTTGATGCAATAATTGGCGGCCATTACCGCCAAAACCAGGTCGGGAGTCCATATCCCCCAAAATGCCAATGGATAAAATATCAGTGAATCGATTCCCTCCCCCACAATAGTCGAACCGATCGTCCGGCTCCAAAGATAACGCCCGCGCGTAAAAATTTTCATTTTCGCCAAAACATAGGAATTGGCAAATTCGCCGCAAAAAAAGGCGATGAGCGAGGCAATGGCGATGCGAGGCGTGGCCCCCAGCACCGTTTCATACTCTTTTTGAAAATGCCAGCCATCGGCCGCCGGCAAGGCCAAAATAAACCAGCTCATGAACGAAGCGAAGATCAGCGCCGCGAACCCGCTCCAAACTACGCGCCGGGCGCGCGCGTATCCGTACACTTCGGTCAAAATATCGCCAAAGAGATAGCTTAAGGGAAAAAAGAGAATCCCCGCGCCAAAAGTAAAGCCGTGCACCGCAGCCACCTTGCCGGCCCCGATCACGTTGGCACAGAGCAAAACCGTAACGAAGGCCGCGACAAGGAGATCGTAATATTTAAAAGCTTTGCGGTGCATCGGAGGGATGTGTCATTTTAAAATGACAATTGTCAATATTTTTGTATAGATAGCCTCGGGGGAGTTCTTCATGAAATATATCCATTTAATCGGTATTTGCGGCACGGGAATGGGATCTTTGGCCGGACTTTTTAAAGAAGCCGGTTTTAAAGTCAGCGGCTCGGACACCCAGTTTTATCCCCCCATGGGAGACCAGATCAAAGCCTTGGAAATCAAACTCTATACCGGTTTTGATCCTGAAAATTTGGCCGAAAAACCGGATATCGTCATCATCGGCAACGTCTGCCGCGCGGACAATCCGGAGGCGGTGGAAGCGCTAAAACTTAAGATCAAATATTATTCGCTCCCCCAGGCCCTTCAGGAATTTTTTCTGAAAAATAAAAAAGCCATCGTGGTGGCCGGCACCCACGGCAAGACCACCACCACCTGCCTTTTGGCATGGGTGCTGACCAGCGCCGGTTTGGACCCCGGTTTTCTCATAGGCGGTGTCGGTCTCAACTTGGGAAAAAGCTTCCAGTTGGGAAAGGGGGACTATTTTGTGGTGGAGGGGGATGAATACGACAGCGCGTTTTTTGACAAGGGCCCCAAGTTCGCCCACTACAAACCGGCCGGCGCCATTTTAACCTCCCTGGAATGGGATCATGTCGATATCTATCCCACTTTCGAGAAAATGTTCGGCGCCTTTGAAAAATTGACGGCAACGCTCTCCGAAAAAACCCCATTGCTGGCCTGGATGGACAGCCCCAAGATTACAGAGTTGACCCACATGCGCCATTACCCCCTCTTCCGCTATGGTTTAAGCCATGGCGATTATACCGCGCAAAATATCAAGACCGAACCGGCGGGAACCTCTTTTCAGCTCTGCTGTGATGACCAAAGAGTCCCTCTTTTTGTCCCCCTTTCCGGAAGGGCCAATCTGGAGAATACCATCGCGGTGGCCGCGCTATGCCACCGGATAGGGCTTTCGTGGGAGCAGATCGCGGAGGGGCTAAAAACATTTCAAGGAATCAAAAGACGGCAAGAAATCCGGGGAACAGTCAAGGGGGTCACCGTCATCGACGATTTTGCCCATCACCCGACCGCCATCCGCCGCACCATCGAGGCGTTGAAAGAGCGTTTTCCCAAACAGAGACTGACCGCCGTTTTTGAGCCCCGTTCCAACACCTCGCGCCGCAATGCCCATTATGACCAGTATCTCAAGGCATTCAAGGGGGCCGACAAGGTGATTTTGGCTCCGGTTTATAATCCCGAAAAAATTCCCGCGGCCGAGCGGCTGGATACCGCGAAACTGGCTGATGATCTGATGAAACGGGGCATCGATGCCTACGCCGTTGACGGCACCGATTTCATCATCGAATTTATTCTGCGGGGAATCGGCCCCAATGAAGTGGTCGCCTTTTTTTCGAACGGCGATTTTGACAATATCCACGAAAAGCTCTTGGACAAGCTTTCTCGAAGAAAAATTTTTGAGGACAAAAAACAGGTTCGTTCCATAAAAATTCGCACATGAAAAAAAGGTTCCACCGGTTCAAAAAAGTGAAACGTCATCTTTTTGCGGCTTTGTTGATCACATTTGCCGTTTTCCAAACGCCGGTCTTTCTGGTCAACAACCCCAAATTCCAGCAGTGGTTTTTGAATACCTACAAACCTTTTTCCCCATGGCAGGTGCAGGTCGGCTCTTTAAAGCTTAAAGCCTGGCTCTTCAAACTGGATATCACCGATCTCAACCTGTATCATCCGCAGGGGCATCGTCTCTCCTTCGAAACGATTCATGTCTCCTTAAATCCCCTCCGTTTTTTCAGGGGCCAGTTGGGGGTCCGCTCTCTCGTGGTGAAGTCCCCGACACTGGTTCTTGCCAAAAGCCTTGTCCCGCAAAAAAAGGCCGAAAAAAAACCGTTCAAGATCCGGACACTGATCCTTCTGCAAAATTTGGTCATCTCCAAGGGAACGTTTGAAAATCTGGAGATCGATCTCCCCGGTGAAGAAAAATTCAAGGTGGCGGAACTGGGTTTGCGCCTTAAACCCTCCCTCCGCAGGGGGACGAGGCTGTCACTCGATTTCAACGCGATCCATCTGGAAAAACCCGATGAGCCCCTCCTGTCCGCTGAAAAAATAAGGGTGCGCGTCGCCACCAACTTCAGCCATTGGTCCAAAACATTCCCCTATATTGACGATGTCGACGGCGATCTGGAGCTTGACAACGCGGCCATGAACAAACTTTTCGTCACAAAACTGGAAACCCATCTGCGTCTCGACAAAACCAAAATCAAATCGAAAAAATTCCGGATTCAGACCGACGACGGCGAAATACTGGGAAATCTGGACCTCGACCTGGCGGACGAAAAATTCTCCTTTCAGATTGGAAGCCCCAAGGGGGTCCGGATTCCCGAGATGGGAGATGAAGAGAGGACATTCAATACGGCCGGTAATCTGAACGCGACCGTCAAGCTGGAAGGCCAGGGTCTGGATATCAAAACATCGCGCGGGAAAGGGTCCATCCAGGCCCGGCATCTTTTTGAAAATCTGGAAGACCACCCGGCCGAGGCCGATGTCCACTTCAGCTGGCAAAACGGGGCGGCAACGCTTCAAACGGCAACAGTCACAACCGATGATGCCGTGATCCACGCCAAGGGAACGATCGCCCTTTACCCTTTTTCTTTCAATCTCGGTTTGCAGACGAGTGATTTTCCGTTGGAGCGTTTTTTTGAAAAATTCGGCGATGAAAATCTCCACCCGATCCATGGGAAAGCCAAGGCGGAAGCGACCCTTAAAGGGATCGGAAAAACCATTCATCTTCATCTGACGGGAGAGGCGGCCGAAGGAGGATACGGCCCCGTTTTAGCCCAAAAAGCGGCCGTCACCCTTGATTTGACCCATCCCCGTCTCCAGCTCGACGGCACTATCCTGACGGATGAGAAGGAGACCGGAAAAGCCCTTTTGACCATTCAATACGGGGAGAAAAAAGCAAAAGAACCCCGGCCGAAAAAAATCACTCTGGATGCCGAATTCAAAAAGCACCCCATCGAGTCCTCACTTCCCGAAGGGATCAGCGGAACACTCGACGCCCGGCTCAAATTAAGCGGCGCGCCGGAGGCCATTCAGGGAGACTGCGATTTCACCGCCTCCGCGGGGGCCATTTTCAGCGAAGAGTATGAAACGATCGACGGTCATTTCAAGCTGACCCCGAAAAAACTGACCCTCGACAAAGCCGACTTTCTTTTTTCCAATACAGAGGCCCATTTTATCCGGCCGTTGGTCATGGATTTCAAACCGGGAGGGTTTAAAATTTCGGGCCGGCCCTTGGAAAATCTTGAGATGGATATCGACCACTTTGGGAAAACAAAAACATGGAAGATCAACAAATTGGTGATTGTCGATTCCGAAGACCCGGAACTCACATCGCAAATCAGCGGAAAAATTTCTCCGGAGGGGCTGGATCTGAAAGGAAACGGCGACTTGGACTTGGCAACGCTCAAGTTTCTCTCCCGCTTCATCCGGGACGCCTCCGGCCCCGCCCATTTTCAGCTGGCCGTACGGGGCAAAGTGCCGAACGTGCAGATAAACGGCAGGGTTGAACTCAAGGGAAACACCCTTTTTCCACGAATCTATTCCTACGCCGCGGAAAATCTGGAAGGGACTCTCCTTTTTGAGGGGAACAAAATCCGCACCGAAAAACTGACGGGCGACATTGAATCGGGTTCTTTTGAAACCAAAGGGTCGGTCACCCATTCCGGAGGAAGCCTTTCCTCTTTTGATCTCGATTTCAGGGGCCGGCAAATCTCCTATCGCGACAAAAAAGGGGGCTTAAGGGCCGAGTTCGACGCCGATCTTACGCTGAAAGGGGGGACGCAAAACCCGGAGCTTTCCGGCACAATCGTCATCCTGGACGGCCGCTACGACAAAGATTTTAATCTTCTTGAAGAATTTAAAAAAGCTCCCACCGCCTCGCGGGAAATCAAGGAAGCCGCGCTGACCAAACAGCCCTTGAAACTCGATCTCAAAGTGAAAAATCTGGGGGATTTGACCATCGATAACAATGTGGGAAAAATGGAGCTGGTGGCGAACATTACCGTCAAGGGGACCTCCAAACTGCCGCGCGTTGAAGGGGTGATCCATACAAACGAGGGAGAGATCCATTATTTGGGGTTTGATTTTGAAATCACCCGCGGATTCATCGAATTTCGCGACCAATACAAGGCCCCTTATCTTGAGGTCGATGCCGAACAAGAGATCGGCGACGCCCATATCCTCGTCAAACTCCATGGCAACACCGACAATCTGGCCGTCGATCTTTCGGGAACGTCGGTGCAAGAAGGGGTCTTGGACAAAAAAGACGTTTTGGCACTGCTTCTCTTCGGCACGACCGAGGGTTCCACCCGCACCGGCTTTATCCAGAGCGAAACAAGCCCCTATGCCGTTGTGGAGCGCCTCGCCACGGCCCTCCAGCGCCCCCTTTCCCGGGCAACCAATCTCGATGTCATCCGCCTGGAGGCAACGCCGGGAGAAGACGGCCAGGACCGGTTGAGAAAACTCAACATTGGAAAGAGATTGAGTGACCGGCTCACCGTGGAACTGGCCTCCGAACTGAAGCAAGATGCCGCCATTCAGTCTTTTCAATTGGAATATTGGTTGACCGACTTCTTCATTCTGAAAGGGGCGCAAAGCACGGATGAAAGTTATCAAATGGGGGCCGGGTTCAAATTCAAAAGCCGATGAAAAAGGGACAAAAGACAATGGACAAAGGACAATGGACCGGAAGAAAAAACAAGGACCATGGTCCTTGGTCCATGGTCCTTGGTCTGTTTCTTGTCCTTAGTCCATGGTCCATGGTCCATGGTCCAGCCTTTGCTTTTGACGGCAAAATTGCTGCCATTGAAATCGAGGGGCCTGTTACCGCCGCCAAAGAACAGATTCTGGGGATTCTTCCCTTCAAGCCCGGCGATCCTTTCAGCCCTTCCGCGTTGAACGCCGGCGTTGAGAATCTGAAAAAATGGGGAATCTTCGACACTGTTCGCGCCGAAACAAAACCGACATCCGAAGGGGTCATTGTCAAACTGATTCTGCATCAGGGAGAAATTGTCAGTCTCATCGACATCAAGGGAAATTATCCCTACGTGGAGACCAAAATTATCAAGCGCTTGAGCCTGCAGGTGGGCGACATGGTCACCCCCGAAAAACTTGAGGAACAACAGACAAGAATAAAAAGTTTTTACGAAAAAATGGGCTACTACAATACCGAAGTGGAGGTGGGACAAACTCCGGGAGAAGAAGAAAACAACATCGAACTGGTTTTTCACGTCTATAAGGGGGACCGGCTCCGCTATGAAAAGGTCGCGTTTGAGGGAGTCGAGGCTTTCCGAAGGGGAAGGATGTCTTCTTTTGTCAGGCCGATGGATATCTATTCGGATAAAAGATTGCGGCAGGCTGTCCGCGATCTGGAAGATTTCTACCGCCGGCGCGGGTATCTGAAAATAAGGGTGAACGTCACCGACAAAAAAATTGATTGGGATCGCAACCGGGTCTCCGTAAAATTAAAGGTGTCGGAAGGCCCGCGCGTCAGGGTCTTTTTCACGGGAAACCAGCCTTTCCGGACGACAACGCTGAAAAAGGCCTCTGAATTGTTTGAAGAGGTTAATTTTGACGTGATCGAGCTGGAGGACAGCTCCGAAAAAATCGCGGAATACCTCCGCAAAAATGGGTATCCGGAGGCCAAGGTCTCTTTTAAAAAGAAAAAACTCCGGTCCGATCTTTACCACATCTTTTTTCACGTCGAGCCGGGGCCGAGACAGTTTATTTATTCCGTCGATTTTGAAGGAAACGATTCTGTCTCCGCCGGAAAACTTAAAAAACAGATTTACACCAAAGAGCGATCCCTCACCCAAAAAGGGGTTCTGGATGGGACGCTGCTGCCCGAAGACCAAAGCATTGCCGTTGAATATTACCAAAGCAAGGGCTTCTTGGACGCGCGCGTGGGCGAACCCGATCTGATTGTGAACAAAGAAAAAACAAGAATGGATATCGTCTTCCCGATAGAGGAAGGCGAGAGGGTGTTCGTCGCGGAAGTTCTTTTTCAGGGGAACACGATCCACCCCGACAAAAAGCTGATGAAGGCGATCAAAAACAAAAAAGGGGAACCGGTTAACGATTCGTATCTCCCCGTCGATTTGGAACAGGTCAAGGCTTTCTACGCCAACAACGGCCACCCCTACGCGACGGTGGAGCAGAAAATACAAAGGTCCGGCAATGAACTGACGATTTTATACACCATTGAGGAAGGGCCTCTTGTCACCATCGGGGAAATTTTAATTCTGGGGGATGTCCTCTCCAGCATGCGGGCAATCCGCCAGGGGCTGGAGTTCAAAACCGGTGATCCCTACAGCTACCAAAAAATCATCAACAGCCGGCTGAATTTAAGAAGGCTTGGGGCCTTCAGTTCGGTGCATATCAACACGATCGGCATCGAGGAAAAAGAGACGGTCATTCATATAAAAGTGGAAGTCGAAGAGAGAGAGCCCTTCACTTTTTCGG
This sequence comes from Deltaproteobacteria bacterium, assembly GCA_030688705.1. GTDB lineage: Bacteria > UBA10199 > UBA10199 > SPLOWO2-01-44-7 > SPLOWO2-01-44-7 > JAHFSU01. The sequence goes on from JAUYJH010000072.1 coordinate 7,323, forward strand.
TCGAGGGACAATACAGCACCGATCTTAAGTGGGCCGGCACCACCCGTTTCAACAATCTTAATGCCTTCGGCTGGGGAAAGCAGATGTCGCTCCTGCTCCGCGGCGGCACAAAAACCAACCATGCCGAATTGTCGTGGTTTGACCCCCGCTTTACCGGCCGTGATTTGCAGATGACCACATCGGGCTGGGTCGATTATTTCAAAAATCCCCTGGAAACATCTCTCCAAACCGGCGGCGCCTTCTCTTTTTTCCGGCAATTTCACCGGTTCGGATTTTTAACCCGATACGAACTGCAGCGGACCTACAACATACAAGGCCAGGCTATCAATCCCCAAAACTTGCGCGATAACACCCTTTCTCAAATAACCCTTTCGGGGAGCTTTGACACAAGGGATAGTTTTTCCGACCCGAAAAAGGGTCTCTATAACATGCTGCGCAGCAGTTTCTTTAACGAAATCAAGGGGCTCGGCGCCAACTTCGCCATTTTGCGCGGAGAGTTCGGCTATTATTACACCCCATTGAATTTTTTGACCCTGGCGCAAATGATTCGTCTCGACAGTATTCAGAGCATCGGCGCCAATATCAGCGTGCCGCAGCGTGAATTATTGGTCTTGGGCGGTGACGATACCGTTCGGGGGTTCAAGGAAGATGTTTTGGGCCCTGTCAACAGCTTGGGCCAGCCGGTCGGCGGCAAAGCGCGCTTTATTTATAATGTGGAGCTTCACATTCGAATGATCGGCAACTTTCAGACCGCTCTTTTTATGGACGTCGGCAGTCTTGAAAACTCTTTCACCGGCATGAACAACTTCAATATCCGTCGTTCGGCCGGGGCCGGTCTTCGCTACATCACGCCGGTTGGGCCCATCCGCGCCGACTATGCGATTGTCTTGGACCGCCACGCCGGCGAAAATTTCGGCCGCCTGCATATTACTTTCGGCTATCCATTCTAAAAACTGGACCAAAATGGCCTCTAGTGTAGTGATTCTAACGCTTCTTTACAATGTTGTCATTCCCGCGAAAGCGGGAATCCAGTGTCACACTGCTGGATTCCGGATATTTTTGCTGTCGCAAAAATTCCGGAATGACAAGTTATTTGTGAATCACTGCACTAGGATATGAGTTTGAAAATTCAGCGCCCAGTCGGGCTATTCAGCGGAAAAAATCCTAAATTCGAATATCTAAAGGGCACCTCTAAAAACCCTTGTTGTCATCCTGAACGAAGTGAAGGATCCCGTGGAAACACGCCAAAAATCGGGATTCTTCGCTTCGCTCAGAATGACAAATTGCAGTTTTCATAAGTTTTTAGAGGTGCCCTAAATCCTAAACAAATCCTAAATTCCAAATTTTAATATTCAAACAACGGTTTGGAATTTGTAGTTTGGAAAATTAGAAATTGTTTAGAATTTAGGATTTCGTTCTTCGGATTTCGCATTTTAATTCCCACTTGACATGACACGCCCTGATCGACTTTTATGCGTGCCATGAATTCCAATCTTCGGGCTGTGACGGTGCCCAATAAAAATCCGTCACTGGATGAAGCGGTCGAAACCTTTATGCAGGGGGCCGGGCAGATTTCCGCCGCGCTTTTGGGGATGGTCAATAAAGTCGGCGGCCAAATTTATGCCCTGCTTTTTTTGAGTGAAGAGCCGTTATCGCTTGATGATATTTCAGAAAAATTGGGCGTCAGCAAAAGCAATGTCAGCATCAACATCCGCCTTCTGGAAGATTTCAAACTGGTCCGCAAGGTTTGGATAAAGGGCTCCCGCAGGGATTATTATTCCGCGGAGAGAACCTATCCCAAAAAAGTCATCCGCGATTTTCTGGAAAGAGTTCGGGGAACGCTTAAAGAAGCCATCACCACCATCGAGCGGACCCGTTCCAAAGTGGCCAGGGCCCAATTGGATTTAAAAAAAGAAGAGCAGGGACAAGCCGATTTCATGATGGACCAGCTCAATCTGATCGCCCTTTTTTATTACGCCGCCAACCAGTATTTCGACGATTTTTTCACCGGCAAACCGCTGGACATCGAAATCCTGCGCGCCGCAGTTTTAAATAACGAAGATTAACCACAAATTCTAAGCACGAAATCCTAAATCCTACACAAACTCCAATATCCCAAATTCCAATGCTCCAAACGGGTTGTTTGGAATTTGAAAAGTTGGAATTTAGGATTTGTGTAGGATTTAGAAATTGGGATTTAGAATTTTATTTTTATGAGGTTTTGCGAAATTTGAACGCATCTTTACGGCCTTCGGGGGTGGAGAGCTTGTGTAAAATCTGAGGAAGGGTTTCCTCTTTGGAACGCTTTTCGCGGGTATCCAGTTCGTTCATGATATAAACCATCCGATAAATCGAAGTGACATTCGTCATCACCCCAATCAAAACAATCGCCGCAATCACCAGAATGGGCGGCGGCACAGGCCAGAAAAAATTCAAAAGATAAGAGGTCATCGGCTCAAAAATGGAGGCACAGCCCAGATAAACAATCCTCTCCGGCCTCTGCATAGAGCCCTTTCTGCAATCAACGCCGACCGCTTCCCCCCGTGCCCGCGTGTAGGAAACACCCATGGAACCGATCATCCCCAAGATCAGAAAAAACAAAACCCACGAATCCCTGAAAAACCAGATGAGCCCAAAAAAAGTGATCCCCTCGCTGAAACGGTCCATGACCGAATCAAAAAAAGCCCCCGATTTGGAAACGTTGCCGGTGAGTCTGGCCACTTGGCCGTCAAACAGATCAAAGGTGGCACCAAAAAGCATGAGCCACCCGGCATAACCGAAGAGCCCATTGGCAAAAAAGAAGGCGGAGACAACGGTAAAAAGAAAACCGATGAAGGTAATGGTGTTGGGGGTCATCCTCATTTTGATGAAAAATTTCGAAATGGGGGCGTTATTCCAATACCACCAATGCTTTAAGGTGCCGCTCAAAAATTTGGAATTATGCCGCGTTTGCACTTCAGGGGGGACCGGATAGCGGTGTTTGGTGGCCAAAAAATAGAGAAGCGAGGTCAGCAAAATAATGTTGATAATGACAATCGGCCCAAGACTGATCCAGACCGGATCCAAAGAACGGAGAAAATCCATATTAGAATTCGTAGGCTAAAACGCCAGCTACGCCAAATATCTGTTGGCTCGCATTGAATTGCGGCCCGATGTAATTATAATCCAACTCCACCCTGAAATAGGCTCCCTCTGCTATGGCATATTGTCCATCCAGCGCCGCTTCATGAATCTGTTGTCTCGCACCGGTCAATGATTGCGAGGGAGTCCCCGTTGTCGAAGTGATGGGGACTACCAAAACACCGGCATTGCTGGGACCGTTGGCGTCATTAGTATACGCGTAGCGCAAATTCAAATTAAAAACATCGCTCAAGAGCCAATGAAAATTAGCGAGGCCTCCAAAATATTTTCCGTTCTTTCTTTGTCCCGGCGTAAAAGAAGTTGTGTCAATTTGGCGATAGATTCCCTCTCCGCCAAAGGCAAAAACATCACTGATCCACCATTGCCAATCGATATCTCCCAAAAAACTGATGTGCGTTTTGCCGTTGGGATGATCCTGACCCACCACGCCTGAAAAACCAAAGGTGCTTCTCTTTCCTTCTTCACCCCAGTTGAAACCAAGACGGGTCCCAAATGCAGGGATGTCCGTATTTTGAAAACCCCCCGCAGGCAACAAACCGCCGTTGTCATAGGCAAGGCTTCCGTTGTTGGAGGCATAAACATGCCAGTCGACCAAATCACTAAAAGCATAATAGACCTTGGCACCGGTAAAAGTATTGGGGCGCAATGCACGATAAATTTCACTTCTGGAGATGGTAAAATTGTAGATGACGTCGACTTTTTCAAAACCGATCGGGACATTAAAACGCCCCAGAAGAAATTCAGCCCCCAAAAAATTGGCTGTCGCGTAAGCCTGCTCTACAATAACGTTCGACCCCTGCCCGCCAACCCCTGTGGCATTAGCAAATCGTGGACCGCTGTTCAACGTGCCAGAACCAAAATCGAGATCGCCGCGAATTCGGATATTTTCGCCGAACGATTTGGCAAGATCGAGTTCAAACTGGTCGAGAAAAAACTTGAATTCATCTTCACGATTGATCGTTATGGCCTGGGAATAAGCACCGATCGGACCCGGAATGGTCCCATTGACATCGCGCGCAACCGTGGAAGTGACGGCTCCCTTGATGCGATGATGTTGCCAGCCGGCCCCCGCGACGATATTTCCAAAGGCCTCAAAGCCCCCTGAAATTTTTTCATCTTGCGCGAAGGAGGGATTGTAGGCCGAACACAGAAGACCAAAAATCCCCATCGTCATTCCGGCGAAAGCCGGAATCCAAGTATTTTTTTTCATAACCCCCCATCCGAAAAACCGTCGTTTCATTAAACCTTTTCAAATTTCTTGTCAATAAAAGGCAAAGAAAAACCCCGGTCTGCTTGGGGCAGAACCGGGGTTTTTTTAAAACGCCATCAAACCGCTATGAAGTTCGATTAGAACTCATAGGCAAACACAGCGCCGAAACCAAAAATGTTGGTCTTTGCGGTGTTTGCAGATGCCTGACCAGCAGGTTGTGTCCCGTTGGGGATTACCAAGCTGTAGGTACCTTCCAGTCTGAACGAAGCGCCGTCGGCAACATCATAACTGCCGTCCAAGGCGATTTCGTGGATCTGCTCTTTCTCTCCTGTGAGAGATTGAGCCGCGGCACCGGTGATCGGGATAACCCCGACACCCGCGTTGATCAAGCCGTTGTTGTCTTTGGTATAGGCATACCGAAGTGTCCCGTCCCACACATCACTGAATTCATAGTGCAGGTTGGCGAGCGCACCAAAGTATTTACCATTTTTGCCACCGACTGTGGTGGTATCGATCTGGCGATAGATTCCTTCGCCACCAAAGGCAAAGTTATCCGACACCCACCATTGCCAATCGGCATCACCGATAAAGGTGATGTGTTTTTTCTGATTGGGATGGTCTTGACCGACGATACCTGACAAACCAAACGTGCTTTTCTTGCCTTCTTCACCCCAGTTGAAACCGAGACGCGTTCCAAATGCGGGAACATCGGTGTTCTGACCACCGGCAGGGTTCAACCCGCCGTTGTCATAGTTCATGCTGCCGTTGTTGACAACGTAGACATGCCAATCAACAAGGTCACTGAAAGCATAATAGACCTTGGCACCGGTAAAGGTGTTCGGACGCAATGAACGATAGATGGCGCTTCTGGAAATGGTGTCGTTATAGAAGACATCCACTTTTTCGAAGCCGATCGGCGCGTTGAAACGACCGAGCAAGAACTCAACACCATTGCCGACCGCGAGGTTGGCTGTGGCATAAGCCTGTTCGATCACAACGTTCGATCCAAAACCACCGACGCCCGTGGCGTTTGCAAATCTCGGACCGCTGTTCATTGTTCCTGAACCGAAGTCGAGATCAGCGCGGATCCGAATGTTCTCGCCGAATGATTTGGCAAGATCCAATTCGAATTCATCAAGGAAGAATTTGAATTCATCCTTTTTGTTGTCCGCGGCGCTAAAAGCTTCCGTGCTATATTCACCAATGACACCGGGAACGGTGTTGGTGATATCCCGCGTGAGACCGGTTGTTCCGGCGGCCGACTTCAGACGCTGCCAACCGGCACCCGCTACGATATGGCCGGATGCTTCAAACCCGCCAGAGACATAGCTTTCATCTGCAAAGCTGGTCGTGCCGGCAAGCATGGCAACCGCCAATACTGCGATAAATGTTTTCTTCATACTTTCTCTCCTTATCCAGCCTTGAAATATTCAAGGCCGTACTACAATCCACCCTTTAAGTACGCAGATAGCCTTTTGGAGAGACACCCCCTTTCCGACCGTAGATTCTGCAAAAAAATCCACCACCACAACGGCAGTGGATTCGGGTTGGCAATATTAGATTACTCCCCCACCTAGCAAGGTGGGCCCAAACGAAAATCGGCGGAAGTATAAATAAAGAAAAAATTTTAGGCAACCCTAAAAATGAACTGTTGACCCACGGTACACATAAAGTTAACTTGTTGAAAATGAATGAAAAAATTCTCATTGTCGATGATGAACCTCAAATCCATGTTGTCTTGAGTAAACTTCTGCAAAAAGAGGGATATCTTGTTTCTCACGCCTATAATGCCGAAGAAGCCTATAAAGAAGTTGAAAAAGAAAAGCCCGATCTTATTTTGTTGGATGTCATGATGCCAAAAGTTTCCGGAATAGAAGTTTGTAACCGCCTTAAAGAAAACCCGCAGACAAAAGATATTTTAATCATGATTTTATCGGCCAAAGACGCCCAAGCCGACCGGCTGGAGGGGTTTACCCACGGGGCCGATGATTATGTTTCAAAACCGTTTCATCTGCGCTCTTTAATCCGCAAAATCCAGCATATGCTACAGAAAAAATAGTGGCGTCATCCCGCCCCCCTACGTCACCCCGGCGAAAGCCGGGGTCCAGTAACTGGATTCCGGCTTCCGCCGGAATGACGGTTACTTCACTTCCAAAATCAACGCCAACTCCAGGCAGGCATTATGTGGCAAACTCATGACACCGCTTACAATCCGGGCATGTTTTCCGGCAGAACCAAAAATGTCAGATAATAGATTGGAAGCGGCATCCAAAACCCGGTCATGATCTTTAAAATCCCCACCCGTTGCCAGAAAACCGGTCAGCTGAATCATTTTTTCCACTTTATTGAGGCTCCCCAAGGCCCCCCTGATGGCGCTCAAACCATGAAGCAGGGCGTATCGCGCCGCCATCATCCCCTGATCTGCGGTCACTTCAAGGCCGAGCCTTCCTTTAAAAGCTATTTTGCCGTCCCAAAATGGAAAAAGCCCTCCCACGTAGAGAATTTTTCCAGTCTGCACGGCCGAGACAACGCCTTTAAGCGGTTTTGAAATTTCGGGGAGCTCAATAAAAAGCTCTTCAATTTTTTTTTCGTAATTCATTTTTTAGCCATCTGCAAGAATAACACCAGAGGAGTCCCTTTGATTTCACGATAGGCACTCATTTCGTCGGGCGTCGCAAATTGGTTTCTCAAGGTGTCGTCGATAAATCCTTCATGCATATCGGTAATAAAGAGAGACGAAACGCGGCACATTTTATAATAATCTTCCAGCCCGCGAATCGTGGCTTGTATCGAACGAAGCCGCTGTGTTCCCGATTTGGCATAAAGACCAAACGGATGATAATCAAAAAGAAGGGCTGTCCCACCCGGCGCCAAAACCCGGCCGATCTCTTTGAAGGCGCTGACCACATCACCTTGGTGCGGCGTGGCGATTTGTGCGATGACACAGTCAAAAAAACCATTTTCAAACGGAATTGATTTCAGAGAACCCTTCAGAACAAGGGCTTGCGGAGAGGTGGTCGCAGAAGACTGGGGAACGGCATCCACGGTGACGCCAAAAAAAAATTTCGGTTTTTTTTCCAGAATGGCTTTTTGAAAACGGAGCGGATTTTCGCCCAATTCCAGAACATTTTTATCTTTTAACACAGGCAGCATCTGCATCATGAAGCGGTCCCCGACCAGATCGATAAGCTGGCGTATTTTGGGGGCCGGCAGACGCGACTCCAATGCCAAAATCGGCTGCAGGCCGAAGGCTGCATCGGGCGTTACTTTTTCTTTTGCTTTTTTTGCCTGCCCAATCAGTTTTTCAAGAACGCGGCCGACAAACCCGACCCCCTTTTCAAGACTGTTTGTGATCTTTGAAGACGTCATACAATTGACAATATCCAAACATTCGCCTAAGAACAACCGCAAATATGGAATTCAAATTGACATCAGAATCTTTGGATCGGGCCGATGCAGACGCGGTGTTCATCACCTGTTTTGCAAAAGAGGGTGAAAAACCTTCCGCGGCCCTCCTTTTAAAATCCGACGGGGGCCAAGAACTGGACAAATTGCTGGAAGGCCAAATTTCCAAAACAATTCAAGAAAGACTCTTTGCCGGCAAAGAGGGGGAAATATTGTCCTTGCCGACATTCGGCAAAATCAAAGCCAAAACGGTTGTGGTGATTGGGGCCGGTTTGCAAAAAAATTTTTCGTTAGATTCTCTCCGCCGCATGGGGGCCAAATTGGTGCAGACGGCGAATGCCCTGAAGGTAAAAAATGTTGCGGGCCAGCTGGAGGCAACGCGCATCAAAAACCACGCGCCGCAAGAGCGTCTTCAGGCTTTTACAGAGGGTGCTGTGCTCGGCGATTATAACTTCACTACTTTCAAGAAAAAAGAGGTTCCTCCCGCAAAAACTTTAAAAACATTCCGGATATCCGCCAAAGGCAACAAAACGCCGCTGCAAAAAGCAATCGCCCAAGGGGAAATCGTTGCCACAGCCGCCAATCTTACCCGAGAGCTGGTCAACACCCCGCCGGGGCACATGACCCCCACCGATTTGGCAAAAGCGGCGCAAGAGGTGGCCAAAAAATACAAAAATATCCGCTGCAAAGTTTTTGGGGTCAACGAAATCAAAAAAGAAAAAATGGGGGCCATTTTGGCGGTTTCTCAAGGCTCCGATGAGCCCCCTTCTTTTGTTCATCTTTCTTACAAGCCGGCCAAGAAATCGAAAACCAAAGTGGCGCTTGTGGGAAAAGGAATTACATTCGACAGCGGCGGCCTGAATATCAAAACGCGCGAAATGGAATTCATGAAGATGGATATGGCCGGCGCCGCAACGGTGATCGGTGTTTTTCAAGCCATCGCCCAATTAAAACCCAACATTGAAGTGGAAGGTTTCATCGCCGCGGCGGAAAATTTGCTGTCGGGGAGCGCCATCAAACCGAGCGACATCATTACAACGCGGGCCGGAAGAACGGTGGAAATCATCAATACCGATGCCGAAGGGCGTCTTGTTCTGGCTGACGCTCTCGATTATGCCTGCGATCAAAACCCCACTTACATTATCGACATGGCCACTTTAACCGGTGGTGCCGCATATGCGGTGGGTGAAATTATCACGCCGATTTTGGGAAATGACAAAACATTGGTTGATAAAATTCTGGCCGCGGGAAAAGCGGTGGGAGAGCCGGTGTGGGAACTGCCGATCGTGAAGGAATATAAGAAAGGCTATCTCAAAGGACCCGCCGATTTAAAAAATTCGGGGAGCGGGAGCAAGGCTTCCACCATCTGCGGCGCCCTGTTTCTGGAAGATTTTGCAAGAAAAAATAAATGGGTCCACATGGACATTGCCTCCACCGCCTGGGCCGATGAACCGATGAAATATTACGCGGAAGTCGGCGCCACCGGCAATCCGGTCCGAACCATTATTAATTTTCTATTGTCATTCTGAGCGGAGCGCCTGCCTGCCGGCAGGCAGGAAGAATCCCGTTACCCAATCAACGATTTGAAATTCTTCAGCGGGTTGTTGTCATCCATCACAAATTCATCGACCGGTTCTTTTCTTGGAGGCTCTTTAACCGCCTCTGGTTTTTTGGTTTGCGGCAGGGTAAAATCGGCAATCTTCATCGGTGACGGATTCACACCGGGAACAATAGGTTCAAAATCTTTAAAACGTGTTTTCATAAGATAGTCGTGATTCTACATTACAGTTATCGGCAAGGCCACCACCCAAAGTTGCTTCAAAATCAAAAAAATCGTAACCTATTAGTATTCCTTGATATTTACAGAAGTACCTAGTACCTAGTACCTAGTTTATGACAGTAGTGTCCCAACGTTGAATGATCGATCATGGGCAAATACCACAACGACGTCATCCTGAGCGGAGCGAAGGATCTAATCGATTTCAACGAGACCCTTCACTTCGTTCAGGGTGACATGGCCCTTAGGCCATGTTTTATTGATTTTACTTTCAACGTTGGGGCACTACTGAGTTTATGAAAGGGCTTTTCATCACATTTGAAGGAATAGAAGGGTGCGGAAAGAGCACGCAAATCAGCCTTTTGAACGATACCCTCCTCTCAAAAGGCCTTCCGGTCGTCTTGACCCGCGAGCCGGGGGGGACCCAAATCGGCGAAAAAATCCGGGGGCTTCTTTTGGATGTCGGCTCCAAGGGGATGAGCGCCACCACAGAGCTTTTGCTCTATGCCGCGGCCCGCGCCCAGCATGTGGCCGAGATCATCCGCCCTGCCCTGAAAGCCGGAAAAATCGTTTTGTGCGATCGTTATTTTGATTCGACCGCCGCCTATCAAGGGGCCGCCCGCACGCTTGATGAAAATATCCTAAAAAAATTGCATGAAATCGCAACCGGCAATTGCCTCCCCGACATCACTTTTTTGCTCGACTGTTCCGTAAAAACCGGATTTGAAAGAATCCACAACCAGCGGGGAAAAGACCAGTTTGACCGCCTGGAGCTGGAATCGAAAAATTTTCATGAACGGGTACGGACGGGATATCTTGCCCTTGCCAAACAGGAGCCGGACAGGATCAAGATCATTGATGCAACAAGAGATATTCAGGAAATACATGGGCAAATTAAAAATATCACTGCAAAGGTGTCATTGCGAGGAGCGTAAGCGACGAAGCAATCCAAACGAATACCGAGAGATTGCTTCCCCCTCGACAAGCTCGGGGTCGCAATGACAAGCGTGGGGGCTCGCAATGACACCGGTTAATATGCTGCAAAACATCTTGGGACATGAAAGAGAGTTGGCGCAGATTCAAAGGGCCCTCGCCGGAGAAAAAATTCCGCATGCCTATCTTTTCTGCGGCATGGAGGGGATCGGCAAATGCCGCATTGCTTATGCGTTGGCGGAGGCGCTCGATTGCAAGAGCGATCTTCGTCTCATAGAACCGCTGGGGACCACCATCAAAATCGAAGTTATCCGCGAGCTGAAAAGCTCGGCCTACCTGCATCCGTTGGAGGGGAGTTCCAAAGTGGTCCTCGTCAACGACGCCCACGCCTTAACCGATGCCGCGGCCAATTCTTTGCTCAAAATTCTGGAGGAACCGCCGTCGCAGACCTATTTTATTTTGATCACATCAAGGCCCCTTAAATTATTGCCGACCATCCGCTCCCGCTGTCAGCGGATTGAATTTTCGCCCTTAACGGAAGCGGAGATTGAAAAAAAACTGGTTCGTGATGGACTGCCGCCGGAAGAGGCCAAACAAAGGGCCAAGCTGGGAGAGGGGAGCCTGAAACAGGCAATGGAGATGGATATCGCCTTTATCGGACAAGTCGAAACGGAGTTAGAGAAGTTGGGGTTTAGGCCCCCGCCCTCTCAAATTTTCAAGACAGCCGAAAATTGGGTCGATGATGAGGAAAAAATTCCGCGGCTTTTTGGAATTTTAAATCATTTGTGGCACCAAAAAATTATGGCGCGACAAAGCGGTCCGCGGCCAGAGACATTAAAACAATGGGAGGCTATTCAATCGGCCCAACGCGGCTTTGAAAGCTATGCAAACAAGCAGTTACTGATGGAAAATCTTTTGTTTCAGCTGACATCATGAAAAAGTTCTACATCACGACGGCGATTGATTACGTGAACAGCCTGCCGCATATCGGAACGGCATATGAAAAAATCGGGGCCGATGTGTTGGCCCGTTTCAAAAGGATGCAGGGCTTTAATGTCCATTTTCAGATGGGCAACGACGAACACAGTATCAACGTGGAAAAAGCGGCGCGTCAAGCGGGGCTGGATCCAAAAGTCTATTGCAACCAGATGCGCAAAGAATTCGAAGCCATCTGGAAAAAACTCGATATTTCGTATGATGACTTTATTCAAACCTCGGAACCGAGACACATCAAAGGGGTTCAGAAGTTATTTCAAAAAATCTATGACAACGGCGATATTTATAAAAAACATTTCGAGGGGTGGTATTGCGAATCGTGCGAAGCCTACATCACCGAAAAAGATCTGGTAGAGGGCCTCTGCCCCAACCACAAATCAAAACCAAAGTGGCTCAAAGAAGAAAATTATTTTTTCAAGCTTTCAAAATATCAGGACAAACTTCACGAACATATTAAAAAACACCCGGAATTTATCGTCCCTGAAATGCGCCGCAATGAAATTTTGCGCCTGATCGAAGGGGGTCTGCAGGATGTCAGCGTTTCCAGAGCCGGCGCCAAGTGGGGAATTCCGGTCCCTTTTGATAGCACGCACTCCGTTTATGTCTGGTTTGATGCCCTCATCAATTATATTACAGCCATTGGCTATGGAACCTCCGAGGCAAAATTTAAAAAATGGTGGCCGGCCGATTTGCACATCATCGGCAAAGATATCACCCGTTTCCATTGTGTGATTTGGCCCGCAATGCTGATGTCGGCCAAGATTAAACTTCCCAAATCGGTCTTTGGCCATGGCTTTGTCTATCTGCGCGGCGAAAAAATGAGCAAAACGCTGGGCAACGTGGTGACCCCGATGGATGTGGCCGATGTTTATGGCGCCGATGCGCTTCGATATTATCTGTTGCGCGGCTCCAGCTTCGGCCAAGACGGCGATTTTACCTGGGACGATTTCATTCGCAGATACAACGGTGATTTGGCCAACGGACTTGGCAATCTGGTCAGCCGTACGCTGGGGATGGTGGAGCAGTATCAAAAGGGAGAAATAATACCGGCAAAAGGTTATCCTTATGAGCCAGCGATAAACGAATTGCCAGAAATCATTGAAAAAGAATTAAACTCGGAAAAATCGAAGGATATCAATTTTCATGAGGCTTTATCAGCAATTTGGTTTGCGATTAAAGAGGTTGATCAATTTATTAACGAAAGAAAACCATGGGAAGAATACAAAAAAACCCCAAACCAAATCACAAGAATTTTATACATAATTGCAGAACGCATTCGAATTATCTCAATTTGTCTAAAACCTTTTCTACCAGAAACTGCAGAAAAAATATGGCAACAGTTTGGTTTTGAAAAACTGGGGGCTTTTGAAAAACAGAATTTTAAAAACGCCGCCAAATGGGGCGGTTTGAACAAAAAATGCGTCATTAAAAAAGAGGCGGGATTATTTCCACGAATTGAAGAAAAGAAAGAGGAGAAAAAAATGGAACCAAAAATGGACCAAAGACCAGGGACCGAGGACCGAGGACCAACTGCAACAGAAAAAGAATGTATCGATATTACTGATTTTGCCAAAGTGGAATTGAGAGTGGCTGAAATTTTGCAAGCTGAAAAAGTGGAAGGGGCCGACAAACTTTTAAAACTGCAAATTGATCTGGGGACCGAACAACGCCAAATCGTCGCCGGCATAGCGCAACACTATGCGCCGGAAGACTTGGTCGGCAAAAAAGTGGTGGTGGCGGTGAATTTAAAACCGGCCAAAATCCGCGGCGTAGAATCAAACGGCATGCTCCTCGCCGCCAGCGATGCCAACACCATATCGATATTGACACCGCTTAAAGATGTGGCGATCGGATCGAAGGTGAAATAAATCAATAACTCCCCGGTTCGTCCCTGGGGATGCCGCAAAAAAGATCATCGGTGAAACCGCAGTGAAGTCTTTGCGGGCCCCTCATTCTCTCCGCCTGAATCTCTTGCTTCTTCTCGAAAGAGCCGGTTATCCGTAGATTTTCATTCTTATAACTATCTTCCGTCACAGTGGGGCTTTTCGGGCCTCTCTGCGAAAACTCCTTTTTGTCCCTCAAATTGGGTCGTTGAAGTGACCAGTAAAAGATTTAATAACAAGACAGGTATTATACGCATAAACCCCCCTTCTCGGATATTCTACTCTATAAATCCAAATCGTCCAAATCGGGGATTTCGTCTTCGAAAGATTCTTCTTCGGCGGGTTCCATGGCGGTTGCGGTAGGACGGGCACCGGTGGGGGCGGGGGTTTTAAATCCGTGGCGATAAAGAGAGAGATCACGGCTGTTTCCCTTGACCACTTCAATGGGACGGCCAGACTGGGCCTCCCATTTTTTAAGGGCCTTTTCCAAAAGGGGCTGGTTGATCGACCACAAAAGAGAATCTCCCCCTTTGAGTTTCTGATTGGAAAACAAAGCATAGCTGATGGAATACGTCTGAAAGCCGCTCTCATCGGGGCCTCCCCAAACGACAAAATTGGCCGGCTCCTGAATCTGCAGGCGGACCAGTTTGTCCGGGTCCCATTCGGTGCGTAAAAAACCGACAATATTGAGATGCAGACGAATCACCCACAACGGCTCATTCAAATTTTTCATCACGAGCATCAACTCATCCAAAAAAGTCATCTGATTCAAGTTTTCTTTTTTGATCTGCTTTTTGGCGTTGTAGGTGATCACCTCCATCCGGTCGGGAACCACAAGGCCGAAAAAGGCGCGCAAAAAGTTGAAGACCTGTTCAAAAAACCAGACGTTCGTCTCTTCGGTCGACATTTTTGCAAAATCAATATGTGAATTAAAACCCCAACTCCCCACCACCTGATTTTTCTGGGTCTGTTCTTTAAGAAGATCATCCAGACCGGTCGGAATATCGAGGTCGCCTAGATCGGGAATGTCGCTGTCGAATTTGGGCATGATTTATTTAAATACTTGCCATATCAAAAACTCCCCGAGGGGTCATCCTGAAGGAGTTCCCCTTCGGGGAACAACTGAAGGATCCCGGGATCCTTCGACTCGTCCCGCAAAGCGGGACTCGCTCAGGATGATGGGTCGGGGAATTTTTCCCCGACCCATCATTTATTTCACCGCCACCAGCCATGTACCGGAGGATTGCTGGATCATACCCAAAATATTTGAAGGGAACAACCCCAGAAGGGCCACACATAAAAACGCAATCCAAATGACAACCATAACCGGCCGTGGTGACCAATAAGTAGCCGCACCTTTTTGGTCAACAGCGAGGGCCTCTTTTGTAAAATACATCGCCACAACGGGGCCCAGATAATAATAGACCGAGATCACGCTGTTGATCACGGCGATCACAACCAGCCCGATTTGGCCCACATGCACCGCCTGCAGAAAAAGGTAATATTTTCCGAAAAAGCCGATCGTCGGGGGAATACCAGCCAAAGAGATCAAAAAGAGGGTCAGCGCAAATCCCAAAAAGGGCTTTTTATACCCCAAACCGGTCAAATCAGAAATCTGCACCTCTTCTTTATCGGTGGTCAGGGCAATCAACACGGCAAAGGCGCCGATCGTCATCAAAATATAAGCCAACAAATAAAATCCGACACTCGCCGTCACGCCGCTGTTGTTTTCATGAAACGCCACAAGGGGAATCAAAAGATAGCCGGCGTGGGCGATGGAAGAATAGGCCAGCATCCGCTTCAGGTTTCTCTGGAGGAGTGCCGAGATATTGCCGACCGACATCGTTAAAACCGCCGCGATCCAGACAATTTTACCAAAAAGCTCCGGCTCCCACTGAAAGAGGGCCCAAACCGCCCGAAGAATCACCGCAAACCCGGCCGCCTTGACGGCGGTGGCCATCCACGCGGTGACAACCAAAGGGGAGCCTTCATAAACATCCGGCGCCCAAAAATGAAACGGCGCCGCCGCCACCTTAAAGCCGAGCCCCACGGCAACCAACCCCAAGCCCAGCATTAAATAGAGGCGCGTATCCCCCGCGGCGAGTTCCATTCCTTTTTGGTGCAGCACCATAAAATCGGTTGTCCCGCTGGCGCCGTAAACAAAGGCAATTCCCAAAAGCAGAAACGAACTGGCAAAGGCGCCGACCAAGAAGTATTTCAAGGAGGCCTCGATCGAAAAAATATTGGTGCGATGAAAACCGGCCAAAATGTAAAGAGAGACCGACATGATCTCTAACCCCAAAAAAATCACCATCAGGTCGCTTCCTGCCGCCATGCACCCCATCCCAAAGACGCAAAATAAAATCAGGGCATAAAATTCGGGGCGATTGATGCCGAATGTTTCCAAAAAATGATACGACAAGAGAATCACCAAAATAGCGGCGATCAAAAACAAAATGACGAAAAAATAACTGATTTTATCGAACAAAAGAGAGCCGATGACCGTTTCTTTAGCCCCCATCCAGTATTGGCAAGCGAGCCATAAAGATATAAAAAGACTGGCAAGTGAAATGCCAAAAGAGAATCGGTGATGGTTTTTTAGAAAGGGGCATATCAAAAGAATCAAAAGCCCCGCGGCCAGGGGAATCCCCCAAGGCGAAATGAGACCGGCAAATTGGAGCCAATTGATGTTGATCATTATCTTTTCACCAATTTCACAAAATTCTCTGTCGAAAGACTCATCATTTTAATCAGCGGTTTGGGATAAACACCAATGCCGATCATCGCCGCAATCAGCGGCACCAGCACCAAAACCTCGCGCAAACCCAAATCGAGAATTTTTCTGTTTTCTTCATGCTTGATGGGGCCAAAAAAAACCCGTTCCACCAGCCAGAGCATATAGACCGCGCTTAAAATAACCCCCAAAACGGCAACAGAGGCAAAGGCCGGCTTGGTCTGAAAAGCGCCGACCAAAACCAAAAATTCACCGACAAAATTATTAAGGCCCGGAAGCCCTATGGAAGAGAGGGTCACAAATAAAAAGATGGCAGAATAAAGAGGCACTGTTTTGGCAATACCGCCATAGGCCTCTATCTGGCGCGTATGACGGCGGAAATAGAGCATCCCGACAAGCAAGAAGAGGGCCCCGGTTGAAAGCCCGTGGTTGATCATCTGTAAAACCGCCCCCTCCACCCCCTTTTGATCGAGCGCAAAAAGCCCCAGCATCACAAAACCCAAATGGGCCACCGACGAATAAGCAACCAAGCGCTTGATATCCTTCTGCACCATGGCCACCAAAGAACCGTAAATAATCCCCACCACCGCCAGCGTCAGAATATACGGGGTAAAATAAGCCGAGGCCTCCGGAAAAAGGGGCATCGCGAAACGATAAAAACCATAGGTCCCCATCTTGAGCAAAACACCGGCCAAAACCACGCTCCCGCCGGTCGGTGCTTCGGTGTGGGCATCGGGGAGCCAGGTGTGCAATGGAAAAATCGGCACCTTGATGGCAAAAGCCAGCGCAAAAGCCAAAAAAAGCCAGAATTGTTCATTGGCGGTGAAAGGAGTGATAAGCCACTGGACATAATTAAAACTCTCCCCCGATTTGAAATAGCCGTACAAAATGGCGATGAGCATCAAAACCGAGCCGGCCATGGTGTAAATAAAAAACTTAAAGGCGGCCATGATTTTGCGGCCCGATCCCCAAACGCCGATCAAAAAATACATCGGGATCAGCATGATCTCCCAAAAGACATAAAAGAGGAAAAAATCGAGGGAAGCAAAAGTCCCGACCATGCCGGTCTGCAAAAGAAGCATCAAAAAGTGATACTCCTTCACTTTCGTGCCGATCTCCCGCCATGACGATAAAATGACAATCGGCATCAAAAAGTTGGTGAGTAAAATAAGCAGAAAGCTGACCCCATCGACACCCAAACGGTATTCAATGTTGAACGCGGGAACCCAAGGGATGACCTCTTGAAAAACAAAATCGGTCTTGACCTGAAAATGGGCAAAGGCCCACAAATTAACGGCAAAGGTTACCAGTGTGGTCCCCAACGCCAAGGCCCGGATGGAATTATGTTCTTCTTTGGGAAACAAAAGGGTGAGCAGGGCCCCCGCCGTCGGTATAAAAACCAACAACGTCAAAAAATGGTTTTGAATCCAGTCGATGAGCATAAATTAAAAAACATACCTCCAAATCAGCAAAATCGCGCCGATGACGAAAAATAAAAGATACTGTTGTACCACGCCGGTCTGCAGGGCGGTGATGCAGCGGTTCCAAAAAAGAACCACCTGCCCTGTCCCCATGACGCCGTATTTGTCGATCACCTTTTCATCGACAAACCCCCACAAGACATTTCTCGAAACAAAAAGAAGCGGGCGGACAATCGCAAAATCGTAGAGTTCATCAATCCAGTATTTATTGACCAAAAGTTCATAGACATAATGAAAACGGGCGGCCACCTTCTCCGGCCAGTCTTTCCGTTGCGCGTAAATCACACTCGCCAAAATGGCAAAATGCAAGGCCCACAAAACAGAGACCACCGCCAAAATAATTTCTCCGGCATGGGATTCTCCCATCCCCTCATGGACTAGCGTTTTGCCAAAGACCCCGGAGAGCCAATGATGAAGATGGTTGGAGCCGCCCAACGCCTCTGGAATCCCAATCCAACCCCCAACGACCGACAAAAAACCCAAAATCAGCAAAACCGAAGCCATCGATGGGGGCGACTCATGCACCTTCATCCATTTGGAGGTCCCCATCTGCGGATCGCCGAAGAAAGTGAGGCCCACCATTCGGAACATATAAAACGCGGTCATCCCGGCCCCTAAAAACCCGATCAACCACAAAAGGGTATGGCCGCCGTGAAAGGCCTGCCATAAAATTTCGTCCTTGCTGAAAAACCCGGACAAAGGGGCAATGCCGGAAATTGCCGCGGCGCCGATCACAAAAGTCCACGCGGTAATCGGCATTTTTTCTTTGAGGCCGCCGTAATTTCTGATGTCTTGTTCCCCATGCATTCCATGAATCACAGAACCGGCCCCCAAAAAGAGAAGGGCCTTAAAAAAGGCGTGGGTCATTAAATGAAAAATGGCCCCGCTAAAGGCCCCAACCCCCAACCCTAAAAACATATAGCCCAATTGCGAAATGGTTGAATAAGCCAAAATCTTTTTGATGTCGTTTTGTGTCAGGGCGATCGTCGCCGCGAAAATGGCGGTCAAAGCTCCGGTCCAGGCGACCACCATCATGGTTGTGGGCGACAAAACATACAAAAAGTTGAGCCGAGCGATCATATAAATGCCGGCGGTCACCATGGTTGCGGCATGGATCAAGGCGGAGACCGGCGTGGGCCCGGCCATCGCATCGGGGAGCCAGACATACAAAGGAATCTGCGCCGACTTGCCGCACGCCCCCACAAATAAAAGAAGGCAGATCGGAGTGGCATAGGGCAAAAGATAGGCCGAATATTGGTGGATCACCTCGAAGCTGAAAAACCGCCAGCCATGATCGACCGCCGAAAGATTGGCCCCCGCCAAAGTTGTGTAGATCAAAAACATCCCCAAAAGAAAACCGGCATCGCCGATGCGGTTCACAATAAATGCCTTTTTACCGGCCGCCGCTTTCTCCTGATCTTCAAACCAAAAACCGATCAAAAGATAAGAACATAGGCCCACCCCTTCCCAGCCGACAAAAAGCAAAACGAGATTATCGGCCAGCACCAGCAACAACATAAAAAATAAAAAGAGATTCAAATAAGAAAAATAGCGCGTATAGCCTTTGTCGTGCCCCATGTAGCCCATCGAATAGAGATGGATGAGAGAGCCAACACCGGTGACGATTAAGCCCATCACCAAAGAGAGTTGATCGAATTTAAGGCCGATATCAACGATGAGGGTTTTATCCAAAATCCATTGAAAGAGAGGGCCGGTGAGCATGGTCGGTTGTTGGGGCTCCGGAAAACCGATGAGGGTCAGAAAAATAATGAATGTAAAAAGAAAAGAGAGGATCGGCATGCCGCAGCCGATGGCGCTTGTTAACGGATGCAAAGTCTCTTTGCCAAAACGGGCTGCCACAAGAGAGCGCAAGCCGTTGACGGTTGCCCCGGCCAAGGGAAATGCAACGATGAGCCACGCAATCGTCTGCGGGGAGATGTATTTATATATGAAATCTAACATAACTTTCGTTTTTGCTCTGCCATCCTGAGTGCTTTGTCATCCTGAGTGCTTTGTCATCCTGAGCGCTTTGTCATCCTGAGCGGAGCGAAGGATCCCGATATAACCGGGATTCTTCGCCTGCGGCTCAGAATGACAACTATCATCCTTTCAACTCCTTCACCTCATCCACATACAACGTCGGCTTGTTTCTAAATAACGCGAC
>JAUYJH010000076.1 GCA_030688705.1 Deltaproteobacteria bacterium
CCCGTGACCCCATTGAAAAAGAAAATAAAAACCGGCCAGAATGACAACGGCAAACGGAATGACAAACGCCATCTCGACCGCGGCGGAACCTTTGCGATTTATGTTGAATATTTTGCGGTTCAAAATCCCTCCAATTGTCGATTATGGGGGCTTGCGTCGCCCCCTCCACGGGCAAAGCCCATGGAGCCTCCCCCTCTCGCCGCCTTTGGCGGCTAGGTTTTAAAAAGCCCTCTTTGGGGAGCGCCTGCACGGGAACAAAGGCGGTTTGATATAGAAACGCTTCGTCCGATTGCGACTTTACGGCGTAATTCCAGATGGAGCCGCCAAAAGGCTGGGCCGCAGAGACCGCCCGCATCACCGGTTTCCATTTGGGGATTTTCAGTTCGGCCCCAAAGACGGAGGCAACGGTTTTGGAGGGGTCTTTCACGAATCCGATCCTTGCCTCTCGATTGGTTCCCGGAATTCTTTTGTGCCCCGTCGGGTCGAAAATCATCCCGTTGATTTTATCGAAGGCAAAATCACGCCGGGGACCGTCCCAAATCACGAGCGGCGCTTCATAAAGCGGAATCAATTGGGCATTGGGAATCTCTTTTTGCGCCTCACTTTGCGCAATTTCAAAAGCGGCGGCATAGAGCATGCGGCCTTTTTCCTCCATGGAATCATAAAGATCGTTTTGGTCTTGCCAGAGTTTTTCCACGCGCTCTTTTGCCTTTTCATCCGTCGGCTGGGCGATTTGGTCATCCAGTTCTTCTTCAACTTTTAAAAACAGCTCATGCGCCTTTCTGTTTTTCAAAGACCATTGATTCAAAATTTCGGTCATATAGCTTGCGGCGGCGTAGGTTCCCCGGTCCAAGGCCCCTTGCAGTTTCATTTTGTAGAAACCAATTCTCGAAAATTCGGCGATCGCCGCCGTCACAAAGGCGAACGTCACCAGAAAAAAGAGAAACAAGACAAAGACATGGCCTTTGTGGTTCATCGACCGCATAATTTGTAGTCTCCGTCGTTTCCGCAAAAACCGATTCCATTGTCCATTTGGGTGATTTTAAAATCGGCGTCTTTTTGTCCCTGATTATTCAAATCAAGCGAAAGGCCTTTTAAGGCTGGCTGAAACGGGACCGTCACTTTCGAAAACCGTCCGTCTTGGGCCATATAAACCGCCGCTTTTCTCGCTTTTCCATAGGCTTTGAGGTGGGCCATTTGGGCTTTGAAAATCCAAAGGGCCGCCGCGACCAAAGCGGCCAAAAGAAAAACAAAAAACGGCATGACCGCCATAAATTCGACCGTCATGCTCCCCTTTTCAGCCTCCCGGCGTCTGATTTTCATAGGTCGTCTCCAAAGTTTTGATGACGTTATCGCCCAGTGTATCGACCCCGCTCTTGAATTTGGGGAGCAGTGCCGATGCCGCCGCCACCAGCCCCAACACCACAATGGCGATGATGAGCATGTATTCGGTGGCCGATTGACCCCGTTTGTTGCGCAAGATTTTAAGCATTTATTCCTCCTTTGTTATTTGGACCAAGGACCATGGACAATGGACCATGGACTTCGGATTCAACGGCGCGGATAAGCCCGTACAAACATTTTGCTGTTTTATGACAAAACTCGATTAATTGTTTGAGATGAGGTTCTCCTAAATAATGAAGTCGAGCAGATATTTCCAAAAGCGATTCGGTTTCTGAAAGGGAGCCCCTTGCAATATACAAAAAGTTTAAATAATCTTTTTTGTGCTGCCTACCTGCACCCTCGGCAATGTTTGCCAATACTGAAATGGCCGATCTGCGCACTTGTGATATCAGCCCATATCGTTCTTCTTTTGGAAATTTCCCGGTTTGTCCGTAAATAGCTACGGCAAGGTCACTTGCCAAAAGCCAGGCCTCGATTTTTTTAAAATTTCTCATCTTTTGGTCCTTGGTCCTTGGTCCATTGTCCATGGTCCATGGTCCTTGGTCCTGTCCTTTGCACAAACCGTGCCAAGCAAAAGGGCCCAAATTTGAAGTTTGAGGAAGGGTGAGCGACGATTATTGGACGGTGAGTGTAGCGATTCGGTCTTATAAGAAGTCAGGCGGCGCGGGATTTCTTGAAATCAAGCACCAAGGTTTTATGGAGTGCTTGGGCGATTTTTTGGAGAATGCTCAAAGAATGGCCTTCATAGTCGGCATCCTCCAAACGGGAGATAACCGACTGTTGAGTACCAATGAGGTCGGCCAGCTGGGATTGTGTCAAACCCGCAGCTTCCCGGGCATCGCGAATTAACAGGGCAATGCGTAAATTTAACTTCTCCTCTTCATAATATTTTTGTAATTCAGGATCTTTTTCGGCCCGCCATTTTAATATTTCAAGTGCATTGCTAGTTTTCACTTTTTTCCTCCGTACAGCTGTATTTTTCCGGATTGTTTTCATAAATAACCTTGTTTTTTATGGCCATTTCAATTTCTCTTAACGGCACCCTATCTTCCTTTGTCAATCCATGCGAAAGAATAACTACGTCCCTCCTATAAAAGAAATAAAGAATCCTAAAATTTACTGACTGATGCCTCCAACGCAATTCATAAATTCCATCTCGCAAATAATCGGCAAAAGGACGTCGCAATTCATGACCTTGTCTTTCAAGTTCTTCAATTCGGGTCCTCGCCTTTGCCTCAACATTTTTTGGCAATTCTTTGAACCAGTCCAAAATAGGACATCGGTTTCTTTCATCTTTAAAAAATTTAACCTCTATTTTTGGCATAATGATTATAGCAATATTGTGATTAAATACAAACCCTGAATTTTACGATTGCACAAACCATGCCAGCCAAAAGTGGGTAAATTTGAAGTTTGAGGAAGGGGGAGCGACGGTTATTGGACGGTGAGTGTAGCGATTACGTCTTCACGGATTATCTCTTTTTATCTGTATAGCGCCGGGCATAGCCGCGCAGAACCCCCCGCATCATTCGCTGATACTTGGAGCCGAGCTTCGAAGCCGTTTCTTTGAAAAATTCAAGACTTTCTCGGTCGAGAGAAATGGTAATTTTGACTAATTCGTCTACGGGGGCCAGTTGTTCGGGAGGAGGTAAAAAATCATCTATCTCTTTTAAGCTTCCAACCGGCCTATCACCTGGGACCTTCTGTCTTGTTTTTCCTTTCATACAACTTCCTTGTATAGAATGGGCCTGTCGCCGAAGTCATTCTGAGGAGCGTTAGCGACGAAGAATCCCATTCCAACGCTGTTGCTGAACTGGATTCTTCGCCCTTCGGGCTCAGAATGACGCTTCGGCGACAGGCCAGAATAGTGTGGCATTTATATGGAGCGGTTACGTCATGTGTAGAAGGATCAATATGAAACAAGCGGCGGGGTGCATCGGTCAAGCTGCTTCTTTAAGCCGCCAACCGTTCTTATCCGTATTCAAAATTATTCTTTTCACTTTTTTTCCTTGTTGGCGCATCCACCAATCATGAAAATCATAATCCCGATCCGGAAGTTTATTGGCGACCAAGGAACGCACCAACACATCTAATGTTTTACTGATCGGAAATTTATTGTTTTCAAAGCGAGATACCGTTTCTTTGGTCAATCCGACACGCATGGCAAACATCGCACTGGACAACCCCAAATAAGTCCTTAAAAAACGCAATTCTTTGCCATTTAAAGGATCTTTCTTGAAAATTAGAACGCGTGCGATAATGGCATTCAGTTTTTCCTGATCTCCAAAACCAAAATACTCTTCTCCACATTGATCACATTTATAATATTCCACTCCCTGCAGGGTTACATTGTCAAGACCGGACTGCTTGTATTTGACAGTGGTGGCCTGTTTTTTAAGAACCTTTTTATTGTCACAAAGAACACAATGCATTTTTCCTCCATGCCGTTACGACAACCAGACTGTCTTCAGAATCAAAAGAAACAACAACCATAATATTATTCGTTTCCAGCCGGTAGCGATAAGAACCATTTTCCAATTCAGCTTCGCCCAAGATTTTTGAGCTGGAGCTCTTGATAACATTTAAAATATCGGCCGTTATCAAGTCATCGTCGAGCATCTCCTCCAAAGCATGGCGAGAAAAACGGATATTTTTCGGGTGTTCTCTGGCAATAGCAGAAACACGCTTTCTCGCCTGATTTTTGTCCAACCGCTTCGCTCTATAGTCATGATGTAGCATTATATCAATAATTGATTTAAAATCAATTTTTTTGGCTAGGGCATTTTCCACATCATGCCTTTGCACAAACCGTGCCAAGCAAAAGGGCCCAAATTTGAAGTTTGAGGAAGGGTGAGCGACGGTTATTGGACGGCGGGTGTAGCGATTACGTCTGGATAAAATGAAACAGGCGGCGTGGCCCTCGCGCTTAATTTCCTCCCAAAATAATGGGGAGGCCGTCTTTGCCGCTGCCGATGACGACCACTTTGGCGTTTTCGCTTTTTGCAAGCTGGCCGGTTGTTTCAATCCCCTTCCATGTCAGATAGGAAGGAGTGAGTCCGGCGGCGACGATCCGTTGAAAATCGGCGACCCCCTTGGCCTCTACCCTTTTTCGTTCCGCTTCCTGCGACTCCCGCTGTAACACGAATTTCATCTGTTCGGCCTGCTGTTCGGCCTCCAGTTTTTTCTCAATGGCGGTGGCCAAAATGGCCGGCAGGGTGGCGCTGCGCAACAGCACTTTTTCAACGCGGATCCCCCTTGTGTCCAAAAGAGGTTTCAGCTGATCAAACATTTCGTTGGCAATCACCTCGCGCTCGGAGGTGTAGAGGGCCTTGGCCTCATAGCTGGCGGTGACCCCCCGCACAACGGAACGCAGCTGTGGAACAATCACGATACTGCGATAATTGGGGCCGATCGTTTTGTAGACATCGGCCGCTTTCGCGGGGTCCAGACTGGAAAGAAGGGTGACATCCAGGCTGACGGTGAGCCCTTCTTTGGAGGGAACATTGGTTTCTTCGCTCAATTCCTGCGTGCGGACATCCATTTTGTGGATTGCAAGCAGGGGATTCACCAAATGAAACCCGGCCGGCAATGTTTTGTCATAAACATTTCCAAAAAAATCTTTAACCCCCACGAACCCCGCAGGAATGGTGACCGTGGCTTTCAGCAAAAGTAAAACAAGCAGAAAAAGGCCCACCCCGTACAAAACGGGTTTCCCTTGGGATGTCATGAATTCTTTTCCCTTTTTCTTCAGTTCGTCTATTTCGTCGTAGTGATCCATAAATGGTTCCCCCTTTTTTCTTTCGTAGAACAGCCATGGTCTGTTTTGTCAACCCTAGAGGAACACAAAATGATTTATAAATGTGTGACGCGCTTTCAGAAAGGATTTGCGGTATGCTGGGGTTCTTCCAAAATCAATTTTTGGCCGACTTTCAAGCGGCGTACATTTTTGATGTTGTTGAGATGTTTCAAACTGGCGATGCTGACGCCATGCCTTTTGGCAATCTTGGCGAGATTATCCCCTTTTTTAACCCGATACGTCACCGACGCAACAGGTTTTGGCGGTGTAACCTCTTCATTCTCCGCAACCTGCTCCGCAACAGGCATCAAATCGGTCTCTTCTAATTTCTGCGGGGCCCCCGCAGCAGCCTCCTTCACCTCGTTTTCAATCATCACCGGTTCTGCGGTCACTTCATTTGCGGCATCGGTGGCCTCCACCGCATCCCCGTTTGTTTTTTGTTCGCGGCGGATCAGCCATTCCACGCCGTTTTGGCGCACTTTGCCCGGTTTTTTGTTGTAGGCCAAAAGATCTTCGCCTTTCAGAGAAGAGCCGGTCGTAATTTTCAGCCGCTGGCCTATACGAATGGTGTTTTTTCGCAGATGATTTTGGGCCTTGATTTGGCTTTGCGATACGCCGAACCGCCGGGCCACCTTGGATAAACTGTCACCGCGCCGGACCTTATACACATGCGTCGTCTGTTCCGAGGCAACGGCACTGTTCGAAGCAATCACAACCCCCGCCTTGGGGACCGTGATGTAAGCCCCCGTTTTCAGAAGGGGCCTTTTTGGGTTGAGTCCGTTAGCGGCAATGATATCCGCTTTGGGAACACCGTACCTGCGGGAAAGCTTGATGACGGTATCCCCCCTGCGAACACGGTGGGTTATGGTGTTGACCCTTTTTTCAGGGGGAAGGTCGGCATAAGCCAATTCAAACTTTTCTTTGGTGCCGGGAGGAATTTTTAACGAGTATTGGCGCGGCGGCGTGACCATCCGATTCAATTCGGGATTAAGCCCCTTGATCGTCGCAAAATCGACCCCCACCAACTCTGCGGCTACATTCAAATCCAAATGCCCATCCACCGCCACCGCCTCATAAGCAAGCAGCTCCTGATATGCAACATCGCTAAACCCATAGCGGGCCGGATTTTTGGCAATAATCGCGGCGGCCAAAAACTTGGGAACGTAGTCCTTTGTTTCCGGTTTCAGATAACGGGTGCCGGGGGCGGTTAATTTCCAAAAATCCCGGCAACCGCATTTGCGAATGGCCCCCGCGATGCGCCCCTCTCCGGCATTATACGCCGCCATGGCGAGATACCAGTCTCCAAAATCTCCGTAGAGTTTTTTGAGATATTGGGCGGCGGCCCGCGTCGCTTTTTCCGGGTCTCTCCTCTCATCAAGCCAGGAATTCTGATCAAGGCCGTAATGCCTGCCGGTGGAAGGGATAAACTGCCATGTCCCCGCCGCCTTGGCCCGGGAATACGCGTGGTTGGAAAAACCGCTTTCAATTAAAGCCAGATAAACCAGATCTTGAGGCAGACCCTCTTCTTTTAATACCTGCCGCATCCATTCGACATAACGTCCGGAACGTTGCAAATAACGCCCAAAGCGATCCCGGCTGGTCCCTTGAAAGTAATCGATCCAGGCATTGACACGGTCGTTCGTCACGACAGGAATATCAAAAGCGCGCCCTTGTTCCATGCCGCGGGCTTTAGACGTCCGCTTTGTGAATGGACCCGAATGGGAACAGCCCAAAGTAATAAAGGCAACGCCCATCATCAGGAAAAAAAGCCGTTTTGCAACCATTCTGCCTCCGAATTTCACCCTCACCCCAACTTCTAAAAACCTGGATTCCGGCTTTCGCCGGAATGACATCAATCAATCTGCCTGCTTCCTTAGAAAAGCCGGAACATCATACTCGTCTTCTTGGAAGCCTTGCAAGCCAATTTCTTGAATCAAATCCTTGAGTCTCACCGGTTGCTCTTCCAGCTGTCTCTTGGTCACCACATAATCGGAAACCTCCACCGTGGAGCCGTCGTCTCTCATGGCAACTCTCGGCTGAACAGTGATGGTCTCTTGCGGCTGCGCCTGGGCCTGCGCCTGTTGCTGATTATACGGCGCGGACAGGGTTTTATTGGGCTGCGGTTTTCTCCAAGGTATTGTGTTCATCTTCGTTAATGGCTTGTCAAAGCCGGTTGCAATGACAGTAACGCGAATTTCTTCCGTCATTGTATCATCGATCACAGAACCGAACAAAATATTTGCCTCTTCATGGGCCTCTTCCTGAATCAGTTTGGAAGCCTCGCTGATTTCTTTCAGAGTCATATTTTGTCCGCCGGTGATGTTGATCAACACGCCGGTTGCCCCCTTGATCGACATATCCTCCAATAACGGCGAGGAGATGGCGCGGGTGGCGGCGTCAATGGCACGGTGTTCGCCGCGGGAGACACCTGTCCCCATCAAAGCCAACCCCGTCTCACTCATCACGGTCCGAACATCGGCAAAATCAAGATTGATAAGGCCGTGCACGGTGATGAGATCCGATATTCCTTTGACCGCCTGATAGAGAATCTGGTCTGCCTGCTTAAAGGCCTCCAGCATCGTAAGATTATCCGACGCCAAAGCGAGCAATTTTTCATTGGGGATGGTGATCAAAGTATCGACAACCTCTTTGAGTTCGGCAATCCCCTGCTCCGCATGGCGCGACCTCTGTTTTCCTTCAAACGCGAAAGGCTTGGTCACCACACCGACCGTCAAAGCCCCCACCTCTTTGGCAAGCCGGGCGATAACCGGCGCGCCCCCCGTTCCGGTGCCGCCCCCCATGCCGGCGGTGATGAAAACCATATCGGCCCCTTCGAGAATTTCGGCGATATCCCTTTGGTCTTCCAACGCGGCATTTTTGCCGACATCGGGATTGGCCCCCGCCCCCAGCCCCTTGGTCAACTCGCGACCGAGCTGAATTTTTGTCGGCGCCTTGCTGGCCCGCATCGCCTGCATGTCGGTATTGGCGGCGATGAAATCGACCCCTTCCAAACCAAACGAAATCATGGTGTTGATGGCGTTGCCACCCCCACCCCCAACGCCAAACACTTTAATTTTGGCATTTTGTGAATCATTATCGGCAAATTCAAACATGGTATCCTCCTCCTTGATAGGACCATGGACCGTGGACCATGGACCGTGGACCAAAAACTTTAGTTAAAAAATATCGGCTAACCATTCCTTCATGCGTCCTTTGACTTTATGGTAAATGTTGTAATCACGGGTGCGAAAACGCTCCCCCTGCTCCTTGGACTTAAGCCCGATCTGAATCAGGCCCACACCGGTTGAAAACATGGGGCTTTTCACCACATCGACCAATCCGCCGATATTATGCGGAACGCCCCGCCGAACCGGCAGGTGAAAAACCTGTTCGGCCAGCTCCGGCCCCCCATCGATGATCGCCGTTCCTCCGGTGAGCACAATCCCCGCGGCCACCAGATCTTCACAGCCGGCACGGACAATCTCTTGCCGCACAAGACTGAAAATCTCTTCCAACCTCGGTTCGATGATTTCGGCCAGAATTTGGCGCGACACAATTCTCGGATTCCTTCCCCCCACGCTGGGCACCTCGATCGTTTCATCTTTTGAAACAAGCGAGGTAAGCGCACAGCCGTATTTTTGTTTGATCCTCTCCGCTTCATGCGCCGGAGTACGGAGTCCTACAGCCACATCATTGGTGATGTGGTTGCCCCCCAAAGCCAGGACACTCGTATGGATCAAGGCACCTCTCGAAAAAATGGCGATGTCGGTGGTGCCGCCGCCGATATCCACCAACGCAACCCCCAGCTCTTTTTCGTCCTGGCTCAAAACCGCCTCGGCCGACGCGAGCTGTTCGAGGATGATGTCGCAGACATTCAACCCCGCACGGTTACAGCATTTGATGACGTTTTGCGCCGAGGTCACCGCGCCGGTGACGATGTGGACCTTGGCCTCCAGCCTTACCCCAGACATCCCGACCGGATCTTTCACCCCGTCTTGTTCGTCGACGACGAATTCCTGCGGGATGACATGGATCAGTTCGCGATCCAGGGGAATGGCGATGGCCTGGGCCGCGTCGATCACCCGATTGACATCGGTCGCCTTCACCTCTTTTTCCTTGATAGCCACAATGCCGTGGCTGTTGACACCCTTGATGTGATTGCCGGCGATGCCGGTGTACACCTGGGTTATTTCGCCCCCCGCCATGAGTTCTGCTTCCTCAACGGCGCGACGAATGGAATTCACCGTGGCCTCGATATTGACCACCACACCTTTCCTTAAACCTCTGGAAGGGTGGGTACCGATGCCAACGATGTCCAGGCCGACTTCTGTGGGTTCCCCCACGATGGCGCAGACTTTGGTCGTGCCTATGTCCAAGCCCACGATCCAGTTATTTTTACCCATGTTCCTCCTCCTTGAATTTTTACATCACAGTTTTACAAACGCCTTGTCCGCGTAATCGAGATCCATTCCTTTAACCCGGCCGAAACGCTCTTTCACTTGCGGCCAGATATTTTTGAGACGGTTCACCTTCTCTTCAAAACCCTCCTTTCCCAGTTTCACTTCCGTCGGTCCCGACAAAGTGACAACCGAAAAGCCTGTTGCGTCATTATAGTAAATCTCCGAGACTCCGAACAACTCAAAATCACTTGAATTTTCCAAAAAATGAATCAGCCGCACGGCGGACTGCAGCGAATCTTTTTTGTCAAACCCGGTCAACACCGGCAGATCTTTCTCCAACTCCTTTTCAACTTCCTTGAAAACAATTCCATCGGCCGAAACGAAATGGAGCCCGCCCTTCAAAAGAAGCGCGACCGGCCTCTGTTCCTTCACCTGAATAGAGAGGATCGACGGGGCCTGCCGGCGCACCGAAACCGAGGCAACCCAAGGGAGAGACAAAATATTTTGTTCCACTTTTTCAAGTGAGATGGAAAAAAGATTTTCTCCCAATGAAACGCGGGCGGCGCCGAGAATCTGTTCTTTGGAGAGGTGTTTCAGATCGCCTTTCACTTCAACCCGGGCGAGAGCAAAATGGTTCGTTTGGGTTATTGCAAACCACGATAAGATGCCGGCGCCAAAAAGCAGGGCCGCTCCCAGACACCCTTTAAGGATAGGCCCCGTTCCCTTAAAAAGCCGGCTCAAACGGTGTTTGGGCCGCTTCACAATATTCTGGTTTTCCAAAATAAAACCCATTTAAGCTGTCTCCAATATTTGTTCGCACAAATCATCGAACATAATTCCGGCGTGGGCCGCGGCCTTGGGGACAAGGCTCGTTTCGGTCATGCCGGGAATAGTGTTGATTTCCAAAAAGAAGGCTTTTTCATCAGGGGTCACGATAAAATCGGCCCTCGCCGCCCCCGCGCAATCGATGGCTTCGAAGACTTTTTGCGATGTCAGGGCCAGCTGTTTCCGGCATTTTTCAGAAACCCGGGCCGGCAGAATGTATTCGGTCATCCCCTTGGTATATTTATGCTGGTAATCGTAGAAACCCTCTTTCGGAACAATTTCTATGGAAGGAAGGGCCGTGCCGT
>JAUYJH010000040.1 GCA_030688705.1 Deltaproteobacteria bacterium
ACTCCTCGCAATGACAGTGATTAAGCCCACTGCGGAAATAATTTCTGGATGATCGGGTGAATGGCTTTTCCATTTTCGGTCTGCAAGCCGAGCTTCAACGCCGGATCCTGGTCTATGGCCTTGTGGAGCCCAAGATTGGCCATTTTCAATAAATAGGGAAAAGTCGCTTTGGTTAACGCCTCTGTGGAGGTGCGCGGTGTCAGTGCGGGCATGTTGGTGACGCAATAGTGAATGACACCCCGATCTTTGTAGGTTGGCTCTGCATGGGTTGTGGGGCGTGATGTTTCAATGCAGCCCCCCTGATCGATCGCCACATCGACAATCGCGGAACCCTCTTCCATGCTGCCAACCATCTCTTTGCTGACAACCGTTGGGGCTTTATCGCCCGAGACCAAAACAGCGCCGACCAAAAGATCCGATTTCACCACCCATTCGGCAATCGATTGCGGGGTGGAACGGATTGCTTTGACCTTGTCGCCAAAAACTTCCCTGATGTGATTTAATTTATGTTCTTTGATATCGAGCATCACAACTTCCGCTCCGAGCCCTTGGGCCACAAAAGCCGCATTCATCCCGACATGCCCCGCGCCGATGACGGTGACCAGTCCTTTGCTTGTTCCCGTGACACCTCCCAACAGCAATCCCTTTCCACCATGATTGGCGTGCAACAGGTAGGTGCCGATTTGCGAGGCGATACGCCCGGCGACTTCGCTCATGGGGGTCAGCAAAGGAAGTTCGCCATCGGGGAGTTCCACCGTTTCATAACCGATGCCGGTCACTTTATTTTTACATAAGGCTTCGGTCAGCGGCGGGACGCTGGCCAAATGAAGATAGGTAAAGAGCGCCAGCCCGGGCCGCAAATAACGATATTCGCTTTCGACCGGCTCTTTGACTTTAACGATAAGCTCCGCTTTTTCCCAAACTGCATCCGCATCGGCATAAAGTGTGGCCCCCGCTTTGGCGTATTCCTCATCTTTAAAGCCGCTGGCCATCCCCGTCTTTTGCTGGACAAGGACTTTTGAACCCTCTTGGACCAGTTTGCGAACCCCGTCCGGAGTCACCGAAACGCGGGTCTCTTTGGTTTTGATTTCCTTTGGAATTCCAACGATCATGGGGCCGGCTTCTATCTGAATGCCCCAATGAAGTCAATCTCGGCTACCAGGTAGCCCTACCAGGTAGGGGCGACGCTATGCGTTAGAAAGGAAGCAACATTCTTTTCATGGGGACGATAAGATTGCATGCGTCGATTGTGTCACTTGTTGCCCATTTTTCTCGTCGCCTGCTCTGACGGCAAACTCGGTGTCAGCGGCGGCATTACACCCGATCTGGTCAGCACGCCTGTCACCGCGTTCAGTGTTGCCGATTCCACGCAGCTGATCGGCGGCCCCTCGGCCCGGGGGAGAATCGGCGATCTTCTTTTATCCAATTCCAAAATCCGCGTGCTGATCCAAAAGGCTTCCAAAAATGCGGGAATCAATTCCTTCGGGGGCAACATCATCGATGCCGATCGGGTCCGTCCGGCGGGACAAAAAGGGGAGGATCGCTGGGGGGCCGTTTTCCCGATGATCAACATCGAATGGACCGCCAACACCGTCGATTTCATCGTCTTGTCTGATGGA
The DNA here is from genome assembly GCA_030688705.1 of Deltaproteobacteria bacterium. GTDB lineage: Bacteria > UBA10199 > UBA10199 > SPLOWO2-01-44-7 > SPLOWO2-01-44-7 > JAHFSU01. The sequence goes on from JAUYJH010000040.1 coordinate 1,620, forward strand.
AAAGAGGGGGGGGCGCAGGTGTTAAGAACGATTGGGATGATCGATGCCTATGATTATCTCGATTTGGACTGGATTGCCGACGCCGCTTCGGCGGCATTGGGCCAGCAGTTGGCTTTTGCCGATCGCTTTGATGACCGGCGCGATCCTTTCAATGTCGATAGTTCTCTCAAAAATCTCTACCCGCAGGTTGTTACGGACTACACTCTTGAACCCAATGCCAACTACGTAAAAATGGTGAGTACTTTTGTAAACCCCTCCAAAAATCCGATCTCCATGCCGGTCGGCGATTTTTTGGTCGGCGGAGGAGAATTGCAGGTGCTGGTCCCGGGACAAGGTTTTGCTCCTCCGGCCACGGCTCAAGTGGGCCAGACGACTCCGGCCGTGATTTTCGCCGGTTTTCCGGGAGTGGATGTCTCGTACGGTTATTTTTATGAACTGAAAGATTTCATCAAACCCACAGACAAAGAAAAAGAAAATCAGCCCGAAGAACTCTATATGACAACGGCTTTAAGCTATTCCGGCGTGACCGGTGTTTTGCTGGGCGAGGAGTTTTTGAAAATTCTGCCGGTCGGCTCCCATGCGGCGCCTGAAATCCATTTTGTGATTCCAGCCGAAAGCCGGCGGAGTATCACCCGTTATTTTGTGGTTGGGGATGGAACGGCCGGTTCTGTTTTGGATACGGGCCTTGATATTTTGAATGTTCCCACGGCCTCCATCAGCGGGCAGGTTATGGCGGCCGGCGGCGCCCCCATTCAGGGTGCCACTGTTGCGGTTAAAAAATTGGGGGGCGGCACGATCGTGACCTATGTGACCGATGTGGCCGGGCGTTTTCATGGAAAAATTCCGACGGGGGCTGATTTGGCCGGCCGCGCATTCGGAAGCGGAAAATACGAGGTCTGGGTCAACAAAGAAGGGTATCATCAAAACACCACGGCCCGCGCCGGCACCTGCTCCCCCGCGCAAATTGATGTGACCCGCATGGCGGGAATCGAGATTTCTTGCATATTGGGGGAGACCGGTTACGTGCAGTTGGGGAGTGTGACCGATGCCGCCACCGGCATGAAAATCCCGGCCCGTCTTACCATTGTGGGGCTGGACCCCTCTCCGGAAACCGGGGGAGGGGGAACTTTCTCGGACACCAACGTGTTCACCCGGCCGTTCGGCATCATCGATGTCAAAATCATCAATGCGGCGGGGGGGGTTGGACTCTCTTCTCAAAACACGTTCGCGCTGGAGCCGGGGATGTACCGGTTTGTTTTTTCACACGGGCCCGAATATTCGATTGTGGAAAAGGCCGTAACCCTTGGAAACGCTTCCACGGTTGCCATTCCGAATATTGTTTTAAAGAAGGTTGTGGCGACCCCCGGTTTTGTCGCCGCCGATTTTCATATTCATACCTTGAACAGCCCTGACAGCGGTTTCAGCGTGGAAAGACGCGCCATCGCCGCCGTTGCCGACGGTCTGGACGTACTCCACAGCTCGGACCACGATTTTTTGACCGACTTTGCGCCGGTGGTGGGGCAATTGGTGCAACAGGGCCTGCTGGCACCCGACAGCGTGCAGACAATTGTCGGCAATGAAATCACGCCGAACCATTACGGGCATCTTCACGCCTTTCCTCTGACACCCGATTTTGACGATGTCGATCATGGCGCTCTAGACTGGTCGATGCACCCGTTGGATGAGGTATCCACGGCCCCCGACTATTCCCTTTCGCCGAGACAAATTGTGAATGAAATTTTAAAAGACCCGGGCGAAGAGGTGATTCAGATCAATCATATTTCCGATTCTCCAAGCGGTCTTCCGGTTGCGGCGGGGTGGCTGACCACCCCGATTTACGAGGAAAAATTCGGCGTTCCGGCATTTGTCTCCTACGCCGACCCGATTGAAAGACGCCTTTCCGCACCGACCAACCGAGCCCCTGCCCCCCCCTACACCATGAACGAATCCGAACTCATTCTTGATAATTTTACCGCCATAGAAGTGGTGATCGGGCCCGACCTCAACAGCAATCAGCTTTGGGAATCGGCGCTTCCCACCTGGTTTAATCTTTTGAATCTGGGTCTCATGCCAACCGCCACGGGCAATTCCGACAGCCATCATGAAATATCGGCTCCCTTGGGAATGCCCCGTAATTATGTGGCGATGCATATCGATCCGAGAGACGGCCTTGGAGAAAGTTTCAGCGCGATCGATGAAAATATTTACACCCGGAATATCAATAATCGCCGGGTGGTGGTCTCGGCCGGGCCGTTTATCATGATGACCGCAAAAAATGAAAAAGGAAAAGAAGTGGGTGTCGGAGAAATAATTGAAGGCAAATCGATACAATTTACAATCCATGTAGAGGCCCCTGATTGGGCCTGGTTTGACACAATCGAAATTTACGCCAACACGGAACCCCTGCCGGCGGAAGACAGCGGGCGCTTTGCCATGCGGGGAGAGGCGGAAAGTCCGTGGGAATTTGCAAAACAATATCATGTGCCGCGTTATACCTTTGATGCCGTCCAAAAATACAAACTCTCGGACGGATCTCTTAAAAATTGGAAACAAAAGGATGGAAAAATTACGGCCGATGTCGAGATGACGATCAACGTCAAAGAAGACACGTGGGTGGTGGTTGCCGCCAAGGGGACTCCCGGAACGGAAGGCTATCGTTCTTTATTCCCCGTTGTGCCGGATGTTTTAAAAGACGGCAAAACGAATCCGGAAAATTTTGATCCTTTGAAATTAGATTTGTTTCACGCCGATGAAAATGTCGGCGCCCCCGCATGGGCCTTTACCAATCCCATTTTCATCGATACCGACGGCGACGCCGATGAAGATGGCTTTCCCTTTGAGGCCAAATGGGTCCGCGAGGGCTATTCTAAGCTGAAGCCGTTCATTCAGGTTGTAAAATAAGAGGAGTTTGATATCTTCCCCCCCAAATGCGAAAGCTTTTGGGGTCTTTTTTTTGTCTCATCGTCACATTTTTTGTCTGTCTGCCGGCCCATGCCGGAAATTTTTATCCCTATTACGGCTGGCGGACGATCAAGACCCCCCATTTTTCCATTCACTACTATCAAAACTCGGAAGAAGTGGCCCAAAAAGCCGCGGGTCTGTTTGAAGAGGCTTACGAAGAGTTGACGCCCCAATTGCAATGGAAGCCGTGGGGGAGAACCGAAGTTATTCTGACCGACAATCATGATGAGGCCAACGGTTTGGCCAGCACCCTTCCTTATAATTGGATTTTGTTGCGGATTGTTCCTCCGGAGCCGGAGAGTTCTCTTTCCACCTACGATAATTGGCTTAAAACCCTTATCACGCATGAATATACCCATATTCTGCATCTGGATGCCTACGGCGGTTTTTGGAAGCCGTGGCACTATCTTTTCGGCAAGCTCATTTCGCCCGCCGCCATGACCCCCAACTGGGTCAAGGAGGGGATGGCGACTCTTGAAGAGACTAATGAAACCAAAGGGGGCCGGGGGCGGGCGGCTTACAGTGAAATGCTGGTGAGAACCGCCATTTTGCAAAACGAGTTTCCCTCGATTGATCGGGCCGATGGTCTGCAATGGAAATGGCCCGCGGGGCAAACGCCTTATATTTTTGGCGTCAAATTCCTCCAATATTTGGAGAAACGCTTTGGCGAAGAGAAACTCCAAAAATTCAATCGGGTGACCCAGCGTTCGATGTTGATCGGCGCCGTCAATCACGCCGCCAAAAAAGCCTTCGGCAAAAGTTTCTACGCATTGTGGCGGGAGTGGCAGCAAGAACTCCGCATGGAATATGAGGCGTGGGAAGAACAGCTCAAGATGAAGGGGATCACCGAGGCCGAAACGGTGCTGGCGGGGAAAAAATACGATTCTTTTTATCTCCCCACCTTTTCAAGGGATGGCAAAAAGCTGGCGTATGTGGTGACCAATCCGAAACGGGCCCCCATTTTGTGGTTGAAAGATCTGGAAACCGGAAAAAAAGAGAAAATTTCTGTTAAAATTCCGACACAAATTTCTTTCGCTCCGGATGGCGGGTCGGTCGTTTTTTCATCCATTTCCACTTTTAAAGGTTACAACCGCTATTACGACCTTTATCGTTTTGATATTGAAAATAAAAAATTGAAAAGACTGACCCACGGCGCCAGAGCCAAAGACCCCGACTTTACGGCGGACGGAAAAAAGATTTTGTTTTCAGCAAGCCAAAACGGAACCGATACGCTCAAGCTCTACGATATGGAGACCAAAGAGACCATCGATCTGGTCTTGCCGCCCGAACCCTTTACCCAGTTTGCCAACATGCGCTATTCGCCCGATGGTTCGATGTTTGCGGTCGTTCGGTTTCGCAACAACATCGGGTGGGAACTGGCGGCCTATAACAGCGACGGCTCTTTTAACCGGCATGTCACAAAGAGCGGGCTTCACGTTGAATCGCGGCCGGTCTGGACCGCCGATGGGCGGCGGATTATTTTCAGCTCGGACGCCGACGGGGTGAATAATCTTTATTCCTATGACTGGGATTCGAAAATCACGCATCGCGTGACGCGGGTGCCGACAGGCGTTTTTGAGCCGACCGTGAATGCATCCGGTGAATTGCTGACACGCTATTACAACGGAGAGGGATATGATGTTCGAAAGATTACACAAGGACCGAGGACCAGGGACCAAGGACCAGGGACCAAGGACCAGGGACCAGGGACCAAGGACCAGGGACCAGGGACAAAAGACCGAAGACAGAAGACTAAAAAGGAAAATAGAAAAAAAATTGAAGATAGCGATGAATTAGATGTCGGGTCCTCGGTCCATGGTCCACAGTCCATGGTCCCTAGTCCAAAAAAATACTCCCCCTTCGGCAAGTCGCTTTTTTTGCCGCGGTTTGTTCTGCCGGGGTTCGCCTTTTTGGACGACGGGTTTTTGGCAACGGGAGCCACCGGTGGCAGTGATCCTTTGCGTTATCACAATTGGTTTGGGGGGGTCAGCTATCGGAGCGGCGCCAGTTTCCTCGGTTATTTTGGACAATACGCCTTCAGCCGCTATCTTCCCACCTTCGGAATCGGCATCAATTCAAGCGCGGTTGACTACGGAACGCTCCGGTTTACAAACGGCAACTCGTACCATTTTTATGAGCAACGGCGAAATACCCGCGGGTTTTTTTCGATTCCCCTGGGGACAAGGCAGGGGGTGGGGGCCTCCTATTTTTTTGAAGACCGCAATCCCATCACCAATATTTTGCCCGGTGAAGCGGCAGCCCTTAATCTGGGGAGGTATGCAGGGGTTGGGTTCGCTTATGTATTCGGTCATACCGAGGCTTTCCCCGCATCGATCAGCGTTCCTGAAAAAGGGACGAAATTTCGGGCCATGATCATCGCCTCTGACGCAAAACTCGGCTCGGCGGAAAAAAACGAACAGCGGGTCTATATGGGAGATCTGCGCCAGTATATTCCTCTGGGGAATAATCATGTGATCGCCCTGCGCGGCGCCGGCGGTCTGGCGCAAGGAGACCAGTTTGTTCCCGGCACCTTTACTCTGGGCGGTGATTTGGGGGAAGGGACGCTGACCGGTTCGCCCGGCGGCAGTTATTATAGTTTGCGCGGCCTCCCCGTTGCCGCGTTCAGCGGTGATCGTGCCATGGTTCTTTCGGCCGAATACCGGCTTCCGATTGTTTCTCCCCAGCATGGCCCCGGCACGTGGCCCTTCTTTATCAAAAACCTGCACGCCGCTTTTTTTGGGGATTATGGAGATACGTGGAACAAGACGGCCAATGACCATAATAGCTTCAGCAATTTTTTCGACAAATTTATGCTGGGGGTCGGCACCGAATTGCAGGGAGATTTTGTGCTGGGCCACGGGCTCCCCATCACGGGACGCTTCGGTTACGCCGTTGTTGTCACCAATCGGGACCGGCTTACGGCGTTTAACGACCGTTTGACAAGCACTTCCGCCAAATATGGCATGATTATTTTGCAGTTTGGAACCTCATTTTAGGACCGAGGACTATGGACCAGGGACAATGGACCTAAAACATAAAAATAATAAAAAATCCTTAATCCTGTTTTTAGTCCTTTGTCCATGGTCCTTTGTCCATGGTCTTTTTTCTCCCCTCCCCGCTTTTGCCGCATCCATTCCCCCCAACATCGCCATTTTGGATTCCAAGCCGACCGATTTGAAAGAGATCGAAAAGCTCATCGGCTATCGCTGGTTTGAAGAGGCGTGGATGGCGCTGATGGATTATCCCCCCGATGATGAAGAGGTCTTATTTTTGAAGGCGCAGGCGCTGATGGGGCTGAAAAAATACGGGGAATCGTTGGCCCTTTTTCGCGGGATCATCAAGACAACAGACAAAAAAAAGAGGCGGCAGGAGAGTATCATGAAAGAGGCGATGCTGTTGGTAAGGCTTAAGCGTTATGATGAAGCGCTGATCACCTATCAAAAATTGATAGATCAGGTTCACGGAAAAACAATCGAAAAAAGACTCCTCTGGCGCGCTTTTAAGACGGCGCTCGAGGCGAGAAACTACAAAGAAGGTGTGCGGTGGTCCAAACATTTGAGCGGGCAAGAGGCCATCTGGTGGCGCGGCTGGTGTTATTTTCAGATGAATGATTATGTCCATGCCCAAAACAATTGGGAGATGATTTCCAAAAGAAGCGATTTTTATCCGCAAGCCCTCTATTGGAAAGCGCAGATTCTTAAAAAACGGGGTGCAAAAGAAAAAGCGGAATCGTTATTCCAATTGTTGACGGAAAAATTTCCAAGGACCTATTACGGGTTTTTGAGCCTTTTTGAATTGCACCCGAAAGAAAAAGAGGCCCTGCATTTTATGGAGGCACAATGGTTTGCCGATGACAACAGAGAGAAATGGGAAAAAACATTTCCGGAAAAATTTGAAGATGCCGTGCGAAAAGAATCAAAAAAGAGAAAAATCGATCCCTATCTTGTTTTTGCCTTGATCCGCCAGGAATCGCATTTTCGGGAATCGGTTGTTTCTCCCGTTGGGGCCATAGGGCTTGCCCAATTGATGCCGCAAACAGCCCTTTTTTTGGCCAAGGCGGCCAAAATAAAACCGTTTCATCTGGTCGATATCCTAAAGCCCGAAATGAATCTCAAACTGGGGGTCTTTTATCTGGCGTTTTTGGAGAAACTTTTTGAGGAACAAACCGTTTTTGCCGTTGCGGCATATAATGCCGGGGAAGAGGCGGTGAGCCGGTGGTTGAGCCGGCGAAAAAAGATGGAATCAATTGAATTTATTGAAGAAATTCCATACAACGAAACCCAGCGATACACCAAAAAAATACTGGCCGCCTATTGGATTTATTCGTGGCTTTACAAAGG
>JAUYJH010000085.1 GCA_030688705.1 Deltaproteobacteria bacterium
GTTCTTTTGGCCGTCTCTTTGGAAGTGGTCAAAAGATTATGGACGGCATCATTTCCGGGAAGATAATCTTCAAAGCCTTCGTCGGGGAGTTCAAAAAGGGCATTCATGCTTGTATTAAAGGCCAGATATTTGACGAGTGAGCTTTTGCCGGTGCCGATATTGCCGACACAGGCGATTAGGATTTTGTTTTGGGCAAAGCGCTCGGTCAAACGGCGTTCCACAGAGGTCAGCCGATTGGCTAGTTTGTGTTTTGGGATAGTTTCATCGGCAACCAGATTCATAAATTATTCCTCCGGGCGGCGACCATCCTCCTTACTTTTTCACGGATGGTCCCTGCCACAACATGAACGTAATCAGGATGCTCTTCCATATCGATTTCTGCCGGCAAAATAATCAGATCGATGTCGGGGGGGACGATCGCCATCTCCATGTAGCGCTGGAGAATTTTTTTCCAGTTGGTAACGAGCTGTTCATAACATTCATGAATCTCTTTCAAATAACCGGGGGCTATGGAGGCGGCGTAGTGATCCCCTTCAGAGGCCCTTTTTTCGCGGCGATTTTCAAGCAGGTCGGGTTCAGAACGGAGATAAACCATCAAATCCGGCATCCGGATATGTTCATTATGCAACACCTGTTTGAGCATCGTTTTGTAGAGCATCGCGTGGGCCTTGGGCATCTCCCCCGACTGAATCATTCTCTGCACAAAAACTTCAGGCCCATCAATAAACGGGCGGTCTTCAATGACAATCACGCCGCGATGATTTTCTTTGGTCATCAAATGACGAATTTCTCTCTGTTGCAGGGTGCGCATGTATAAAAAGGCAATCTCGGTCGGAAAGATATTGGCGACGCGGTCTTGATAAAAAAGTTTGAGACATTCATCGGCCAAGGAACCCTTTTCCACCCGCTCTGAAAAAGGATAAACGTCTGCCCCGTCCATGATCATTGATAATGCATTTTTATACGGGTCTTTGGAAAGGGCCTGCATGAGGGTGGTCTTTCCCGAAAAAAGATTTCCCATGATGCCGATGTGAAAATTGCGTGTCATACCCTCTCCTCCAAATCAAATAATTTTTTATGTTCCTGCATGGCGAAGCGGTCGGTCATGCCGGCGATGTAGTCGCAGATGTGGCGTTTGGTTTCTTTACCGTCTTTGACTCGCGTGTAAAATTCTTCGGGTAAAATTCTGGGATTGGCGATGTAGGCTTGAAAAAGATCGGTGATGGTCCGTTTGGCTTTTTCCGCCATTCTCACCACGCGCCAGTGGAGGTACATATTTTCATAAAGGAATTTTTTGAGTTCCGCCGTCTTTTTCTGCATGTTTGGGCTTAAAGCAACGATCTTTTTTCCTTTTGAGCGGACATCCTCAAGTGTTTTGATTTTTTTCTCCGCGATATTCTTTCGGGTTTCGGTCTGGAGATCATCGACCAGATTATGAATCAGCCGGCTGATAGTGCGGAAACGTTTGACTTTGTCCGGTGCATCGGGAATCGATTTTTGAATATCACCAAAGGTTTCACTCCAAAGTGCGACCTCTTTCAAAGATTCAAAAGTAAGCATGCCGTATTGGAGGCCGTCATCTAAATCGTGGTTCATGTAAGCAATCTCGTCGGCAAAGTTGACGACTTGCGCTTCCATCGTGGCAAAACCAACCCGTTGGAAATCGGCATCCTCCAAAGGCTTGTCGTATTCCGTTTGGTGTTTCAAAATGCCTTCCAGCACTTCAAAAGATAAATTTAAACCGGGAAAGTTTGGATAGCGCTCTTCCAATTGTGTGACGACGCGATAACTCTGTTTGTTGTGTTCAAACCCGCCGGCATCTTCCATGAGGGTGTGCATGGCCGCCTCGCCCGCATGGCCAAACGGTGTGTGGCCCAAGTCGTGCGCCAAGGCGATTGTTTGCGCTAGGTCTTCATTAAGCTGCAGCATTCTTGAGATGCCGCGCGAAATCTGGCTGACTTCCAGACTGTGCGTGAGGCGTGTGCGATAGTAATCGCCTTCGTGATTGATAAAAACCTGTGTTTTATATTCAAGCCGACGAAACGCGGTGGAGTGGACAATCCGGTCTAGGTCGCGCTGAAAACAGGGGCGAAAGACACATTCGTCTTCTTTATGTTTTCTTCCAAGGCTTGTTGAGGAAAGCTGGGCATACGGGGCTAAAAATTCCTTTTCCTTTTCCTGATAGGCCTCGCGTGTAAGCATGAGGTTTGGCTACTATACCTATTTATGGATGTCAAAGACCTTGGCTCTCTGACCCACCGCCTTACATATATGATCTTATCCGCATTGTGATGCGGCGGGTCCTGTCTCCACGGCTCTTTCCCCTCCTCACCCATAAAACCCTTTGAGGGAATAATCATGAGCCATCGTCGCCTGCGGTGTCCACTGGGTGCAGTCGGATAGAGTCATGTGCGTTCACGGGTTTTCAGGGTTCGCTCGGGGAAAGCAGCCTCGAGCCACCCGCCGCCATTCCCCGGCAGCAAGTGAGAGAGACGCTGTCCAAAATGGCCGAGGATTGAGTTTGAAAATTCGTTAAAGCGCAGGAAGGAGGGCGTATGAAGCGAAAAAATCGTATATGTAAGACTAAAAAAGGGTCGCACCGGATCATCAAAGGACTTGGCGGACTTTTGTGGTGGCGTGGTCGATTTCGGAAAGTTCCTTTACGAAACGGTGCATGATTTCTTCTCCCAATTTTTGTGGATTGATCTCATAATCTTTCAACCCCTTCGTCAAAACCGGTGTATTTTCGTGAGAAATATTGATGCCGGTGTGGATCAAACAAGAAACAGGGGATGAGGTGGCAATAGAAACCGAGAGCTTGGCATCACCGTCGTAGAGATCATCGCCACGGCGCGCAATTTTAGAGCATTGCGGGAATTCCAGAAGGGTTTCATGGAGAATGGCTATCAAAAGCCGCTGGCGCAAAACCATCTTTTCAAGATCCTTGTCAAAAATCTCGCAAATAAAATGCAGCATTGCTTCAGAATAGATCGGTGCATTGCGGGCGACATCTTCCAGATCGACCATGTTCTCAATCGGGACGTCTGCGGGGCCTGAAAAAGCAACAACAGCATTCCCTTCAAGACCGCTAACTTCCTGAATCCACTTGGATTTTAACTGCATTCCGTTATAGGTAAGTGGCTTGGGTAGCCACTGAAGCTTTGATTTCATAAAAAGTGTCACCCGGTGCCTGGCACCATATGACACATTCTGGAAGGTTTGAAGCAACTTTTTTCTCTTTTTGACGAAAACAAAATTGGAGGGCATAAGCGAGACATATGATTTCATTGAGCAGTAGCGTTCCCCTGGGGATTTTTTCCAGCATGCTTCTCACCGGCCCCGCGGGGTTGATGGAGGCCTGCCGTGGTTATGGACCTCTTGAAATAGAGGATCATCATGCCTTAAGGACTCTCCTTCCTGTCCTTTCTGAATCGTTATCTGGAGAGGGGCTTCGCACTGTCCAATGGTCCAGTCCTTTGCGGCATTATTTGCGCGGGATGACCATGGGAGATGGCGAAATCGAATTAAAAGAAATTGCCGTCGGTTTAAGATCGATCCCAGTCACCAGGGAGAATGATTATCAAAAAGCGGTGGATCGATCCGTTGCCCACTTGATGGGGATACAAAAAGACATTTTTGTTCCAAGTGATGTCGCACGCAACCTGCAACATGCCGCTCATGCAAATCCAAAAGTTTTTCTCCAGGGCATTTGGTACAGCCGTCTTTTTGGCACTCGTTTGGATGTGGCCGAAAAGTATGGAAGGGTTGCAGATGTTTACAGAATGCGCGGCGATCTGAAAGAGGCCGCGGACTATTACCATCGGGAAGCCGATGCTTATTTTATAGCCACCACGATTTATGCGAATCGGAAAAGAGCAGAAGAGGTGACGGTAGCGGCAGTCCTTTTTGAAAAATCGGCCAGAGCCTATTTTGCCGCAGGGGATATGTTTTCTTCTGTAAAGGCAGAAAAAAAAGGGAAGGAGATGCGGCAAAAAGCGGAGCGGATTCACATTCAAACAATGAATTTCGCCACTTCTCCATTTTGGAGCCGTCTTTCAAGAGACATGACTGCGTTTTTCGAAAACGCGCGTCCCTCGGGGCGGGATGCGGCGGAGATGGAAGGTTATCGCGCCTTGCACGAGAAGAGGCAGACCCACGGCAGTGGAGGGACGAAACCGGGAAAGAAACCTTTCCTTCGCCTCATCAAATAGCAAACCGATGCCGGATTTTTTCCGTTAATTCATTTTCTTTGAAGGCCGCCAAAGTGCGGGCGCACGATTCGCAGACGCCGCACATTTTTTCCCCGCCCAGATAACAGCTCCAGAAAAGATCGAACGGCAGTTTGAGTTGGGCGAGTTCGGCCACCATCTCTTTTTTATTCATATCCTGCACATAGCTTTTGACTTTGGAGGGGATCAAAAGAGTGGAGAGCTCCAAGGCCCGGTTGACGCGGTGCACGTAATCCGAAGTGTTATCGGGAAACGTAGCGGCCTCTTCACGGTTGAAACCGGTGACAATCCAGCTGGCACCCGAACTTTCAGCAAAAGCGGCGGCAATGTTGATAAAGACCCCGTTTCTGTTGGGGACCCAGACCGCCTCGGCTGATTTTTCGCAGGTCTTTTTTTCTTTCAGTTTTGCAGGATCGTGAAACTTTGGGAGAAGGACTCTGGAGGATGTCAGGGCCGATTCCCCCAGATTTTTAAGCCACGGCAGTTCAATGACTTGATGCCGAAAGCGCCAGTGTTGCGCCATTTTACGGGCGGCCGCGATTTCTTTTCCGGCCGCTTTCTGGCCGTAATCAAAAGTAAGGCCCAAAACCACTTCGTGTTGTTTTAGCGCAAACGCGCACGAAAGATAGGAATCCAACCCCCCCGATAATAAGACGACCGCTCTATCCATTTTATGAGTGGCGGGGCGTGTGCACTTTCAGCCCTTTAAGCCGTTTTTCAATCTGGTTCAAACGGGCGTTGAGCCTTAGCACATCTTTTTTTGTCGGAAAATTAAGAAGGCTTAAAAATTCATTTCCCTTGTCGGCGGCTAAATCCATCGCGCGGGAGGCGACATGGCTCTTCTGGATTTTTTTGACGAATTTTTCCATGTTGTGCCTTGCCTCGCGGATCAGCCTGTTCTTATTAGGCAGAAAATCGGCACGGGTCAGCGTATGGACAATGCCGTCGGCATAATGTTTCACCTCTTTGGAAAGGTGGAATTTCTTGTAGGCGATGGAAGCCTGTCTTTCCAGCGTGCCAAGAAAACCGCCGTTTCCCCTCTTTGCTTTTCTTTTCATAAACAACCCCTTTCTTTTATGTTCCGTCCCATAGTGCCTTTCTTTACGCACCGTGTCAATGTTTTAAATCCTTAATTTTTAACTGGATTATGCGAACATCTCGCCAAATATTCCATTGAGCCGCAAAGACCAAATCTCCCCTTTCCTGTTTGAAAGGGTGCAAATCTCCCATATTAAAGGCGATGGCATCAAGCTGATTGAGATCATCCGCCACTTTGAATTTGAGATGTTTTTCCGCCACGATTTTTGATTCTTTTAAATGGAGCGATTTCCCCAAAAAAACCGGTTCGGGATTTTTGATGCCGAACGGTTTTAAAGATTCCAGTTCTTTGAGCAGGCGATCGTCAATGTCCGCCAATTTTAATTCGCAATCGACCTTGATGCTTCGGGTATACGCTTCTTCCGCTGTTTTTTTTCTCAAAACGGTTTTAAAACGCTCTTCAAATTTTTCGAGATTTTCCGCGCGAAGGGTTAATCCGGCGGCGGCGGCGTGTCCCCCGAATTGTTCCAAAAGATCGGCGCATTCTTCCAGAATTTCGACAATATGAATTCCGGCGATGCTTCTCCCGGAACCCCGCGCAAAATCGCCCTCAATGCTCAATGCGATCGAAGGGCAATAAAAATGATCGGTCAATTTTGAAGCCACCAGCCCCACAATTCCCGGATGCCAATCTTTGCAGGCAACCACCAGTCCGAATTGCGTCTCTTTTTGCGAGGCCATTTCAATGGCCTGGCGGACCTGCTTTTCCTGCATCCCTTGCCTGTCTGAATTGCATTGGTCCAAAATTTTGGCGAGTCCCCGGCCCCTTTCCAGATCATCACTGCACAAAAGATTTAGGCCCAATTGCGCCTGCGCGATGCGCCCCCCCGCGTTGATGCGCGGGGCCAATCGAAAGCCGATATCGGAGCAATCCAGTGTTGTCTCTTTTTCCAGTTTTGCAATTTCTTTTAGGGCAATGAGTCCCGGTTTTTTTGTTTGTGCCAGTTCTTTGAGACCGAAAGAGACCAGAATGCGATTGATGCCGATCAACGGGGCCATGTCGCCGATGGTTCCCAGGGCCACGAGATCTAAATGTTGCTTCAAATTGGGCTCACCGTTTTCAAAAAGTTTTTGTTCCCGCATTTTTTGCCGCAGGGCCATCAGCAGAAAAAAAGCGACGCCGACGCCGGCCAGCTCTTGTCCCAAACTGCCATTGGGAAGAAGCTGGGGATTGATGAAAGCAAAAGCGGGAGACGATTCCTGGTCGAGTGCGTGATGGTCGGTCACAATCACATCAAGGCCGATTGTTTTGGCGTGTTGCAGGGCCGCGTGTGATTTAGTGCCGCAATCGGCCGTGATGACAAGCTTGGCCCCCCTCTCTTTAAGCGAGTCGAGCGCCTTGCCCTGCAATCCGTAGCCTTCTTTGAGCCGGTCGGGAATATGCACCAGAGTGGCAACGCCGATCTCTCTAAAAAAAAGACTCAAAAGGGCGGCGGAACTCAAACCATCGACATCATAATCTCCGTAAATGGCGATAGTCTCTTTTTCCCGGATCGCTTTAAGAATCCGTTCCACCCCCCTTTCCATGTTGGGGAGAAAAAAAGGTTGGGGAAGATTTTTAAGCGACGGGGAGAGAAAAAAACGGGCTGTCTCCACCGAATCGATGCCGCGATTGATCAGTATTTGGGCGATAACAGGCGAGATGCCAAGCGACGACGCCAGAAGTTTCTGCCCATCCGGATTTGCGGGTAAAAGCCGCCATGTCTTTTGCACTTTTCCTCCGAGGAACTATTTGCGCCCGGGTATCCACTTATACAGACTGACATAAATGGGGCAGGCGATTGAAAAGGTGGAATAGGTGCCGGTGATAATGCCGATCATGAAGGCGAAGGCAAAGTCCTTGATGGTGGCCCCGCCGAAAAGATAGAGGGTCAAGACGACAAAAAAGACGGTCAAGGAAGTGATCACCGTTCTGGAAAGGGTTTCATTGATGCTCCGGTTGACCACTTCTTCCAGTGAATCGGGATCGATTTGTTTTGAGTGTTCACGGATGCGGTCAAAGACGATGATCGTATCGTTGATCGAATAGCCGACGATGGTCAGGATGGCCGCCAACACCGTGAGATTAAACTCCAACTGAAGCAGGGCAAAGGCCCCAAGGGCCAGTAAAACATCGTGAAACAGGGCGGCCAAGGCGCCCGGGGCAAAATGAAAATCAAAACGAAAGCCGATGTAGATCAGCATGCAGGCCAAAGAAACCAGCACCGCCAGCATCCCTTTTTTGCGGAGCTCTTCTCCCACTTTGGGGCCGACCACCTCTTCTTGCTCCAGCGTGATACTGCTTTCGCCCAAGGCTTTTGCAAAGGCGGGGGTTAGTGTAGTGGAAACGGTCAGGTTTTCTTCCGTCGGCTTGGCCAGACGGATCACAAAACGGTTTTCTTCGGCCTCGCCGTAACGGACTACCGAGGCCTCTTTAAGTCCCAAGCCGGAAAGAATATTGCGAATTTCATCCTCGGTAACCGCTTTGTCAAATTTGTATTGCAGTTTAACGCCTCCGGTAAAATCGGTGCCGTAATTCAGGCCTTTTGTCGCCAAAATAAAAATGCTGGCCAAGACGATCAGGCCGGAAAGGGCCATAAAAATAAAACGGTTTTTGACGAAAGGAAAGTTGGGGACCTGTTTGAAAAGTTTCATAAAAGTTTACACGCTTATTTTTTCAATCTTCCGCACGGTCAAAAAATACTCGAAAACGCTTCTTGTCATAACGACGGCGGTGAAAATATTGCAAACCAGTCCTATCATTAACGTCACGGCAAACCCGCGGACGGGGCCGGTGCCGTATTGATACAAAACCACTCCGGCGATGATGGTCGTCAAATTAGAATCGATGATGGCCCGCAGGGCGTTGGAATAGCCGGCCGCAACCGCGGCTTTGGGCATCTGCCCCGCCGCCAGTTCTTCCCGAATCCGCTCGAAAATAAGAACGTTGGCATCGACCGCCATACCGATAGTCAGGGCGATCCCCGCCATGCCGGGAAGGGTAAGAGTCGCCTGAAACATGGCCAAGAGGGCAAAAATAAACAGTGTGTTTAAGACCACGGCGATATCGGCCAAAAGCCCCGACCATTTGTAATAGAAGACCATGAAAATCACGACGAGGAACGTGCCGATATAAATGGCTTTAAGGCTTCTGGCGATCGAGTCTTCCCCCAATGTGGGGCCGATCACCGTTTTGGTCGCCTCTTTCAATCGCGCCGGCAGGGCCCCCTCTTGCAAAACCAATGTCAAATCTTTTGCCTCTTTGAGCTGTGTCTCGCGGTCGAGATTGCCGCCGAGATCAATTTTGCACTGGCCGTTCAGAATCGGCTCGCGAATCTGCGGGGCGCTGGCGACATTCCCATCGAGCATGATCGCCAAAAGTTCTTTGACATGGGCCTTGGTTAATTCACCGAAATTTTTGGCCCCGACAGGGTTGAAAGTGAGACTGACATAAGGCTCGGACGATTGCGGGTCCACCTGTACCTGCGCGCTTTTGAGCATGTCCCCGGTTACATAGGCCGTTTTGTCCAAAAGATAGGGGATCGCCTGCGTGACCGTACCGGTTGAAGGGTCTCGGGCGATCTCAAAAGCAACCTCGGTCCCTTCGGGGAGTTTTGGTTTCAAAGCCTCATTCAACTTTTGTACCTCTTCCGCGGAATACCCGATGGCCAGTTTTTTCTCTTGTCTGGCCGCGGCAATCCAGTTGCCGAGTTCTGTCTGGTTGACCGTGCTGTTGACGATCTTGAATTCCAGCTTGCCTGCCTGCTGGATGATTTTTAAGGCCCGGTCAGGGTCTTTCACGCCGGGGAGTTCCACCACAATACGGCTTGTCCCCATTCTCTGCACCGTCGGTTCCGCGAGTCCGTAGCGATCGACCCGGTTTCTGACCGCCTGCACCGCCTGTGAGACGACATCTTTGCGGATCTGCTTTTCATAATCGGGAGTCAGAAAGAAACGGACGGACGGTTGATCGCCCGCAACAATTTGGCCGCGGTCCAGCGCCCCCTTGTAATCTTTGGCCGCCAGTTTGAGAGCGGCCTGCAAGTCGGCATCGTTTTTGAAAAAAAACGTGACAAAAAGGGCTTTGTCATCGCGCGTCCAGCGGAGGGGTTCCACATCGCGGCTTTTAAGGTCTCTGACCACGTCTTGCGTGAGCAAATCAAGTTTTGTGGCGAGCCCCTCTTCCACCTGAACATCCAACTCAATGTAAATGCCCCCCCGGAGATCCAAACCGAGATTAAGGCCTTTTTCCGGAAACAAATCTACATACCAAGGGAGGGTTTTTTGTTCGGTCTTGAAAACTTCACGAATCTGCGAAAAACCGAGAAAGGTTGGGGCAAGGGCGTAGAGAGCCAGGATAATAAGCCCCAGCATCCCCCATAATTTCCATTTCAGCCCTGGATTCATCGGATTTTTTAGGCGCCCGGAGTTACGTTGATGATGGCCTCGCGGCTGACCTTGATATTCACGTTGTTGGCAATTTCAACCGTCAAAACATTGTCGGCGATGCCGGTGATTTTGCCGTGAATGCCGCCGCGTGTGACGACGTTGTCCCCCTTGCGAAGAGCGGAGAGCATCTCCTGCATTTTTTTCTGCTGTTTTTTCTGCGGACGAATCAACAGAAAATAAAAAATGACGAAGATGATGATGAGCGGGGCGAAGGTCATCAGAAAATTTCCCTGTGGCTGTCCTCCGGACGCTCCGTTTTGCGGGGTTTGGGCCATGCCTAAGATTGCTTGTGTCATAGAGTCTCCTGTTTGGTTTGTCATTCTGAGCGTAGCGAAGAATCCCGGGATCCTTCGTTTCACTCAGGATGACATTCTTGAGTAAAAATCTTTTTTAAACTCGCTATATCGGTCCTGCTCAATAGCCAAGCGGACATCACTTATCAAGCGCAAATAATAATGCAAGTTATGAAGCGTACAGAGCCTTGCCGACAAAATTTCTTTGGCGACGGTCAAATGGCGCAGATACGCTCGGGAATAGTTTTTGCAGGTGGCGCAGTCGCAATTTTCATCCAAAGGCCTTGGGTCTTCTTTGAAGGGTTCGTTGCGCAGGTGAAGCGTGCCGGTCGAGGTAAAAATAGTGCCGTGCCGGGCGTTGCGCGTCGGCAAAATGCAGTCGAACATGTCGATGCCGCGGTCGATGCATTCGATTAGATCTTGAGGCATACCGACTCCCATCAGATAACGGGGTTTATCTTGGGGCATATGCTCGGTGCAGACATCGGTCATTTCATACATTTGCGGTATCGGCTCCCCAACGGAGAGCCCACCGATGGCATAACCATCGAAATTTTTAGCTTTTGGTCCATTGTCCTTGGTCCACGAGTTTTTCAATATATTCCCTCCGCAAGTGAGGATACATTCCTCCCTGAACAATGCCGAACAACGCTTGGCCGTTGGTTTTGGCCTTCAAAGAGCGGGCAGCCCAGCGGAGCGATAATTCCATCGACCCTTTGGCTTCTGTTTCTGATGCGGGGTAGGGGAGACA
>JAUYJH010000090.1 GCA_030688705.1 Deltaproteobacteria bacterium
AAACAATTCAATTAAAGGCCCATAGACAAACGATCTCGGACGCAAACGATCTGAGGGATACCCCAAAAATGAAAGAAGGAATCATACCATGGAAACAAAATACCCTGTCACCTACCCTGACATATTGACTGGGCTACGACAGCCTTGCTTGGCAGGGAATTTTATGGAATTTTAGGGATTGACTGGAACACCTTGAGAAAATATCTGACAGATCACAATGAGTAACCACAACCATTACGCATTGATCATGGCCGGCGGCGAAGGGACCCGCTTTGCCCCTTTAAGCACGCCGGAAAGACCGAAGCAGTTTTTAAATCTTATCGATCCGAAAAAAAGCCTTCTGCAACAGACCTATGCCCGATTAAACAAGATATTTGATAAAGATCGCCTGATGGTGGGTACAAACCGGCGTCATCTTTCCCTGCTGCAGGAACAGCTCCCCGAAATCCCGAGGGAAAATATCTTCGATGAACCGCAGAAAAAAAACACGGCCCCCTGCCTGGCATGGGTAACGCGGCATGTGTGGCGCCAAAACAAGAAAGCCCTGATCGCGGCCATCCCCGCGGATCACTTTGTTGCAAAGGCCTCCCCTTTTTTAAAATGTCTGGAAACGGCTCTTTTAAAGGCGCAAGAGTCTCAAAAAATTGTTTTGATTGGCATGCAACCGACCCGTCCCTCTCCGGAATACGGCTACATCCATCTCCCCACCGCCACTTTTGTCGAAAAACCGGATCGGCAGACAGCCGAACGTTATTTCCGTGAAGGAAATTATCTGTGGAATGGCGGCATCTTTGTCTATCCCGCCGTCAAAATGCTGGAACTTTTTGAGCGGCATCAGCCGGAAATGTTTGCCTTGCTGCAATCGGCGGCATCCATGGACGCGTTTTTCGAAAAGGCCCCTTCAATCTCGATCGATTACGCTATTATGGAAAAGACAAAAGAACTGATGGTCCTTCCTTCCTCTTTTGTCTGGTCGGATGTGGGGACGTGGGACAACCTGGCGCATCTGGCAAAACACCACTCACTCAACCTCTCCCCTGAAATTACAAAACACTTTCCGCAAAGAGCGCGCCCATAGAGCGGGCCGCGTCAATCCAGGGATGATTTTTGGGAACCAAACGAATACCATCCGGAATATGTTTTAAAGGAATGGAAGTCAGCGCCCCTTTCCCCCAAGCCATCATCATATTTTTTTCTCCGGTTGCCAAACGATGGACCGCCTCACAGCCGAATGTCGTTGCCAAAAGACGATCCATATAAATGGGGGAACCGCTTCTTAAAATATGCCCCAGCATGACCGAGCGCGATTCAATCCCGGTCATTTTTTCAATCTGCACCGACAACCACTGTCCAATCCCCCCCAATCTTAAAGGCTGGGTCACATCATCCGTTTTGCGTTGGAAGATTTTTTTCCCATCGGCTTGATGCGCCCCTTCCGCGGCAACGATGATAGTGAAGCGGCGCCCCACGGAAGAGCGCTGCATCACCCGGTCGCAGATTTTTTTGATATCGAAAGGAAATTCGGGAATCAAAATAATGCTTGCCCCCGTGGCCAAACCGGAGGCCAAGGCGAGCCAGCCGGCATCACGCCCCATCACCTCGATAATCATGGCCCGGTGATGAGAGGCCGCCGTGGTGTAGAGTTTGTCGATCGCCTCTGTAGCTGTGTCGACGGCTGTGTAAAAACCGACCGTTCGTTCTGTCGCGGGGACATCATTATCAATGGTTTTCGGGATCACAACGATCGGAAGACCCTCTTTGGCAAAACGTTTTGCATAAGAAAGGGTCCCGTCACCCCCCACGCAAACCAGCACATCAAACTGCCCGCTTTTAAAAAGTTTCATCGCCTGCCTGGAGGCATCTTTATATTCTACCAGTCTCCCCTTTTTCTTTTTTGCGTAGAGAAACGGATTGGTTTTGTTGGTTGTTCCAAGAATGGTTCCACCGTGAGTCAAAATGCCAGCGACACTGTCCCAAGTTAAAGGATGGATGCGTCCTTCGATCAATCCGGCAAAGCCGTCTTCAATCCCCCAAACTTCCCAGCCATGATCGTGAATGGCACAGCGTGTGACAGAACGGATGACCGCATTCAAACCGGGACAATCACCGCCGCCGGTCAATATTCCTATCTTTTTGATCCGCCTTTTCACCTTGCCATGAATCCCCAAATCCCATAAGGAAGTCAAGTCCATGAATCCGCAAATTATTTTTTACAATGGAAAGTGGTATCCCGCTGCGGCGCGCCCCGCTTTTCTCGACATCAACTTTTTTGCTTACCAACATGTGCTTCACTACGCCAGTTCTGCATTTGAGGGGACCCGTTGCTATCCCAATCTGTCCAAAAAAAACGGGACGTTGAATCTGATCGGCGTCGATTTGAGAATCAACCGTCTTTTTAGATCGATGGAATTTTGCTGGATGAAACTGCCCCCCAACCCCTCACAGGTTTGGGACGACTTTGCGGCCCGTTTTTCGGAACTGGCTGACAAATACAAAGAAGTACTCAAAGGCAAAATCAAAAAAGATTTGATTGTGCAGTTTCCCTACACGCCGTCTCAAGTGAAAGAATTTATCATCAAAACCATTTTGCTCAATATGCACAGCGGTTTTATTGATACGCAAAAAGGCTGTTATGTCCGCCCTGTCGCGATGCGGGGGACGACGCCCGACAAACATTTGGGGGTTTTTTCACTGGGGCACAGCGTCGATTTTCTGGTTTCGGTCAAACCTTGGGGGAAATATCTTGGAAAAGAGGCCTTTGAAAAGGGGGCCCCTGTTGTTGTCGCCCCGGAAAGCAATGCCGAATACAACCGTCAGCACAAATTGGCGGCCAATTATTTAACCGGCCAGCGTCTCGTTAATTTTGCCGCCTTCAATCATTTTAATGAAGTCTTGATGACCGACAGCTCCCCAAACCGGAATGTGCTGGAGGGAAGCGGGGAAAATTTGGTTTTTTATCTCGGCAACAATCGTTATGTCTCCCCCAGCCAAGATAAAAAGCCGATTCTGCCCGGCACCACGCTGAAAGTCATCGACCAGATCATCCGGTTGTCGGGGGGCGAAATCGAATATCGGGACATTCCGCTGGCAGAGGTTTTAAGCGGCAAGCTCAAGGGGGCCGCCATGACCGGCACAGCCGTTGAGGTAACCCCCATCTCGCTGGTTTATGATTCTCAATCAAAAAGGGTGGTGGAAATACCGGTAGCCGATGAAATCAAAAATCTTCAAAAGATTTATCTCGATCTCGTGCAGGGTGCCGATGTCGCTCCCAATTTGGCCCCGTTGCAAAAAGAACTTTTGACGGAAGTCCGGTGGAACGACGCGGAACATAAGACACTGCTGAATTGTATTGAATCGGTCTAGGGCCCTACCACCAATCCGGCCTCTTCGGCGGAAATATCCTCTTCATAATCGGGGATTTTGACGGAAGCGTTAAAAAACGACCGTATCTCCGCGGTGATATTGCCCGGCGAAGTGAGATGAAAACGGACCGGCACCGAGGAAGCCAAGCCCCCCAGCCGCACAATCGGGCATTCAAAACCTCCTCCACCGGCGTTACTGCATCCGTGAGGGGGCGCTGAAAAGGAGAAGTCGGACGAAGGGACCAGAACCAAGGTTATATCCCGATACTCTCTTTTTTCCTTGTTTTTAACCGTCACCTCCCAGATTACCGTTTCGCCGGCACGCACGGCACTGGGCAGTCCTCTCTGCTCCACTTCAAGATTCGGTTTCACCACCAAATCCATTTCGATCGGGTGCAAAGTGACAATACTGCCGTCCGGGCATTTCGCCTTGGGAGAAAGAACCGCGCTGTGCGTGCCGAAAGAGAGATTGTCTTTAACCCGCATCGGGACGGTGACGGAGCGGCTGATGACCCGCCCCTGAAAGCCGACGCGGCCCGTTTGGGGATCGATACTGGCAATGTTGGGATCGCGCCGCTCCATTGCGTCATCCCAATGGATCTCTAAAACATCCTGAACGTAAAGAGGCTCCAACACACAGCCGATGGGATGAATAATGGTCAATAAAAAGTCTTCGCCGGTTGTATGTGTCTGTTTGGAAGGGGGAGGTAAATCAGAAATATCGGCCTGATAATTGAGAACCACCGGAATGTGAGCCGTCAGATTAAACGCATCAATAGTGCGGCAGACTCTTCCCGCGTCGCGGATATCGGGTTGCGCGGTCGGCGGCGCCGACTCTTCCGGCTTCAACTGATTTTTGCAGGTGCTGGAACAACCGTCGCCATCGGCCCGGTTGCCATCGTCACATTCTTCATCTCCCTCCATCTTGTTGTTGCCGCAGACCGGTATGGAGGTATCGCCGTAAAGCTGTTTGGAAACCACGCTCACGGAGGGGCCGATCCCTATTTTGGGCGCTGTTTGCGAAAGAGAAGCGGATGACAAAGAACCGGCGGAGAGCTTGGACAAAATTTGAGTCCCCAATTCCGCATCGGTCACCTCCAGGCAGTAATAGCCGGGCCCTTTTCCGGCTACAAGAAACCGCCCTTTTGAATCGGTTTTGGTGTTGGCAATCGGTTTGCCATCCAGCGCCACTTTGACGGAGACGCCGGTCAGGGTACTTTCCGCTTTATCGGGTTGATGGTTGGCGTTGGCATCGAGAAAAACGGTCCCCTTGATTTGGCCGCTGCAACCGGCGAGAAGACCCAAAAATGACAGTGATAAGAGGCGGCTGAAATACACGGGCCCATTTTATCAGAGGCGTGATTCTAACTCCATGAAATAATAAAGAAAAAGTAAGTACAGATAATATCAAGAGAAAACGTTAGATATCCCCCCTCAAAAACAGTTAGAATTTCGGGAAAAGGAGGTGCCCCATGAACATGGCACACTATACGTGGGAGGATGCAGGCAGGAAAACAGAAGGGGAGATCGAGGCCTTGGCGGTACAAGATTTAAAAAAAGGGATACGGGCCGATCAGTTTTTGTCCGACCCGCAACTCAAGCACGATGGGAACTTTGACCTTGTCATCAAAGACCCGGAAGGGAATCTGAAACACATTGTCGTCTCCAATACGGATCCAGGCTGTAAGCAGATGCACAAATTCTTCAAAACGAGCAACGGCAAAACGGCCATTGAAATTAAAATCGGCCAGCATATCTATCGCCTGCTGTCCATGGATGACGGAACGGCTTAAGGAAACGGGAGGCGGCTTTTTAGAGTATCGATTCCCCTCTGTTTAACCGCTTCGGCAGAAGTGGGGAATCCGAATTGGCCCTCTATCCCTTCCAACACCTGTTTTGGAATCGGCAATGGTGAAGAGGGGGGCGCTCCTGCTTCCACATCGCTGTATTGATTGGCACCCACCATCATCTCTTTCAAAGGCATCAGCGGGTTTAACGTGGAGACGAGCCCCTTCAAACAAAAAACAGTTGTTTTTTTCTTCCCCACATCCAGAGCCAACTCCGTACCCCGCACCCCGATAACGGCCGTGGGGGTCCTGAATTCGGTCTTGGATGTTTTTTTGTTGAATGTTTTTGAGACAACCGCCTTCAGTTTGCCGCCGGCCACCTCCAAAATAGTTTCACGCTGTTTTTTTCCAGGGTTGAAAAGAAATTCAGAGACGATGATTTTTGTTTTTTCCCTCAAAACAAGGGTCGTCCCATCTTGAAAACCCAACTGAACGGAGGATTCTTTTTTGGCCTCCACAACATCTTTCAAAAAAAGCGGGGCCCCCACCGCTGCTTTTTCCTTTTTTCCCGCTTCGTGAATAATGATGACATCTCCCAACACATTATCGACTTTGCCGACTTTGGTTTGGGCGAAGGCTGGACCATGGACCAAGGACCATGGACCGAGGACCAACAGCAAAAAAACAAAATTCCTTTTCAACCGATTTCGACCCATTTTTTTCTCCCCTTTCCGCCGCTTATAATGATCACCTGTGATTTTGACAAACGGAAATAGCGGGCCAAGAGATCAACAACCGCTTTGTTGGCTTTTCCCTCCACCGGTGGCGCCTTGACGAAAACTTTCAAAGACCCGTCGGCCATTTTTTCCACTTTCTCCTGTTTGGCATTGGGCTTGACCTGAATCGTTATTCTCATTTTTTATTTTGCTTCTCCCATTCCGGGGGCGTGCATGTTTTCAGGGCCAAGGCGTGTATCTCTTCTTTTAATTCCTGCGCCAAAAGAGAATAGACCATTCTGTGGCGCTCCATCAAAGTCTTTCCCTCAAAGGAGGCGGAGACAATCAAGAGCTTAAAATGGGTTTCCAAACTTTCGAACGCGCCATGCCCCTTGTGTTTGGCACTTTCATTTTCCAGCTCCCAATGGAGAGGATGAAACGCTTCCCAGATTTTTTTTGTAATCGTTTCCTCGATTGTTCCCATAAACTGTCCTTGCAAAATAGCACTTCACTGCTTAGATTCAAAAAATATTTTATGAAAGCTAAAATCATCACCTTACCCAACGGTTTAACCGTTGTCTTGGAAGAAAACCATTCGGCCCCTGTTCTCTCTTTTAATGCCCTTGTTAAAGTGGGCAGCGCCGATGAAACCGATGCCGAGGCCGGCATTTCCCATTTTATCGAGCATATGCTCTTTAAGGGGACCAAAAACCGCAAAGTGGGCGATATCGCGCGGGATGTGGAGATGGCGGGGGGTGAAATCAACGCCTACACTTCCTATGACCAGACCGTCTACTACATCAACATGTCAAAACGGTTTGGCGATAAGGGGCTTGAAATTCTGGCCGATGCGGTGACCGGGCCTACTTTCGATGCCGGAGAACTGGAACGTGAAAAAGAGGTGATTTTGGAGGAAATCCGCCGGGAAAAAGACAATCCGGGCCGTTTTGTCGGTGAAATTCTATTTCAAAAAGCCTTTGCAAGACATCCTTACCGGCGGCCGATCATCGGTTTTGAAGAGACCGTCCGGTCTTTTTCGCAAGAAAATCTTTTTGATTATTATCGCCGCTGGTACACGCCGAAAAATGCGGCGTTCATTGTCGTGGGGGATTTTGAAACCGATGGGATGCTAAAAAAAATTGAAGAGCAATTTGGACAGTGGACCACGGACCATGGACAAAGGACCAAAAGCGCTATCCGTATAACCGAACCGCCGCAAATGAAACCGGTTGTGATCATTGAGCCGGACAATATCCAAAGCATTTATTTTTCGCTCGGCTTTCACATCCCGCAAATAACGCACCGGGATATTCCGGCACTCGATATTCTTTCCCATATTCTTGCCGGTTCCGACTCTTCCAGACTGGAACAAGTTCTCAAAGAAAAAAAACATCTGGTGCAGAGCATCTATTCTTACGCCTATTCCCCCAAAGACCCGGGGCTGATGATATTGGGGGGGCATCTCAATGTCACGCAGGCTCAAAAAGCCTTTGAGATTCTTATGGAAGAGATTGACAAGCTGAAAACGGAAGGACCGACGTCGGAAGAAATCAGAAGGGCCAAACTGAATATCCGCGCGAATCAGGTCTATGAGAAGGAAACGGCCGGCGGGCAGGCCGGAAAGCTCGCCTATTTTCTGGCCGCCGCGGATTCTCTCGAGTTTGAGGAGGAATACTATCAAAAAATACAGACGGTCGAAGCCAAGGACGTGGTCAATGCCGCCAATCGCTACCTTTTGCAGACCAACATGACCGCCGCGATGCTGGCGCCTCAAGCCGATTACGGAAAAGAGTGGACAGCCAAAACAACCGAGTCGCTGAAATCCCCGAGACTCAAACCAAAAGCGCAAGCCCGTCACAAACCGGCAAAAATGGAGACGCCAAAACTGATTCGCCTCGACTGCGGCACAAAATTGATTTTGAAAGAAAGCCATCATCTCCCCGTTGTCTCCATCTGCACCGCTTCTTTGGGAGGCCTTCTTGCTGAAACTTCCAAAAACAACGGCATTTACCATCTTGCGGCCCAATGCATCACCAAGGGTACGGCGGCAAAATCAGCCCTGGAAGTCACCGAAGCTATTGAAGGAATGGCGGGCCATCTGGATGGATACAGCGGAAAAAACTCTTTCGGCCTTAAAAGCGAGTTTTTGAGCGAATATGTGAGGGAGGGGTTGGACCTTTTTTTTGAATGCCTTTTGGAGCCGCGATGGGACTCCGAAGAAATTGAGAAGGAAAAAAAGTTTACGCTGGAAGCGATCAAAAATCAGGAAGATTCCCTTTCAACGCTGGCGTTCAGCCATTTTCAAAAAGCCCTCTTTCCCACTCATCCTTACGGCATGCGGGTGATCGGAACAAAGACGTCCGTTAAAGCCCTGAACCGGGCAAAACTGGTAAGACATTATCGGGAAACGCTTTCCGCAAAAAACATGGTGGTGAGCCTGGCCGGGGATTTTACAACCGACGCGATTTTAAATCTTCTCAAAACAAAGCTGAACGCCCTTTCCAAAAAAGCCCATACTTTTAAACTCCCGAGAACAGACCCAAAACCGCGCCACATTGAAAAAATCATCACAAAAAAACAAAAAGAACAGGCTCATGTGGTGCTGGGCTTTATGGGTTCCACGATCAAAAGCCCGGAGCACTACCCGATGATCGTGCTGAACACGATTCTTTCCGGCATGGGGGGACGGCTTTTTCTGGAACTGCGGGATAAAATGAGCCTTGCCTATTCGGTCGCCAGCGTTTTGCAGGAGGGGTTGGACCCGGGCTATTTCGCGGTCTACATGGGAACAGAGCCTTCCAAAGTGCCGACGGCTTTGAAAGGGATTGAGGAAGAGCTGAAAAAAATCACAAGCGATCTGGTGACAAAAGAAGAACTGGAAAAAACGCAGAATCATCTGGTGGGGACTTACGAGCTGGATCTGCAAAAAATAGCGGCGCTATCGCAATCATACGCCTTCAACGAACTCTACGGGTTGGGTTTCAAAGAGGTGTATCGGTACCCCGAAAAAATTCTTGCCGTCACCCGCGAAGATATTTTAAAAGCGGCCAAAAAATATATCGATCTAAAAGCCTACGTTTTGTCGATTGTGGAGCCCTAAAATCACCAATTAACGCCGTTGAGCGGGCAGTGGTCGCAGCGCGGTTTGGTGCGGCAAAAATCTTTGGCAGTATTCACAATTTGGGCATGGTATTCGTTGTAGTGCGGCACATCGGCTTTCAGATTCTGCATAAATAATTCCTGCATTGCATCATATGTGGCATCGGCTTTCACAAGATGATGCCGATGCAAAATGCGGCGGGTGTAGGCATCGACCACAAAAATCGGTTTATCCAAGGCATAGAGTAAAATTGAATCGGCTGTTTCGGGGCCAATACCATTCACCGCCAAAAGTTTGTGGCGAAGCGGTCCCAAAGGCTGGCGCTTGAGCTGGCCGATGTCTCCTTCGTATTCATCCAATAAAAATTTCAAAAAATTACGAAGGCGTTTGGTTTTAAGGCGGAAAAAACCGGCCGGTCGGATCCGCTGTGCCAGCTTTGCCGGAGAGAGACGATATAATTTATGAGGTTCCAGAAGTTTTGCCTTTTTGAGATTGGCGATTGCTTTTTCGACATTCGACCAGGCGGTGTTTTGCGTGAGAATGGCGCCGACCATCACTTCAAAAGGGGTCTCGCCGGGCCACCAATGAAGAGGGCCATAGTGACGGAACATCCTTTTGTAAGCATTTTTCAAAAGCTTTGTGCTCATCTGGCAAAAATCCAAAATTCTAAGCACTAAATCCTAAACAAATCCCAAATCCCAATTTCAAAAATTACAAACCGTTTGGAAAATTGGAATTTGAAAAATCAGGATTTGTTTAGAGATTAGAATTTAGGATATAGAATTTCTCCTATTGTACCGGTTTCTCTTCAGCAACTGGTTCCGGCGCCGCTTCTGCCGGCGCTGTTTCAGCGGCGGCTGGTGCTGCGGGAGCCTCTGCCGGTTTTGCTTCGGCCCCTGCGGCAGGCGCCGGCTTGCGCGAAGCAACCCAAGCCCCATAGTGTTCTTCGCACTTGCCGAATTGGAACAAAGGCTTGCGGCAATTCTCTTCGCCGCAGATTTTGTAGCGGGCTTTCACCGGCATTTCACCGCGCCGCCATTTACGGAAATGGATGTTGCAATAGCCTTTGGAACGATAGACCCTTTTACACCCTTCCACTTTGCATTTTTTCGTTTCACTGTTTTTCGCTTCGCTCATTTTTTCATCTCCCTTTGGATCATATTATCCAGTTGTTTTCTTTCGTCTTCCGTCACATCTTCCTGAATCTGCTCCCCCATGGTTTTCAAAAGACCGCCAAAAAAAACCCGCATATCTTTGACACCCTCTTTGTAATTTCCCGATGACAAAAAGCCCTTTACGGTCTGGTAGAGAGGCTGACCGTCCACTTTATAATTGGCGATCCAATAAAACCCAAAGCCGATCAAAGCCAAAAACAAAAGCTTCCTTAAAAACCTCAAAATAAACATAATTTTGCCCTCTTCATGCCTAGAATTAGTCGTTCCTGTCAACTGATTTTTCTGTTAATATCGGTACTTATGGCACCTCCCCGTGTTTTAATTGTCGATGACAATCCGGTCAACGTCGATCTGCTCAAAGCCCAGTTGAAGCCCTTTAACTATCATCTGGATACCGCTTTTGACGGTGAAGAGGCCCTTAAAAAAATTTTCGATACCCACCCCGATCTGGTTTTGCTCGATCTCATGATGCCCAAAATTTCAGGCTACGAAGTCTGCCGCACCGTCAAACAAAATAAAGATACGCAATTCATCCCCGTTATCATCATCACCGCCCTTTCGGAGCTCGATGACAAACTCAAGGCAATTGAACTGGGGGCCGATGATTTTTTGGTAAAACCGTTCAACAAACTGGAGCTGACCACGCGCATCCGTTCCCTTTTGAACCTGAAAGCCCTGCACGACGATGTCGACCGATCTGAAAATATTCTTTTCAGCCTCGTCAAAGCGTTGGAAGCCAAAGATGGTTATACCAAAGGCCATTCCGAACGGGTCGCCTTTTACGCCGCGGAATTGGCGGGGGCGTTGGGGATTGACCCCAAGGAAATTGAAATTATCAGAAAAGGGGCGCTGCTTCACGACATCGGAAAAATCGGGGTTAAAGAAGAGGTGTTGCTGAAACCGGGGGCCTTCACCGCGGAAGAAATGGAACATATCAAAATCCATCCTTCAGTCGGTTTTGATATTTGCAAACCGTTAAAATCTTTGGCCCCATGCCTTTGCTGTATCCGTTCGCATCACGAACGGATCGACGGCGAGGGTTACCCAGACCATCTCCCCGGCAAAGAGATTCCCCTCCCCGCCAAAATTATCGCCGTGGTCGACGCCTTCGACGCCATGGTGACCGACCGCCCCTACCGTAAAAAAATGCCCAAAGAAAACGCGCTGGGAATTTTTGAAAAAGAAAAAAAAACGGGTCAATGGGATATCACTGTTGTCGAAGCGTTTCTGGAAATGATGCGCAAGAGAAAAGAAAAATGAAAATTCTTAAGGGCACCTCTAAAAACCTCATTTTGCGAGATTGTCATTCTGAGCCGAAGGCGAAGAATCCAGTGAAATCAACGGGATCCTTCGCTTCGCTCAGGATGACATCTCTGAAAATCGGAGTTTTTAGAGGTGCCCATAAAAAGTTTTTGAACTTCTGTCTTCTGTCCTCTGTCTTCTGTCTGTCCCTATCGGCCCACGCCGCGGGCCCCATTTATAAAATCCAAATTCAGGATTACATCATCCATCCCGTCACCGGCGAATACATTGAAAAGACAATCGACAAAGCCGTTCAGGATAAAGCTCAAGCGGTGCTCATTGTTTTGGATACCCCCGGCGGCCTTTTGCAAACCACGCATCAAATCGTCAAAAAAATCATGAACGCGAAGGTGCCGGTGATTGTTTATGTGGCGCCCGCCGGTGCGCGGGCGGCCTCTGCCGGAACTTTTATCACGCTGGCGGCGCATGTGGCCGCCATGGCGCCGGCCACGCACATCGGCGCGGCGCACCCTGTCATGCTGGGCGAGGGAGAGGAGATGGGATTTGAAAAAATCAAAGAGAAACTGAAAAAAGAGGATGCAAAAGAAATCAGGGAGCCCAAGGCCCCGATTGATGACAAAATCATGCAGGATACCCTGGCTTGGATGGAGAACATCGCCAAGGCCCGGCATCGCAATATCCAATGGGCAAAGTGGGCGGTGACAAAAAGCCTCTCTTCCACCGCGGAAGAGGCTCTTAAAGAATCGGTGATCGATTTTATCGCGGCCGACGAGGCCGAGTTGATGCGAAAACTGAATGGCAGAAAAATAGAGCTGGCCGCGGAAACGGTCACCCTCTCCACGGCAGAGGCCCCCGTCATCACCATCCCGATGAATTGGCGCCAATCGATTTTAAATGTCTTGATCCACCCCAACATCGCCTACATTCTTTTGGTGCTTGGGTTTTACGGCCTTTTATTTGAAATCACCCATCCGGGAAGCTGGCTCCCCGGCATTTCCGGTACCATTTGCATTCTGTTGGCCTTTTATTCGTTTCACGTTATCCCTCCCGATTACGCCGGCATTATCCTCACCGTTTTGGGGCTTCTGCTTTTCGCCGCTGAAGTTTGGGTAACGTCGCACGGTTTGTTCGCCATTGGGGGTCTGGTCTGCCTCTTTTTCGGCGCCCTTTTTCTGATCGACGCCCCGGCCGAATTTTTACGGGTTTCACTTCATGTTATTGTGCCAACACTGATCGCCAGCACGGCTATTTTGGGACTTTTGATGACTCTCGTGATTCGGGCGCAAAGGAGTAAAGCCCAAACCGGTTCCGAAAGCTTGATTGGAGAAATTGCTATTGTGGACACTGACTTGAACCCAACAGGTAAAGTGTTTGTTTTGGGTGAAATTTGGGATGCCGAAATTGACGACCCAAAAGCGGGGCACATTAAAAAGGGTGACAAGGTCGAAATTTTAAAGATTGAAAATTTGAAATTAACGGTTAAGAGAAGTTCTGACAACGGATAGCTAAAAAAGGGGGAATTATGGGCCTATCATTCGGTTCCATGCTGGTCTTTTTCGTCGTTTTGTATCTTTTGAGCTCCATCAAAATTTTGCGCGAGTATGAACGGGGAGTCATCTTCCGTCTGGGACGGCTCCTCCCCAAAGCCAAGGGCCCCGGCATTATTCTCGTTTTTTGGCCGATTGATCGGATCGTCCGGGTCTCTTTGAGAACGATCGTTTTGGATATTCCGCCGCAGGATGTGATCACCCGTGACAATGTCTCGATTAAAGTCAATGCCGTTACTTATTTCAGGGTGCTCGATGCCAATAAAGCGATTGTGGCCGTCGAGGATTTTCTTTTTGCGACGTCTCAAGTGGCGCAAACCACGCTGCGGAGTGTTTTGGGCCAAACCGAAATGGATGGGCTTTTGGCGGAACGGGATAAAATCAATCACAAATTGCAGGAGATCATCGACAAACAGACCGATGTCTGGGGAATCAAGGTCAGCAATGTAGAGGTAAAGCATATCGATCTGCCGCAGGAGATGCAGAGGGCCATGGCCAAACAGGCGGAGGCTGAAAGGGAACGCCGCTCCAAGGTGATTCGCGCCGAGGGGGAATTTCAGGCGGCGGCCAAACTGGTCGATGCGGCAAAACTGATGGGCGACCACCCTATGGCATTGCAGCTGCGCTATTTGCAGACCTTGGTCGAAGTGTCAGCAGAAAAAAATTCGACAACAATTTTTCCGATCCCGATCGATCTGCTCAAACCTTTTTTGGAAAAGGGAAAATAATTTGTCATTGCGAGGAGCGTCGGCGACGAAGCAATCCCTATGTTCGATCCTCTCATTATTACCATCCAGCACCGTCCTTATGTCTTCTTATTTTTGATTGTCTTTCTAATTCTAGCCACCCTACACATCGGCCTCTATCGGGCGATCCTTTGGCTCTTATGGGGTTATCTGATCGCCTTTGTTTCTGAATATTCCTCTATCCGTAACGGTTTTCCCTACGGTCTCTATCATTATATATACGAAGCGATGCAGGGAGAGCTGATTTTGGGAGGGGTGCCGGTTTGGGATTCCGCCTCTTATCCCTTCATTGCCTATGCCTCCTACTCTACGGCTTGTTTTCTTTTGGAACCCCGCTTCCGAAAATGCCTGATTGCCCCCCATCTCTCTCCTTCACGGCCGTTTGCCGTTTCAGTGACAGGTGCGATCCTGATGATGTTGGCTGATGTGGTGATTGATCCGGTCGCCAATCTCGGAGAAAAATGGTTTTTGGGAAAAATTTATTTTTATCCCCACGGCGGCGAATATTTCGGCGTACCGCTCACCAACTTTGCCGGCTGGCTTCTCGTTGCTTTTATTATCATCGCCGGATTTCAAATTTTGGAAAAATTTCTTTTTGCACGTCTCCGCATTCCGGCAACCGGCGCCAAACGCTTTCCCTATCAAGCTCTTCTCGGCCCCCTCTTCTATTTCGGCATTTTGGGTTTTAATTTGGCGATGACTTTTTATGTGGGGGCTTATGGTTTATTGGCGGTTTCTTCTGCAATCACAGCGGTTCTTCTCGTCTGGCTGTTTCGCCGCCTCAAACGGCCTTTTTCCCCATTTTCCAGGTGTCGGACCCCTAGAGGGGGGACCCCTCTGTAGGCGTCCGACCCCTACACGGGGGACCTTGGGCTAAGTGGTTATAAAATAAGCAGAAAATTTTCATGAAAATTTTGGGAAATTTTAGTCCGTCCGGGTCAATTTATGGTCGGAAGTTTTGTGCCAAATAGCTTGAGGCGGAATTTGAAGAAGAGTTGTTGGGGGAGAGAACCGGGGAGGGCATTCCAAATTTGTTTTGTCAAAAAAAGTCCGATCAATGTAAAGGGAACCAAAAAGAGGGGCCATAAATTCCAGCTTGAGGGATCTTTTGCGATATCCCCCGTCGGCACCAGATAGCTGATCATAACCGATTGCAAGCCGGTCCCCAGATAAACCATCCCGTCGACAATCCCCACCGCGGCGCCGGTGTTCTTGGTTCCGGCAAAATCGGCGGTCGCGGTGCCCGAAAAAATTCCATGAACGCCGATCACACTCATGGAAACCAATAAACTCATGATTCCAAAAATCCAGAGGTTGCCCCCCAACGCAAAGACCATGACGCCGACGCCAAAAAACATGACGCCATACAAAATGCCGGCTATCGGCGCGCGACGCGATTGAAAAAACCGGTCAGAGACCCAGCCGGTCAAAAAAGAACCGGCCACACCGCAGATCAAGAGCATCAAACCCCAATTTCTTGTGATAAAGAAAGTTTTATAAAACCCGATCTCTTTGGCCATGATCGGGTACCATTGCATGATTCCATTTCGCAAAATGCCGCTGCAAAATTCGACAAGGCAGACCACCATCAAAACCGGATGGGAGATGATTTTGGAAAAGACCTTTTTAACCGATTCCCGCTCGCCGGACTCGGAGAGCCTTCCCTCCCCCGTGTTAAAATCCAAAAAACCGGCCTGACTGGGAAGGTCGCGAAGCCACAAAAACATCATGACCCAAAAAATGCCGAGCATCCATGCGGGGGTAAAAAAGAGCCACCAGTTTTCGTTCATGCCGGTGCGGCCAAGCCCGAAAATCGACCGGAAAGCGGCGGCGACAAAGCCCAGTTCGGCCACCGGTTCACTGCGCGTCGCCTGAACAACGGCATAGCCCCAATCGAAAGCAAAATAGATTCCCAAAGAAATGATGATGCCGAAAATGGTGCTAAAAACGCCCCGCTCACGCACATGAA
Source organism: Deltaproteobacteria bacterium (assembly GCA_030688705.1). GTDB lineage: Bacteria > UBA10199 > UBA10199 > SPLOWO2-01-44-7 > SPLOWO2-01-44-7 > JAHFSU01. The sequence goes on from JAUYJH010000090.1 coordinate 15,666, forward strand.
ACCATGGGGCTTTGACGGTTACAATCGCCACGGCGCCGAAACTTTGAAAATACATGTTCAAGGCATAAAGAATGAGAAAAGATTCCAGCACCGGAAAAGAAAAATGCCAGACCGCATTGGCATAAAGGACAAGACCCATCGCAACGTTCATCAAAAGGGCGCCGAAAACGCCGAAGAGCATCGCCTTTCTGCCGCCGATTTTATCCGTTAAAGGTCCGTTGACCAAAAAAGAGAGGCCATAGACCCAAGCCCCCACGGCAAAAATCCACCCGAACTCGGCCTTGTTCATGACCTCATCGCCCAAAGCCGATTTGGCGACAGTTAAATTGTAGCGGCCAAAGTAGAGAGAAGCGTAGGCGAGACCCATGGGAAGCCAATTCAACAGGCGGCGCAGACGGTATTGCCATGGGTGATAATATCTTTGATACGCCCCCATGTTTTGCTTCGTACTCAACCCCTCCCTGCTTGTCAACTCATCGTGAAGAAAAACGGCGGAATTTTTTGGGGATGCCGAAAAGATCGATAAAGGCGTTAAAACTTTGGGTCCCCAAACTTTTTAGACGGCCAATATGCTGTCCTGTCTCTTTGCCGATGAGATCGGCAGAAAATACCCCCTTGGAATCATCCAGTTCCTGTTTATTAACCCCGACTGTAAGCCACCGCTGAATCATCGGCTCATCCACCTCCATATGAAACTGAACCCCATAGACATTGTTCCGGTAGCGGAAAGCCTGATTTTCACACAAAGGCGAGGATGCCAAATGCACAGCCCCCTTGGGAATGTCGAAAGTATCTCCGTGCCATTGGAACATTTTTTCCATCGGTTCAAAGTGGGCAAAGAGAGAGTCTTTTTGCCCCGCTTCCATCAAATGTAAATCATACCATCCGATCTCTTTTGTATGATGCCGCGCCACCTTTTCCCCAAGCGTCTTCGCGATCAGTTGGGCCCCCAGGCAAATCCCCAGAATTGGAATCTCTTTTTCAAGCCCCTCTTGGATGAGGGCCACTTCATGTGCTAAATGGGGGTATTTGACGGTTTCATCCACATTCATCGGCCCCCCCAGAACAACGAGGCCATCGTAGCCGTCGAGCGAAATCTTTAAATCGGGGTGGCGGCCAAAATTGGCATAGCGAATCCGAAAGCCATGCTCTTTGAAAAGAGGGTTTAAAGTCCCCAAAATTTCATGGGCGACATGCTGACAGACTAAAATGCGCTTCATATACTCTCCGCGGGCGGCACGAGGAGCCTGACTCCTCGTG
>JAUYJH010000041.1 GCA_030688705.1 Deltaproteobacteria bacterium
CCGAATCGACACCGGGGAGAGCGGCCTGTTCAACAAGGGCCTGCTCTTTTTCACTGCATCCTACCGCCAAAACCACCAGTGCGGCTAATGCCCACCTGTATGTTGTTTTCATAAATTTTCCTCCATGTCCTTTTTACAGCAAAACCGGTGCCAAACTGTTTTTTTGATGAACCCCTTTATACCTCCTATAAGGGGGAGATGAAAGGCTATTTTTCTCATTTTGACAAATTAGCCTTGTCAAATTTTTGACATTTGGATACCCAGTGGGTCTTGATGGATTCTTATTTTTCACTCGCGGTCTTATTTGGCATCGGCATCGCCCTCTCCGGCGGGTTTGTCATTTTATCTTATTTTATCGGCAAAAAAAAACCGACGCTTGAAAAAATGGGGCCCTACGAATGTGGTGTGGACCCGATCGGTTCTCCCCGACAGCGTTTTTCAGTCAAATTCTATCTGATTGCGATGCTCTTCATTTTGTTCGATATCGAAGTGGTTTTTTTGTACCCGTGGGCGATGCTTTTTAAAGAATTCAAAGCGGCGGGTCTGGGTCCCTTGCTCTTTGGCGAGATGGTGGTGTTTTTAGGAATTTTGGGTTTGGGACTTGTTTATGTTTGGAAGCGGAATGCTTTAGAGTGGGAATGACAAATAAATTATGCAACTCGGTGACATCATTACAACGCGCATTGATGAGGTGGTGAAATGGGGGCGCAAATTCAGCCTCTGGCCCATGCCCTATGGCACCGCCTGTTGTGCCATTGAATTCATGGGGGTTGTCTCCAGCCATTTTGATATCTCCCGCTTTGGCGCCGAACTGGTCCGTTTCAGTCCGCGCCAAGCCGATCTTTTGCTGGTCATGGGGACCATCAATTATAAACAGGCCCCCATTTTGAAAAGAATCTATGAGCAGATGTGCGAGCCGAAATGGGTGATCTCCATGGGGGCCTGCGCCTCATCGGGCGGTTTTTACGATAATTATTCGGTGGTGCAAGGGATTGATGAAATCATCCCGGTCGATGTCTATGTTCCCGGTTGTCCGCCGCGTCCCGAACAGCTACTCGACGCCATTGTCAAACTTCAGCAAAAACTGCAGGGTATTAAGGAAAATCATATAGAACTTCCTGCTTGATTTCCTTTTTTTATTTGGCTACTCCCAGCCCGCCATGCAACTCGCCCTTGATCGCCTGAAAGAAAATTTTGGCCCAGCCGTTTTGGAAACCGACAACCAACACGGGAATGAGACGGCCGTTATTGCAAAAGACAAGATTGTCGAGGTGATCCGGTTTTTGCGCGATACCGAAGGCCTTGAATTCAATTTCATGATGGATCTGGCTGGGGCTGATTATCCGGAAAGAGAAGAACGCTTCGAGGTGGTTTATCATCTCTATTCCTTAAAAATCAAAAAAAGAATCCGGTTGAAGGTCAGGGTTGCGGAAAACCAGTTGGTTATTCCGACCATTATCTCATTGTACAAGGCCGCCAACTGGTTTGAGCGGGAAGCCTTTGACATGTATGGGATCCGCTTTGAGGGGCACCCGAATTTGAAACGTATTTTGACCTTTGATGAATTTGAGGGGCACCCGCTTCGGAAAGATTATCCGGTCAACAAGAGGCCCAAGATTCCAACGCCGGACCCGTTGATAAAGGTGTGACTGTTGTCATCCTGAACGCAGTGATGGATCCCGGTGATAACGGGATTCTTCCTGCCTGCCGGCAGGCAGGCGCTACGCTCAGAATGACAATACAAGAAGACATTGCCAAACCGCTTGATGCCGAGCCCATGCTGGTCAATCTGGGGCCTTCGCACCCGGCCATGCACGGCACGCTGCGCGTGGTTTTGGAGCTGGAAGGTGAAACGATCCTCAATGCCATCCCGGAAATCGGCTATCTCCACCGCTGTTTTGAAAAAGAATCGGAAGTCAAAAATTATACCCAGGTGATTCCTTATACCGATCGGCTCAACTACTTGTCGCCGCTTATGAACAATGTCGGTTACTGCATGGCGGTCGAAAAAATGTGGCCCTTGGAAATTCCAGAAAGGGTGCAGTGGATACGCATGCTCATTTGCGAGCTCTCGCGCATTATGGACCACATGGTCTGCATTGGCACCAACGCGGTTGATATCGGCGCCCTGACCAATTTTTGGTATCTGTTCAACCCGCGTGAAAAATTAACTGATTGGGTGGAGGCATTGTGTGGAGCCCGTTTGACGACAACCTATACGAGAATTGGCGGTCTGATGCGCGATATGCCCCCCAACAGCAAAAGTTTTTTGAGGGAGTGCCTTCGGGATACCTTGAAGGCGGTCAAAGACACGACGGGGCTTTTGCAAAAAAACCGGATTTTCATGGACCGGACACAGGGAGTGGGGGCTATTTCCGCCGAAGATGCCATCAGTTACGGGTTTACAGGGCCCTGTTTGCGGGCTTGCGGCGTCGATTACGACATTCGCAAGGCGCATCCCTACTATTTTTACGACGATCTCGATTGGGATGTGCCGCTGGGGCGTTGCGGCGATTCCTACGACCGGGTTTTGGTTCGTTTTGAAGAGATGATCCAGTCCTGCCGCATGGTGGAACAAATTCTCGAAAAAATGCCGGAAGGGCCGATCATGACCGACCATCGGGATGTGGCGCTTCCGGCCAAACACGAAGTTTACGGGTCGATTGAGGGGATCATCCAGCAATTTAAAATTATCATGCACGGGATCAAGCCGCCGGCGGGGGAGATTTATTCCTACACCGAGGCGGCCAACGGTGAATTGGGTTTTTACATTGTGAGCGACGGCTCCGACAAACCGTATCGCATCAAGGTGCGCCCCCCCTGTTTTGCGATTTATCAGGCCTATCCCGAACTGATGAAAGGGGAGCTCATTGCCGATGCGGTGGCGATTTTGGGCGGGCTCAATATTGTAGCGGGGGAATTGGATAGATAGACGGTGTCATTGCGAGGAGCGTCGCATTTGTCATTGCGAGGAGCCGAAGGCGACGAAGCAATCTACAGGGATACCGGGAGATTGCCACGGCCCCTGCGGGGCCTCGCAATGACAAGATAATGACAAAATAAAAATATGAGTTTTGAATTTACAAAAGAGAATCTGGAAAAATTTGAAGAGACGCTCAAACGCTATCCTCAAAAGCGGGCGGCTCTGCTTCCGGCGCTGTGGCTTGTTCAGGAACAACAGGGGTGGATAAGCCCCGAATCGATGGAAACTCTTGCCAAACTTTTGGGTTTGACTCCCGCCTATATTTACGAGACGGCGACTTTTTACACGATGTACAACATGAAACCGATCGGCCGGCACCATATCCAGGTCTGCAACAGCGTCTGCTGTTGTCTACGCGGTTCAGAGGAGACAGTCGGTTATCTCAAGAAAAAACTGGAGATTGAGGTCGGGGAGTCGACACAAGACGGCCGTTTTCATCTCTCGACAGTGGAATGTCTCGGTTCCTGCGGTACGGCGCCGATGATGCAAATTGATAATGATTATCATGAGGATTTAACGGAAGAAAAAATCGACCAGATTTTGGAGAAACTTAAATAATGGAAATGATTCTTTCAAAAAATTGGAATGTCCCCGATCAGAAGAAAATAGATGTCGCCATAAAAAATGGCGCCTATGCCTCTTTGAAAAAAATCTTCAAGATGAAACGGGAAGAAGTGATCGAAGAGGTGAAAAACTCCGGGCTTCGCGGGCGCGGGGGGGCTGGTTTTGCGACCGGCCTCAAATGGACCTTTATTCCCAAAGAAAACCTGTCCTCCGGCAGGCAGGATAAAAAACCTGTTTATCTCATCAATAATCTCGATGAATCGGAACCGGGTACGTTTAAAGATCGGGCCATTGTCGAAAAAGACCCCCACATGATGATTGAGGGGATGATTATCGCGGCTTACGCCATCGGTTCGCACACAGCTTATATTTATATCCGCGGTGAATATTACAAACAGTGGGAAATTATTGAAGAGGCTCTGCAAGAGGCCCGTAAAAAAGGTTTTCTCGGAAAAAATATTTTGGGTTCCGGATTTGATCTCGATATTTATCAGCATCGCGGGGCGGGGGCTTATATTTGCGGCGAAGAAACCGCCCTTCTTTCATCGCTCGAAGGGGGGCGCGGGTATCCGCGCATCAAGCCGCCGTTTCCGGCGATTGCCGGGGCGTGGGGATGCCCTACCATTGTAAACAATACCGAGACGCTTGCTAATCTCCCTTTTATTTTGAATGAAGGAGCGGCGGCCTATAAAAAATTCGGCACCGAAAAAAGCCCGGGGACCAAACTGATGTCTGCTTCAGGCCACATCAACAAGCCGGGAGTCTATGAGGTGGAGATGGGGCTTCCGATTCGGACTTTCATTGAGGAACATTTGGGCGGCGTTTGGAAAAATCACAAACTCAAAGCGGTGGTTCCGGGCGGTTCTTCGTTTGCACCGCTGACGGCAGAGGAAGCCTGGGCCACAAATCTCGATTTTGAATCGTGCGCCGCCGCCGGCACATCGCTCGGCTCCGGCGGGTTTTATGTGATGGATGAAACAACCTGCATGGTTCGCCTTCTTTGTTTTACATCCAAATTTTATGCCCATGAATCGTGCGGGCAGTGTACGCCGTGCCGCGAAGGAACCGGGTGGGTCGATCAGGTGATTAAACGGATTGAAAAGGGGCATGGAAGAGAGAGGGATTTGCAGCTGCTTCAAGATGTTTGTAAAAACATGATGAATGGCCGCACCATCTGCGTTTTTGCCGACGCGGCGGCGATGCCCGTTTTGGGGTTTTTAAAGAAATTTGGAAAAGAATTTGAAGAGCATGTGAAATTGGGGAGATGCCCGCATACGGTGTCATTGCGAGGAGCATAGGCGACGAAGCAATCTATGATTAAAATTAAAATCAATGACAAAGAATTGAAAGTAGCAGAGGGGACAACCGTCCTGCAGGCGGCGCTCGCCAATAAAATCGACATTCCCTATTTTTGCTATCACAAAAAACTCTCCATCGCCGGCAACTGCCGGATGTGTCTGGTCAACATCAAGGGACAGAACAAACCGGTGATCTCGTGCCGCGAGCGGGTCAAAGAGGGGATGGAGGTCGACACGAAGTCGACGGAAGTTAAAAAGATGCAGCAGGGAGTTTTGGAATTTGTTTTGAAAAACCATCCCTTGGACTGCCCCATCTGCGATCAGTCGGGCGAGTGCGATCTGCAGGACAACTATTTCAAATTTTCGAAATTTCCATCCAGACTGGAGGACAAAAAAATCCGCAAGCCGAAAGCGAAACCTTTGGGACCGCTGGTTACGCTTGATGATGAACGCTGTATTTTGTGCACCCGTTGCGTCCGGTTTTGCGATGAGGTTGCCGGTACGCACGAGCTTTGCATCACCCAGCGCGGCGGGCATTCAGAGCTTACCACCTATCCCGGCAAACCACTGACAAACGCCTATTCGCTTTGTACTGTGGATGTCTGCCCCGTGGGGGCCTTAACCTCCACCGATTTCCGTTTCAAAAAACGGGTCTGGTTTTTGAAAACGACCCCCTCGATCTGCACCGGTTGTGCCACCGGCTGCAATATCAAGATGGATTGGGATGATGCGCAAGTTTATCGCTATCGCCCGCGCGAGAACGAGGCGGTCAATCAGGTCTGGATGTGCGATGAAGGCCGGCTCTCTTACAAATTTATAAACGAAAACCGCTTGTTCGATCCGCTTATCAAAAAAAATGGTGAGTTTGTGAAAGTGGAATGGAAAGAGGCGATGAGAGAATCGGCCGCTATTTTGGGAGACACACCGGTCGCCTCTTCGGTGATCGGTGTTTTATCGGCACAAGCGAGTTGCGAAGAAAATTCGGCGCTGAAGAAATTTTTAGAAACTCTTTTTCCAAAAGCAGAATTTTTTTGGACAAAAAAAGAGGTCAAAAACCCATCCCACGACAAATTTTTGATCGATGCCGACAAAAATCCGAACTCCGCCTTTCTGTCTCTTCTAGGTGTCGGACCCCTAGAGGGGGGACCCTTAGCTAAGGGCGCGATTTATATCATATTAGACAACCTGACGGGGAAGCAAAGAGAGGCCCTCGTTGCTTCCAAACCCAAAAAGGTCATTTTGTTCACCTCAAACTTTGGGGACGTTCCCCTTGAAGGGGGAACGTCCCCTTTAATGTGGGCCGATATTATTTTGCCCAAGCCGACCTTTGCGGAACAAGAGGGGACGTTCATCAACCGGCAGGGGATGACCCAAAAAGCCAAAAAGGCCTTTGAGCCGAAGGGGCATGCACGAGAAATTGGAAAGGTTTTAGAAGAACTATGGACTACGCTGTCGCCGCGTTAAAAACATTTCTGATCTTTTTTGTGGTGATCAACATCGTGCCGCTTTTGATCTGGCTCGAGCGGAAGGGCTCGGCCTATATTCAAGACCGCCGCGGCCCCAACCGCGCCGCCATTCTGGGGGTACGGCTCGGCGGCATGATTCATTCCTTAAATGATGTCGTCAAACTTTTGTTCAAAGAAGATATTATCCCCTCTCATGTCAACAAACCCCTCTTTATTATCGCCCCGATGATTGCCATGTTTGTGGCGACCATCGCCTTGGGAGTGATTCCTTTCGGCGATCCGGTGGTGCTTGGTTCCCATAAACCGTTCCTCCTGCAGGTGGCCGATCTGGATGTGGGGCTTCTTTATGTTTTTGCCGTTTCGAGTCTTGGGGTTTACGGGGTGATGCTGGCCGGCTGGGCCGCCAACAACAAATATTCCCTCTTGGGTGGGCTCCGTTCCGCCGCGCAGATGGTCAGTTATGAGGTGGCGATGGGTCTTTCCGTCGTTGGCATTTTTTTGATGTCCGGTTCACTGCGTCTCTCCGATATTGTGAACCAACAGGGGGCCAATCTTTTTCACTGGAATATTTTTCTCCAGCCGGTCGCTTTTTTTATTTTTCTGGCCGCCCTTTTCGCAGAGACCAACCGTTTGCCTTTTGACTTGCCCGAAGGGGAATCCGAGCTGGTCGCTGGTTTTCACGTGGAATATTCGAGCATGAAGTTTGCCCTCTTTTTTATGGCCGAATACGCCCATATCATTGTCGGTTCCTGCATCATCACCACGCTTTTTTTCGGCGGATGGAATATCCCGTTCGTCTCCGCCGATTGGATCAAAGCCAACGCCGATTTTGTTTTGAAACTTTTGTGGGTCTCTTTGGGCCTCTTTTCTGTGGTCGGTGGAGGGCTCCTTTGCCGTCGTTTCAAAAAACAGCGTTACGGCGATCTGCGCGATTTTGAGCCGCTGGTCTTTGGAGTGCCGGGTGTTTTAACCGGCTTTGGTTTGCTCGGCCTCTTCGCTCTTTTCGGCGCCGGCTTGATTCTTCCCGCGTGGGGTGTTTCGATCATGATTGCCGCTTTACAGATTGGGGTCTTTTTGGCAAAAGTTTTATTTTTCTGCTTCTTTTTTATCTGGGTTCGGTGGACTCTACCCCGCTTTCGCTATGATCAGCTGATGAAATTGGGGTGGCAGATCATGCTCCCGTTGGCCTTGGTCAATATTTTGGTGACGGGTTGGGTGGTATTGGTGCGTTGATATGGAAACGACTCTTTTTTACATCTTTGGAGGCATGGCGGTGGTGACCGCATTGCTCATGGTCACGCGGCAAAATCCCATTTTTTCTGCCGTTTGGCTGGTGGTCAGTTTTTTTGCGTTTGCTGTTTTGTTTTTGATGCTCGATGCCCAGTTTGTGGCGGTGTTGCAAATTTTGCTCTATGCCGGCGCCATCATGGTCTTGTTTATCTTCGTCATCATGCTTTTGAATGTGCGCGAAGAGGAACTCAAACCGAAAGTCATGCAGTTTTCCGGCATTTTGGGCGGAGGGGCGGCCATTTACCTGATTGTGCTGTTCACCCTTGGCATTTTGAAAGAGCCGGTCGCGGCTTTTGGTCCGGTTCCGGCCGATTTCGGCTATGTGGCGCCGGTCGGAAGACTTTTATTCACCAAATATCTGATTCCATTTGAGTTGACATCGGTTTTGCTGTTGGTGGCCATTGTCGGTTCGGTGGTGATGGGGAAGCGGAAAATATGAGAAACAGTTCACAAGAATATAAAAAAGAAGTACCTCGTACCTGGTACCTTGTACCTAGTTTTCACGGCTACCAGGCACTAGGTACTAGGTACTAGGTACT
>JAUYJH010000095.1 GCA_030688705.1 Deltaproteobacteria bacterium
AATTCAAGGACTCTATGCAATTGCCGATAATACGTTTCGGCCGGAATTGACGCCGGCGGAATTGGCTTTAGAATTTTTGCGAGGGGGGTCGGGGATTGTGCAGTTGAGGATGAAACCACAGTCGTCATTCCGGCGAAAGCCGGAATCCAGACGACTGGATCCCGGCCTCCGCCGGGATGACGTGTTTGTAATGGCACAAAAAATCATCGCCCTCAAAAAAGAATATGATTTCACATTTATTATTAACGACCATGTTGATGTGGCTTTGGAAATCGGCGCCGATGGGGTACACGTCGGGGCCGATGATATGCCGGTGGCGGAAGTGCGCAAGAAAGTGGGAGACAAAATACTGATCGGCTATTCTTCGCACTCTTTGAAGGAAGCGGTTGCGGCTGAAAAAGCGGGGGCCGATTATGTCGCCTTTGGCGCCATCTTCCCCACAAAAACCAAGGGCCCGGGTCACCCAGTGCAGGGGTTGGAAAAATTGCGCGCCGTTGTTGAAGCGGTAAAAATTCCGGTCGTTGCCATCGGCGGGATTAACAGAGAAAATTTTGGAAAAGTATTGGAAACCGGCGTTTCTTCTGTTGCGATGATCACTGCTTTAACGGAAGCATCGGATATCGCCAAAAGGTGCCAGCAGTATACTGCTGGCACCTTTTGGCTCCCACACTCATGAAACACGTCTTAATCATAGCCGGTTCTGATCCTTCCGGAGGTGCCGGTGTGCAGGCTGATTTGACGACACTCAAAGATTTTGGAGTGCCGGCCATTTTTGCCATTACCGCCATCACGGCCCAAAATGACCAGAAGGTTTTGCAGATTCATCCGACACCGGCAGATGTTTTAACCCAGCAACTCTCCGCCGCCTGCGAAGAAAAAGAGATCGGGGCCGTCAAAGTCGGCATGATCGCCAACGCCGCCAATGTGATGGCGCTCGTCTGGTTTTTGACACTCAAAAAATTTCCGCAGGTGATCATCGACCCCATTTTGCATTCCTCAAGCGGTGTCCCTCTGCTTGAGAAAAAAGCCTATGAAATGTTTCGCAGGCAATTGCTCCCCTTGGCAACTGTGTTGACCCCCAATATCCCCGAAGCGGAGGCGTTTGTCGGAAGCCGCATTTACAATGTGGATGGGCAGGGGAAGGGGGCGCAGAAAATTTACGAAGAACTCAAATCGTATCGTGCCGGAAAAATGCCGGAGAGGCCTTTCGCGGTGATTATCAAGGGGGGGCATCTGGGAAATGAGGCGGTCGACGTTTTGTATGATGGAACAGAGGTCAAAGAATTCAAGGCCCCGCGCATTCAGGGCGCCTCTCCGCGCGGCACTGGCTGTCGGTTCTCATCGGCCATTGCGGCTGGGTTGGCAAAAGAATTGCCGCTTTTGGAAGCGGTTAAAATAGCGAAGGATTACTTAACGAAATATATTCGCTCCGAAGCCGTGCCGCAAAAGAATTGACCCGCAACTCCTTTTTGCAAAGACCAATCAACTCGCAAACCGGCATCACTTCGCTGGTAGAGCCGGTCAGAAAAATTTCTTCGGCGTTTTTTAGCAGGGCGTCGGTGATGTGATCTTCTTTGTGGGGGATTTTTTCTTTTTTTAAAATTTCCAAGACGACTTCGCGGGTAATGCCTCCCAGAATGCCATCCTCTAATGGAGAGGTGATAACCATTTTATCCAGAACGATAAAAAAATTGGTTCGGCTTCCTTCCACCCATTGGCCTTTGTAATTTTTCAGCAACGTCTCATAGGCCCCGTGTTGATCGGCCTCGGCGCGGGCCAGCATTTTAATGAGATAGCTGGTAGATTTGATGCCAGCGGTTGCCGGAGAGTCGTTGAGCAAAATGGAGGAGGGCCAGACTTTAACCCCGTTTTGAAAATTTTTGAGATCAATTGTCACCGGACGGCAAAAAATGGAAATATTCACTGGTGGATTTTCGGGTCGGCCGACACCGAAGCTCGCCCCCACAGTGCTGATGGTGATCCGGACCGCGGCTTCCATTATGTTGTTGGCCCGCAACACTTCCAAAAACGCTTTTTCAAATTCTTTTTCAGAAAGAGAAAGAGGCATTTGCAGGCGCTCGCAATTTTTTTTCAGACGGCGGTAGTGTCTGTCGGCAAAGGCAGGCCGCCCCTGATAACAGCGCAGTGTCTCAAAGAGACCCTCCCCGTAAAGATAGCTCCGGTCAAAAATGGAAACCGTTGCCTTCTCTTCGTCAATCAGCTGTCCGTTGCACCAGACTCTCATTGGCCACGAAAGTACCGGATGCCGGCATGCCGGTCAAGGCGACAACGCCTTCATTTGTCAGGTCGGCCGCCGAACACATCATTGTTCCTTCGGAGGTGCATAGATATTGAGCCACCACATCGCCAAATCCGGGTTTCAGTGTGATGCCGATTCCGGAAAGAACATTGTAGCCGGCGTAAAGCTGGACCAATGTTCCATCATTGAACGAAGGGAAAAGAAGCGATTCGCTCTCTTCGTGATAGAGAACCGCCGGAATAAAAGCGGCATCGGTCGCGTTGATCGGAATGGCATTGGTGACGTCCGCCACGGTTGCATCTTCAAACCGGGCCGGTTCCTCCGCGTTTGGGTCGAGACCCTCCAGCTTTGTCGCCAGTCTTTCCAAATCGACAACATAAATATTGGCGAGAACTTGGCTTCCGATAAAAGCGGCGGCCCCGTCGGGAGTGACGGCAAACGTATTTGCGGCGCCGAGCCCCAAAGGAATATTAGCGATGATTTTGTACGTCTCGGTGTCGATCACATCCAGCCCCGATTCGGTCACCACCGATTCCTGCGGTGTGGCCCCCATGTAATCGGTCTTGCCGGTGTTGATTCCCAAAACGTAGGTTTTTTCTCCCACCCTCCACGCTTTCAAAAGCTGGGGATTGAATTGAGTGGTTGTCAGCGCCGGTTTGGCCGGATCATCCATCAAGGTTCCATCTACATTTCTATCAAGAACAAATATTGTGCCCGGTCCAAACAGTTCTTCACCGCCGACATAATTGGAGGCGCTGACCCACATCTGGTCACCAAGAGGAAGCAAGGTATTAGGCGTTGTGACCGATTCTGATACAGGAAAAATATAGGTTGTGAGTGAGGCTCCTTCTGAATCACGGATGGCAACACCGGGTCCCGGACGATTTACCGGATCAAAGCTGTCATAAAGGGCATAACCATTTCCATCCGATTGAACGGCGGCGGCCATGAAACTCAATTGGCCGTCGATATCGGGCGAAAAGTCGGCCTCTATGCTGATGGCGCGCCTTGTCCCTCCGGCCAGATTGCCCGAGGCAAAAGAATAAGCTTTGACCCCCATTCCAAAATAACAGGAGGCTTGAGCCGGATTGCAGTTTAACGATATTGGAAAAGTGCCGGTCGTTGGGGAACCTTCTTCCATCAAACTAAAATAGCTCACTCCTTGAGAATCGGGCGCGGGAAAATCAGTGGCACTGCGCCCGCCATCCGGAGGGGAATAGCGGACAACTTCATTTTCATCGGGTTTAAGCCCCCCATCTTTTCCGGCGTCGGGATTTTCTGCGTCTCTCACGCCTGCGTCAAAAGAAGTTCCTGCATCTTTCGCATGGCCGGCATCTTTTGCGGGGATCGGCGTTCCGGCATCGCGTGGATCGCCGGCAGGTTGGCCGTCATCAGTTACTTTGTCCTTTTCAAGCTCCGAATCGGGCCCGCATCCGGAAAGCCAAAAAAATCCAGTCACTGCATCTGCTACCTGCTTGATTCCTGTCATCATAATATATTTCTCCTTTTCTTTTTTGTTGTTGGTCCCTGGTCCATTGTCCTTGGTCCCATCATGGTTTCGCACCATGCACAATTGCGATGGCATCCAGATCAAACCCGGCCTGACCGGTGCTCGTGGCCGCTTCACCGGCCAGTTTCAGATTAGAGTCCCGGATCCGAATATATTTTATATAGTTCAAACCCAATGTTTGCAGATCATACGCGTCGCCCCCCGCCGTGTCGGGGTCTCGCGGATTGATGGTGTTGTAATCGGGGTTGGCCAAAACCGCGTGGGTTCCCGCACAGCCGGTGTAGGGTGCCGAAAGACTGCAGGGAAAATCGACAAAATCAATTCCATCTTGGCTCACACCGACAATCCCCGGCTCCATAAAAAGCGTTGCACTGCCGCGGGGGGTAAAGGCATTTTCAAAAATGATGAAGTCGGGGCCGTCTCCGTTGATCGGAAAAAATCTCGGGAAACTCAAAATGATTTCACCGCCGTTTCCCAAAGAGACCACATCGGCCGATTGGACATAAAGACCGCCGCCAAACGGCGGGCCCAGAAGCCATGTGTTCATGGAGTCTTGGCCAAATCGAGAGCCGGGCCCCGGCGCGAACAAAACAAATTCCTGAATAAAGGCGTCGAGGGGATTTTCGGGATCGCTTTCCGCGAAAGTTACAGAGGGAGCGATGTTCGTATCGGGGAGTGGATCCTCCGTTGCATCGGTACCGCCGGCGGCATCTTCTCTGGCTTTGCGCCAGTCAAAAAGTGCCGGCGACGCGTTCGCGGTTAGGGACGGGACATCCGCGCTTCCATCGAACACCATGGAAGAATGGCCGCACGAAAAAGCGGAAGCACAAAAAACAATAATGAAAATGGAAAAACGGGGCATCTTCCGCCTCTCTCCTCGAAGGGGACCGATCGTTAGAATGTGTCTGGCAGGTCTCCTGACTTAAAGTGCCTTTGGCACTTATTACAGTGGCGGGTCCGTGTGGGATTTGCACCCACTTCCCTTGACTCTCCCTTGCCCGCCGCGCATTTGCGACGGATGGAACACCAAACACCCAAGTGCTTTGTGACTAGTCTTATAAAAATTTGCTGTCAAGATTAAAGACCCAGGGAGGCCATCATCCCTTTGGCTTTGGCGAGAGTTTCTTCATATTCGGTCTGCGGATCCGAATCGATCACAATGCCGCTGCCGGAATGAAAATAGGCGGTGGCGTCTTTTACAATCATCGTCCGGATCGCGATATTAAATTGCGAAGTATTTTGCGGGCCGATGTATCCGATGATGCCGGTATAGATGCCGCGGTTGACCGATTCAAGCTCGCGAATAATCTCCATCGCACGGATTTTCGGGGCCCCGGTGATGGAACCCCCCGGCATCATGGCCGCCAGACAATCAATAATGTCGAACTCCGGCCGCCTCATGCCCCGCACCGTCGACAAAAGATGATGGACCTGCGCGAAACTTTCCATAACCCGCAACTCCGGCACCACTACAGATCCCGGCACACAAATTTTTCCAAAATCATTTCTTTCCAGATCGGTGATCATCAGCAGTTCCGCCTGGTCTTTGGAGCTGGCAGTCAGTTCCGCGCGGAGCTTTTCGTCTTCTTCAGGAGTCTCTCCCCGTTTGCGCGTTCCTTTAATCGGGCGGGTGATCAGCGCGCCATCTTCTTTGGAAATTAAAAAACATTCGGGAGAAGAGGACAAAATCTGAAAAGAGCCTTCATTCAAAAAACAGGAGTAGGGGGCGGGCGAGGCCTGCCGCAATTGAAGATACTGCCCCCATGGCGAAAGAGAAGCGGGCGCCATGAAACGTTGTGCGAGATTGACTTGATAACAATCGCCCGCGCGAAGGTAATCCAAAATTTTTCCGATTGAATTCAGGTACTCGGGTTTGTCAGAGGAGGAGCGCATTTCGTGCTGCGCCCCGCGTGCTGCGTGCTGCGCAAGAAAAACCGGTATTTTTCTGTTTGCCTCAAGATGCGCCGCCAGTTTTTCAGCCTGCTCAATAGAGCCTTCATCAATAGACGCAACCCACGCCGTTTTTTCAATGTGATCATAGCCGACGACAATATCGTAAAGACCGAAGAGTCCATCCGGCAGATCCAGATCATGCGCATCGGCCACGGGGGCGATGTTTTCCAAAGCGGCCCCCCATTCATAACTTAAAAACCCGACAAGGCCTCCGCAAAAAGGGTGATACGGATCAAAAGGGAGATTCAAAATTTTTTCCCGGTAAAATTCTTTGAGCGCGCTGAAGGGAGAAGTGATGGTGGTGTGGCCCTCCACT
Organism: Deltaproteobacteria bacterium; assembly: GCA_030688705.1. GTDB lineage: Bacteria > UBA10199 > UBA10199 > SPLOWO2-01-44-7 > SPLOWO2-01-44-7 > JAHFSU01. The sequence continues at coordinate 6,040 of JAUYJH010000095.1, forward strand.
TTCACAAAACCGTCTTTTGATTCAAAAATAAGTTTCGGATTGTATCCCCAAAAAGAAAACCGGGCGTATTTGGGGTGGACCAAAGAGGAATCGAGAAAAAAACTCCCTTGCAAAGGGGCGTAGGGGGCAAAGTCTTCAAGGGGATCAAAATAGGGGAGCGGGACAATCCAAGGAAGGCCAGCCATGGGGGATAACTAGAACAGATCGGCCATTAAGGCAAGCCAATGTAAACAGTCAATGCGAACAGGCCGGGATTCTGCCGTCCGGGTAAACGGCGGCGATCACTTCGTTATGCCGCGGCAGGCAGGCCGTAAGGGCGCTATCCACGATCGGTTTGCAGAGATAGCCCTCATCGATGCGGCAGTCGGCGTCGTCTATGCACAGGGCGACACAGATAAAATCGGGGATGCTCAACCGAAACTCGCTTTGTTCCACGCAGACGGCCCTTCTAAAATCGGTTGCCGGCAGGCATTCACGGGCTCTTTGAAAGGCGTAATAATAATCGTATTTTTCGATGGAATCGGTGCAATAACCCCCCGGAAATTCGGTGGGGGGGATACAGCTGTTGCTATCGCAGTCCAAGTTGACTGCACAGGGGTCTCCGATTTTTCGGCCCGGTGCGCTTTGTTCGCCCTGTTCGGCTTGTTCGGTCTGTTCCGTCTGTTCGTTCTGTTCACCTTGTTCGATCGGTTCGTTTTGTTCGCAAACAGCCCCGTCTGTTACCCCGTCGCAATCGTTGTCGAGATTGTCGCAGGTTTCGGCTGTCGGAAGGATTTCCCCTTCGCAATCTCCCCACTGGTAGCCGTTACAACTTTGCGTCCCTTCGCGGCAGACCCCCTTATCTTTTGTCGCGGCCGGGCCGGTGTAGCAGGGGTGTTCCAGTTGGGAAGGGAGATATTCGCAGGCGGCTTTCCAAAGATGATCGTCGCCGCATTCCTGAACACCGACATCGCAGGGGCCGCAAAGGCGGGTGTCTTGAGGTTTGCAATCTTCCGGCCGAGACGCTTCGGTGTCTGCGGCGGGGATGGTCGCGGCATCCGGCGTGGCCGACTCATCGGCCGGGGAAGGCGGGGGATAAAGACAAAGACCCCCTTCGCAAATTCTGGGGGAACGGCAATCGACATCTTTAAGACAAGCTGTCTGTTCTGCCGCGGTTTCGCCGCCATAGGTCTCTCCCGCATCTCTCTCTTCGGCCTGTCCACCGCAACCGGCCAGATAAAAAAGCCACCTGAAGGGGCTGATATGGCTTGCTGTATCCAGTGCCATCAAGGTGCCGACAACCCCTTTTTCAAAATAGGAATCGGCAGCGGAGAGGGGGCTTTTTTTCTGTTGCGGCCCGGTTGGTATGAAAACGGCACTGAAAGTCTTTCTGTTTTGGATTCCATTTAAGTTGGGCATGGTTTTCTCCTCTCTGCCGACTTGTGTATAGCAAGAGTCATGCCAAGTTTTTGGTGCGGCTATTGCGAGCAGGGGATCAGAGGATGACGAAATCGGTCGCTCAAGAGACCGTTTTGATGCGGCCTGTTCAAATTTGCTGCTTGGAATTTGTCTGGTATTTGGATATTGGGGCCCGATGCAAAACCACTGGATGCAAGAGGCGCTAAAAGAGGCCCAAAAAGCGGCTGACAAAGGGGAGGTCCCCATTGGCGCAGTCGCGGTTGTTGGGGATCAGGTTGTTGCAAGGGCTCATAATTTGCGTGAAACAACGCAAGACCCCTTGGGCCACGCGGAGATTTTGCTGTTACGCCAATTGACCGGCACCCAAATCAGCTGGCGTCTGGAAGAGGTCACCGTTTATGTCACTTGCGAACCGTGCCTTATGTGCATGGGGGCCTTGCTTCATGCCCGCGTGCCCAGGCTCGTTTTTGGCTGTTGTGAACCGAAGTTCGGCGCGTGCGGGTCGCTTTACGATTTCAGCAAAGATGCGCGATTGAATCATCGGATAGAAGTGGTATCGGGAATATTGCAGGAAGAATGTGGAAATCTCCTAAAAAGATTTTTTCAAAAAATAAGAAACATAGATAATTTTAGACTCTAAAAACCAATGCCTAGAATTATATTTGAAAAAGGGGAACAAAAAAATTTTTTGGTTAAAGCTAGAGCTATGATTCATGGGCAGGTGGATTCGTTGGCGATGGTTTGTAATGTTCATCCCCGGACATTACGAGACTGGATAAGAGAAAAATACAGAATGCCGGAATCAGCTTTTGATTCAATAAATCATAGGTTGAAGATAAAAGCGGTGCCATCTATTCGCGTTATTCCTGATTACGAACATGTTTCAAGGGCCGGCAGGCAAGGGGCTTTGAAAAGAAATGCATTGTATGGCAGTCCGGGGACAAAGGAGGGAAGGAGTAAAGGAGGGCGCACTTCTTGTTTTGTTCAACAAGAAGCTTTTAATAGGGGTGTTATTTCAGGTTTTATGTGTAGAAAAGACATTCATTTACCTCCATATAGTGAGGAGCTTGCAGAAGCTATTGGAGTTATTTTGGGGGATGGATCAATAAGTAAATTTCAAGTTTCCATTTCAGTCAGTGCTCTTGTGGATCAGAAATATTCTAAATTTTTGGTGCAGCTTTTTAAGCGATTATTTTATATAAAGGTTGTGAAGAAAGAAGTGGAGAAAAATACAATACGGTTGACTCTCTCGAGTCGTCAACTGGTTGAATGGCTGATTCAGATGGGATTGGTTGTCGGGGATAAAATAAGGCAAAATGTAAAAATTCCGAATTGGATTATAAAAGATGAAAAATATCTTAAGACTTGTTTGAGAGGGTTATTTGATACGGATGGTTGTGTTTATTATCATCACCATTTTGTAAATGGCCGAGAGTATAACGATATTGGGTGGGAGTTTAGCAACTTAAACAAAAATTTTCTTAACGTGTTTTATAACTTTTTGCTACAAAAAGGATTGCGTGCTAAGTTAGGTTCAAGAAGAGTTGTTCTATATAACCGGAAGGACATTAACAGTTATTTTCAGGAAGTAAAAACAAATAATCCAAAACATGTAAGACGCTATCAACAATATTTTGAAAAGATACGGAGAGGTGGGTGAGTTGGCTGAAACCGTACGCTTGGAAAGCGTATTTACCTTAACCGGTAACGTGGGTTCGAATCCCACCCTCTCCGCAGATTGAAACTTCCGCTTCCGTAAGAGTGGGGCGGCCCGATTTTTGGGACGGAAGATTTTGCAAAAACCCCTTTTGTTTTGCGACAAATTGGGACGGGGCGGAAAAAGAAAATTGGGCGGATTTGTCACAAATCACGGGGTTCGTTCCGATTTTTTGGACAAGTGCTTTGATTTCGTGAAGATCATCTGAATTTGTCAAAAAATCGGCCTGTTTCGTGTCTAAAATCCATTCCCGCAGGGGTTCGACCCAACCCTTTCTCCCGCGTTCAAAATCTTTCATTTTGTCTTTCAATGTGGCCGAGGCGCGCATGATGTTGTCTTTCTTGGTGAGATAAATTTGCTTTGGAATATCGCCGTCAAGATATGTGGAGACCAGTTTCTCCATATACGCCTCGGCTATTTTGATTTGCGAGGAAAGATTTTGAACCCCGCTTTGCGACACCGATATTTCCTCCTTGTTCCACTCGTCCACTTTTTCTAACATCCAATCGGTATATCGGTCGCAAAGCGAGATTGTTTGAAGCCGTGCCTTGATTTGACGCGCCAACTCCGGCTCTTGAATGTATTGTTGTGAACAGTAACCGCGCTTTTTGGAACAGCGATAGTACCGATAGCGATTACCCGATTTTCCGGTGGCCCATTGTGCTGAGATCATTGAGCCACACTCGGCACAGCGAAAAAGCCCGGTGAAAGGAAAATCATGTCTAGCTCGGCGGTGGCGCGGCCGCTCTCTGGTCTTCAAAACTCTTTGCACGGCTTCAAACAATGCGGGAGAAACAATGGGCTCAAAATCGCCATCAAACCACTCCCCTTTGTGCTTCACGAAACCGAGATAGGCCCGACTGGTGAGAATCCGTTTGATGGCTACTTTGGCAAGTGGCGTTTGGTTCTTAGAGACAACACCAATGTCCGCTAAAAACTGCGCCAAAGAAATATAAGTGTGTGTTCCTTTTGCATATTCCTCAAAGGCTAGTTTTACGATGCGTGCATTTATAAGGTGTGGCTCGATATTGTGCGTGCGGGGATTATTCTGATATCCGAACGGTGCGAGATTGAGCCACTCGCCACGACGCAGTTTTTGGCGGATACCCCGTTTAATATTCTCGGCTAGATTGTCGGAAAAGTATTTGCTCTGACCGAACGCCACTTGCAACATGAAAAGCCCCTGCGGGGTCGGTTCAAACCAAAATGTCGGAAAGCGCAAAGACACGATCTTATGCGTATCAACGTCGTAGATGATTTTGCCACCGTCTAAACTATTACGCGCCAGACGGTCGGGATGCCATGCAAGAATGCCCATGCCCTCACTTTTTTCAATTTTTGCCATCATCTCGCCAAAAATTTTACGCCCCGGTGTCTTTGCGCTTTTCGACTCTTGAAATTCCTCCAGAATTTCAAGATTTTCTCTATGCGCATATTCACGTAGCTCAAACAACTGAGCCTCAATGCTCATCACTTGGCGGTCATCATCCTCTGTGCTTTTACGAGCGTAGAGAAAATATTTTGGCTTGCTATTCATATTTGTTTTAGACACGAAACGGACAAATCCGCCCAATTTTCTTTTTCCGCCCCGTCCCAATTTGTCGCAAAACAAAAGGGGTTTTTGCAAAATCTTCCGT
>JAUYJH010000103.1 GCA_030688705.1 Deltaproteobacteria bacterium
AAGATTGCTATAGTCATTCTGAGCGAAGCGAAGAATCCCGGGATCCTTCGGGCTCCGCCCTCAGGATGACAACACTATGACTTACCAAACTTTTGAACATGATGTGATCGTGATCGGGGCCGGCGGGGCCGGATTGCGCGCCGCCATCGAGGCGGCGGTGCAAGGGGCCTCGGTGGGAATTGTCTGTAAGTCGCTTTTAGGCAAGGCCCATACGGTGATGGCCGAAGGAGGCGTTGCCGCGGCAATGGGGAATGTCGATCTCCGCGACAATTGGCAGGTCCACTTTCGCGACACCATGCGCGGCGGCAAAATGATGAATAACTGGCGGATGGCGCAAATCCATGCCCAGGAATCCCCGGCCCGCGTCAACGAATTAGAGGCCTGGGGAGCGGTTTTTGACCGGACAAAAGACGGTAAAATTTTGCAAAGAAATTTCGGCGGGCACCGTTTTCCAAGGCTCGCCCATGTCGGCGACAGAACAGGCCTTGAAATTATTCGAACGCTCCAAGATCACGCGATTCACAAGAAAAATCTGGAAGTTTACATGGAGTGCACCATCACCCATCTTTTAAAAGAGGGGAATCAAATTTGCGGGGCGTTTGGATACCGCAGAACGACCGGCGAATTTTTATTTTTCAAAACAAAAGCGGTCATCTTGGCCACCGGCGGCATCGGCAAATCATTCCGGATCAACAGCAATTCGTGGGAATATACCGGCGACGGGCAGGCCTTGGCCTACAAGGCCGGCGCTGATTTGATCGACATGGAATTTGTCCAGTTTCATCCGACCGGCATGGTCTGGCCCTTGAGCGTCAAGGGGACTCTTGTTACGGAAGGGGTCCGCGGCGAAGGGGGCATTTTAAAAAATTCAAAAGGGGAACGTTTTATGTTCCGCTATGTTCCCGATATGTTTAAAGGGGAATTTGCAGAAACCGAAGACGAAGCCAAACGCTGGCTGGCCGGTGATAAAAGTTCTCGTCGCCCGCCGGAACTTCTGACAAGAGATGTGGTCGCCAAAGCCATTACCGCGGAAGTCAAGGCAGGGCGCGGTTCTCCTCACGGCGGCGTTTTTTTGGATATCGCATCACAAAGAGATGCCGAGACGATTAAGAAAAAACTCCCGAGCATGTATCACCAATTTAAAGAGCTCGCGAATGTCGACATCACCAAAGAACCGATGGAGATTGGCCCCACCTGTCATTATATTATGGGGGGCATTCGGGTCGATGCCGAAACGGCGGCCGCAACGGTTCCCGGTCTCTATGCGGCGGGGGAGTCTGCGGCCGGTTTGCATGGCGCCAACCGTCTCGGCGGCAATTCCCTCTCCGATCTTTTGGTGTTCGGACGGCGCGCGGGACTGGCAGCGGCGCAGTATTCAAAAGACCATGGACAAAGGACCATGGACCATGGACCAAAAGCTCAACAGATTGAAGAGTGTGAGAAGCAATTATTAAAACCGTTTGAACAGCGTAATGGTGAAAACCCGTATGCCGTGATGGAAGAATTGCAAAAAGTGATGGAGGCCAATGTCGGCATCGTCCGTGAAGAAAAAGAATTGCAAAAAGCGCTTGATCATCTGGCGCAATTAAAAATACGCGCAAAAAATGTGAAGGCCGACGGCGACCGCACCTATAACCCCGGTTGGCAGACCTGCCTTGATCTGGAAAATATGCTGATTGTTTCCGAGGCCATCACGCGAGGGGCTCTTGAAAGAAAAGAGTCGCGCGGCGGGCACACGAGAATTGATTATCCCGAAAGCAGTGCGGAAGAGGCCCAATCGAACAACATCATCCGCAAAAAGGGGGATGCGATGCAAGTGACCCGGGAGCCGCTTCCCAAAATGCCGCCGGATTTAGAAGCACTGATTTTGTCATCCTGACGCGTGTTTGTCATCCTGAACGGAGTGAAGGATCCCGGGATTCTTCGCTTCACTCAGAATGACAAAGACAACGGCCAAAATAAAAGTTTTCCGCGGCGATTTCAACGGCGGGGAGTATAAAGAATACGAAGTCCCCCTTTTTGAAGGGATGGTCGTGCTCGATGCCATTCATCATATTCAGGCCCATGAGGACACCCGGCTTGCGGTTCGCTGGAATTGCAAGGCGGGCAAGTGCGGCTCTTGCGGCGGCGAGGTCAACGGCAAACCGAAATTAATGTGCATGACCCGCATGGATACCCTGCCGCTTGATCAACCGGTTACGGTGGAGCCCATGAAAACATTCCCGGTGATCAAAGATTTGGTCTGCGATCTCTCCTGGAATTTTGAAATCAACAAAAGACTCGCCCCCTTCAAACCGAAGCCGCCTCTGGCTCATGTGACGTGGCGGTTTCTTCAGGAAGATGCCGACCGGGTGCAGGAATTCCGCAAGTGCATCGAATGTTTCTTGTGCCAGGATGTCTGCCACGTTTTGCGCAATCACAAAAAAGAGGATTTTTCCGGGCCCCGTTTTCTGGTGCGGCTGGCAAGCCTGGAAATGCACCCGCTCGACACCGCGGATCGTCTGGCCGCCATCAAGGACGAGTTCAAAATCGGCCTTTGCAACATCACCAAATGCTGCACCGAGGTCTGCCCGGAACATATCACCATTACCGACAACGCCATCATCCCTCTCAAGGAACGGGTCGTCACCCGCTTCTACGATCCTGTTGCAAAATTTTGGAATAAAGTATTTAAGCAGGCCCGGTGATGATTACCATGGATTGGATGAAACATCCCAAGGCGCGCCGCAATCTTTCTGCCGATGCATTGATCCGGGCTTCCCTGGAACGGGGCGCGGGGGAATTGGCAGCCAACGGGGCGCTCGCCGTCAAAACCGGAAAATATACCGGCCGCTCGCCGGGCGACCGGTTTATTGTAAGGGATGCCCTGACGGAAAAATCGGTCGACTGGGGGAGCGTCAACCAGCCCTTTGATTCCAAAAAATTCGACAATCTCTGCAGGAAAGTGACGGAGTTTCTTGCCGGGCGCGAGGTCTTTGTCCGTGATTCCTTCGCCTGCGCCGATAGCCGGCATCGTTTTTCGATCCGCGTCGTCACCCAATATGCGTGGCACAATCTTTTCGCGGCCCAGCTTTTTTTAAGGTATGGGGCCGCCGAAAAACCAGCGGGTGAATCGGCCATGACGATTCTTTGCGCCCCTGATTTCAAAGCAAACCCGGCCGAAGATGGAACAAACTCAGAATGTTTCGTCATTTTAAATTTTGAGAAAAAAATCATTCTGATCGGCGGCACCGAATACGCGGGGGAAATCAAAAAATCGATTTTCTCGGCATTGAATTTTTTGCTCCCGGGCCATGGCGATCTGACCATGCACTGTTCGGCCAATGTCGGCCCGCAAAACGACGTGGCCCTTTTTTTCGGGCTTTCCGGAACCGGAAAGACAACCCTTTCTGCCGATCCGCATCGGAGATTAATCGGCGACGACGAACATGTCTGGAGCGATCAGGGGGTTTTCAATATTGAGGGGGGTTGTTACGCAAAATGCATCAAGCTCTCCGAAAAATTGGAGCCTCAAATTTGGAAGGCGCTCCGCCGCGGCGCCGTTTTGGAAAATGTTGTGATCGATCCAAAAACAAAAATCCCCGACTATGATGACGGCTCACTCACGGAAAATACAAGGGCCGCTTATCCGATTGAATATATTGATAACGCGGTGATTCCGGGCGTTGGGGGGCACCCCAATGTGATTTTCTTTTTGGCCGCCGATGCCTTTGGCGTATTGCCTCCCGTTTCTAAATTAAATCCCGAGGAGGCGATGTTTCATTTCTTGTCGGGCTACACGGCGAAACTCGCCGGAACCGAACGGGGAATCAAAGACCCGCAGGCTACTTTCAGCAATTGTTTCGGCGCCCCCTTTCTGCCGCGTCCGGCCATGTTTTATGCAAAAATGTTCGAAAAAATGATCAAGCGGCACGATGTGCCGGTTTATTTAATCAACACCGGCTGGATTGGCGGGGGCTACGGTGTCGGCAAACGGATTTCTCTCCCCTATACGCGGGCGATTATCGATGCGTGCATCCGGGGCGACTTGAAAAACGTAAAGTTTAAACCGATCCCCAAATTCCGCTTAAGCATTCCGGAATCATGCCCCGGCGTACCCGCTGAAATTTTGGACCCCGCCAAAACCTGGAGCGATAAACAGGCCTACGAAACCCAAGCCGAAAAACTGGCCCAACTTTTCGAACAGAATTTCAAAAAGTTTAACTGATTTGTCACCCGGTGCCTGGCACTGGGTGACATTTTTTATTATGCGACACAAAGATGGATATCCGCCGCTGGGGCGGAGTGGGTTAAGGCCCCCACCGAAATGAAATCGACTTTTGTGGCGGCATAGAGAGCGACATTATCAAGGGTGATGCCGCCGGAGACCTCGAATTTTACCTTCTCGTGAGCCAATCTCATGGCGCCCCGTACCGCTTCGGGCTCAAAATTATCAAGCAACACAATGTCGATCGGATATTGGAGTGCCGCCTTTAATTCTTCAAAATTACGGACCTCCACTTCGATCAATACTTTTTGTCCTGATCCACGTTCACCCTTGTCCCCGCTCACCCTGAGCCTGTCGAAGGGTCGAAGGGGCAAAACTTTTTCAATAGCCTTTGCAATCCCGCCGGCCATATCGATATGATTATTTTTGATTAAATAGCGGTCAAACAGGCCTTGTCGATGATTAGCGCCCCCTCCCATTTTGACCGCGTATTTTTCCAGCTCGCGCCAGCCGGGGAGTGTTTTGCGCGTATCCAATATTTTTGCCTTGGTTCCCTTCACCGCATCGACAAATTGTTTTGTGAGTGTTGCAATGCCGCAGAGATGCTGTAAAAAATTCAAGGCCGTCCGTTCGCCTTTGAGAATGGCCGCGGCACCCCCCTCCAGCATGGCGATTATTTTTCCCTTTTTCACAAAATCGCCGTCGTCATGGAGGGCCTGCCATTTGATTTTGGAATCGAGCTCCAGAAAAACATCGCGGGCAATATCCATGCCAGCCAAAACAATATCCTGCTTTGTTTTAATCGTTGCCGCCGCCTTTGTTTTGGAATCGGCAATGGCGTCGCTCGTGATATCGCCGGCGCCGATATCTTCCGCAAGGGCTTGTTGAATAAGAAATTTGTATTTCATGTTTTTATGTCATCCTAAGGGCGTAAGCCCGAAGGATCCCGGGATTTTTCACCCCTTCGGGGTTCAGAATGACAAACTATTTTAGTTGCTCCAAAGCTGATTGCAACTTCACGAGCCGATCTTTATGTTCCTGCAAACGAGAGCGTTCTTTTTCCACAATTTCTTTTGGGGCACGCTCTATAAAATTTTTGTTGGAGAGCTTGGCTTCAAAATTAACGATGTCTTGTTTGGCTTTCGCAATTTCTTTTTCCATCCGCAGTTTTTCCGCCGCCACATCGAATAACTGACTAACCGGAACAAAAATTTCGATATCATCAGACACGGCCACCGCGCATTGAGACGGTTTTTCCGCACTTTCTGAAAATTCCAGTTCCGACAAGACCGCCAGTTCGCGCAGATAATTCTGATGCCTCTCCAATATTTTTCTTTTTACCTTTGGCGCTGCAATGTCCGCCGTAATTGCCCGCCGCGGCGCCACATTGTTTTCTCCGCGCAAATTGCGGATGGCCGTTACCACATTCTGAATCAACTCCATTTCTTTGGCCTCTTTGGCAAACGGAATTTTAAGCAATGGTTTCGGGTATTTAGCAATAACGATCGAAGAAAGTGTCACCCGGTGGCCCCTGCCTGCCGGCAGGCAGGTGGCACTATATGACACATGTTGCCAAAGTTCTTCGGTGATGAAGGGCAAAAAAGGATGCGCCAGTTTTAAAATCGTCTCCAAAACATGCCTCAAGTTTTGCTGCGTGGCGGCGTTCGTTTGCACTGTCGCCTTGATCAGCTCCAGATACCAATCGCAAAATTCATTCCAGATAAATTTATACAGCGTTTGCGCCGCATCAAAATAATGATAATTTTCCAGCGCGTGATGGATCTCGTTGATTGTTTTTTGCAACCGATTTGCAATCCACTTATCCGCCAGCGTTAATTGCTTTTGGTCCATGGTCCCTGGTCCATAGTCCTTGGTCCTGATATTCATCATCGCAAACCGCGTCGCATTCCAGAGCTTGTTGCAAAAATGTTTTCCGGTATCAAATTTCGACTCGGCCAATTTCAAATCTTGGCCTTCGGTCGCCAACAACAACAACGAATAGCGAAGGGCATCGGCCCCATATTTATTAATAATATCAATGGGATCGATGCAGGTTTCCGGGCGGCTTTTCGACATTTTTTGCCCGAATTCGTCGAGAATGGTTCCATGAATAGTGACATGGTGAAACGGCTCTTTTTTGAGCATTTCGAGCCCCATCATCACCATTCTCGCCACCCAGAAAAAAATAATTCCCCGGTCGGTGATCAAAACATTATTGGGATAAAATTTCTTGAGAGCGGGCGTCTTGTCGGGCCAGCCGAGCGTTGAAAAAGGCCACAAGGCAGAACTAAACCAAGTATCCAAAACATCTTCATCCTGTTTCAAATTGGTGCTGCCGCATTTGGGACATTTTTTTGGCGTATCGATCGCCACAATCGGCGGACAATTCGTACGCTCGTACTCTCGTACGCTCGTACTCTCGGTTTTCGGTTTTCCGATCGTACGATCGAGAGTCCGAGAGTCCGAGCGTACGAGAGTACGACAGTACCAAACCGGTATCCGATGCCCCCACCAGATTTGACGCGAGATGCACCAATCACGCACTTCATGAAGCCACGAGAGATAAAACTTTTCCCAACGCTTCGGAAAAAATTTTACTTTTTTATTTTTGCTGGCAACGACCGCTTTTTTAGCCAACGGCCCCATCTTCACAAACCACTGCAAAGAAAGCCATGGCTCGATTACCGTATTACAGCGATAACAATGCCCCACCGAATGGACATGCTCCTCGATTTTTTCGATCAGCCCTTGCGCTTGCAACGACTCAACAAGATGCTTGCGCGCGATTTCGCGTTTCATTCCCCGATATTTTTCCGGCGCATTTTCATTGAGCGTCGCATCGGCATTCATCACATTGATCTGCGGCAGCTTATGGCGAAGCCCCATCTGAAAATCGTTGGGATCATGGGCCGGCGTCACTTTCACACAGCCGGTGCCGAATTTGGGATCGACAAAATTATCGGCGATCACCGGAATTTCGCGCCCCACTTCGGGAAGAACCAACATTTTGCCGACGAGATATTTATAGCGCTTGTCTTTGGAATTAACGGCTACCGCCGTGTCACCCAGCATTGTTTCGGGCCTGGTGGTAGCTACAATAAGGTAGTTGGTCCATGGTCCATGGTCCATGGTCCTTAGTCCATATCTTATATGCCAAAGATTCCCCTTCTTTTCTTCATACTCCACTTCGTCATCCGCCAGAGCCGTCTGACAGCGCGGGCACCAGTTGACGATATAGTTGCCACGGTAGATTAGTTTTTTCTTATATAGTGTTACAAAACATTCCCTCACCGCGCGGGACAAGCCTTCGTCCAGAGTAAAACGGGTGCGAGACCAATCGCAACTGGCGCCGATCGCCTGTAATTGATTCAAAATGCGGTCGCCATACCGCTCTTTCCATTCCCAGATTTTCTGGATGAGTGCCTCGCGCCCCAAATCGTGGCGGGTTTTTCCCTCTTTGGCCAATATCTCCCGCTCCACCACGTTTTGCGTGGCGATCCCGGCATGGTCTGTCCCCGGTTGCCACAAGGTTTCAAACCCCTGCATCCGTTTCCATCGGATCAGCACATCTTGAAGAGTGTGATTTAGGGCGTGCCCCATATGCAACGCGCCGGTCACATTAGGGGGCGGAATCACAATGCAATACGGTTTTTTTTTCGATTTTGGGTCGACCTTGAAGAGATTATTTTTAAGCCAAAAGTCGTACCACTTTTTTTCGACCTTCTGCGGCTCATAGGCCTTGGGCAATTCTTCAGACATGGCGCGGCAATCTAGACGATGCGTAGAGACGTGTCAAATAGAGTGCCATCTCTACAAAATGTCCTATAGGACATTTAAAACTACCCTCTAAAAATATTCTTGATGACAAACCAGATGTTTTCTTTGCGCTCGCGCAGCCGGCGGGTCATGTAGGGGAGCCACGATTTTCCGTAGGGGACGTAAATGCGGAGACGATAGCCTTCTTGCAAAAGTTTTTTGGCGAATTTATTGCGGATCCCCAACAACATCTGAAATTCAAAAGAATCTTTGGCAATCCCCTCTTTTTTGACAAACTCAATTGCCTCTTTGATGATTTTCTCATCATGCGTGGCAATGGCATGATAGATGCCGGAAATCAGCAACCGCTTCATCACCATCACATATTGCCGGTCGGTCTCTTTTTTGTCGGGATAGGCAATCGACGGCGGTTCTTTGTAGGCCCCTTTGACCAGCCGAACGCGTATTCCTTCCTTAAGCATGCAAAGAGCGTCTTCCGGAGTTCTGCGGAGCATCGATTGAAGCACCACGCCGACATGAGGATAATTTTTATGAACCTCCGCCGTCAATTTCAAGGTCTGTTCGGTGTAGGGAGACCCCTCCATGTCGACCCGCACAAAGCCGTTCGTCGCTTTTGCCGCGGCCGCGATTTTTGTGAAATTCTCCTTGGCAAAATTTTCATCCATTTCAAGGCCGATTTGCGTCAATTTGATGGAAATGTTTCTATCCAACCCTTCTTTTTTCAGGGTTTTCAGATTGGCAATATATTCTTCGGCAGCTTTTTCAGCTTCGGCCCTATTTTGATTGCTCTCCCCCAAAAAATCGAGCGTGGTAAGAAACCCCCTGTGATGCAACTGATGCAGTGTTTGCAAAGCTTCTTCCAGCGTTTCACCGCCGATAAAACGCTTTGCAAACGGCTTGAGTAAAATAGAAACGGGTTGCATCCGGACAAATTTTCTATATGATGCGCCCGCTTATGTCAAACAGCCGGCTCATTTACGACTGCCCCGACACCAACGCCGATCTCTACTACGCCACCCATTTTGAAGCCCCCGATGCCGTCTTGTTTCTGGAACACAAGGGGAAAAAATATTTGGTCCTGTCGGATTTGGAATTGGAACGGGGTAAAAAAGAATCGTCCGTCGACAGGGTTTTGTCACTGGGCGCTTTCATTGAAAAAGCCAAAAAGCGGGGCCAAAAAGGGGTGATAGGCGTCATCGACACGTTATTAAAAGATTTTAAAATCAAAAAATTAAGCGTGCCGCAAAGCACCGGTTTCACTCTGGTGGATGCCTTGAGAAAAAAAGGGTATGCGGTGGAGGCGGGCGATCATCCCTTTTACCCCGAACGCGCCCTTAAAACCCCGAAAGAAAAAAAATGGATGCAAGAGGCGCAAAAAACGGTTTTCAAAGCGATGGCCAAGGCTGAAAAAATATTGAGAGAATCAAAAATTGTAAAAGGGGCGTTAAAATGGCGCGGAAAAATTTTGACCTCCGAGAGACTTCGCTTCGAAATCGAAAATTTTTTACTGCAAGAGGGCTATCACACCATCATGCAGCCGATTGTCTCCTGCGGACTGCAGGCCACCGACCCGCATTGCCTGGGGAGCGGCCCTTTAAAAGCCCATCAATCGATTATTGTCGATATCTTCCCCAAAAACGACAAAACAAAGTTTTTTGGCGATGCCACGCGGACCTTTTGCAAAGGAAAAGCCTCCCCGGAACTTAAAAAAATGTACGCGGCGGTAAAGACGGCGCAAGAGACGGCGATTAAAAAAATCAGGGCGGGCATCAACGGTAAAATAATTCATCAAGCGATTGTCGATGCGTTTAAAAAGGCCGGTTTTCAAACGGGGACGATCGACGGCGCCAAACAGGGTTTCATCCACGGCACCGGGCATGGGATCGGACTGGAAGTGCATGAAGAACCGGTGCGCATTGCCGCGCGCGATTTTATTTTAAAAGCCGGGCATGTCGTCACGGTGGAACCGGGGCTCTATTACAGAAAGATCGGCGGCGTGCGTCTGGAAGATATTGTTTGCGTCACAAAAAAGGGGCGTGAACCCTTCCCTACTTATCCAAAAAAACTGGAAATCCTATAACTGCTCCAAAATCTCTTTTCTTTTCCCCTCATATTCGTCTTTGTTGATGAGACCCTTTTTGCGGAGGTTCTCAAGACGCCGTAAACGCCCTTCGATAGAGGGGTCCAATACCGGCTCCGGCTTAACCGCCGTTGCCGTCACTTCCGTTTCTTTTTTATCTGATTGCTTTTGGTCTTCTGTCTTCTGTCCTCTGTCTTCTGTTTTTTCTGTTGCCACCTGTACCAGCGCGTTGGCATCGGGAATGGTCAGCAGCATTTCATCGGTATTTTTTCCAAACTGCTGGCCGGGCCCCACATCGAGCGCCACGCGCAAGCCTTGAGCCCGGTTGATCGCCTCGCTTACATCCGACATCTTGTCGTAATTGGGAGAGATCTTCGCCATCAGCTTGTGAAAATCAAGATGGAGCATCCCCCCGGAAACCCACGCGCCGACAATGGTCATGCGATCGTCACGAACCAAAAAGGTCGATTTGCGGGACAAAACGGAAAAAACAATCTCCTCATTCGGATTGGCCTCTTTGAAAGCCTGCACCAGATAGGGGACCAGATAATCAAGGGCGCGGCTGTCGAATACCTCTTCCTCTTCAGACTCTTTTTTGAAGATCGCTTTCCGGTTGAGTTTTACGTTGGAGAGCATTTCGCGAATCTGCAGATCGCTGAACGTATAAGGGTGGGTGATCCCTTTTTCTTTGATATGTTTCTCATTCTTTTCCACCCTTTTGACATAGTTGAATTTGCGGTCGGTATGGACGTAGGTCGTTTTGGCGGCCTGTGCCAATGCGGGAGACATGAGCAAAATCAAAGCCACAAGCAAAATTCGGCATTTCCGTATCATGGTGCCTCCATTCAGTTTTTCCTCGCCATAGCCTTATCTTTTGACTAAATCAAGCGTTATGCGTGTTATCTCCGGAAAAGCCAAAGGAAGGCCCCTTTTTGGGCCCAAGACAGAGGCCATTCGCCCCGTTTTGGACCAGGTTAAAGAGGCCATATTCAACATCCTTTTTGATGTCACCGATTTTACCGTTTTGGACCTTTTTGCGGGAACGGGGGCCATGGGAATCGAGGCTTTAAGCCGCGGCGCCAAAGAGGCGGTGTTTGTCGATAATCTGAAAGATGCGGTTCGGCTGATCGGCAAAAATCTGGATGCCTGCGGCTTTGCCGACAGGGCAACTGTTTTGGGAATGGGCGCCGACAGAGCTATCCGTGTTTTGTCGCGGCAGGGAAAAAAGTTTGACCTTATTTTTGTCGATCCCCCCTATCAAAAACGGTTTATCAAAAAGACGCTAAGAGCCTTGGCAGAGAGCCCCCTGCTGCACCCAAACACCCTGGTGATCAGCGAACATCATCCCAAAGAAATGCCGGGTGATATTGAGGGGCTTTCCTTGACGGACAGCCGCAAATATGGGCAGACGATGGTCAGTTTTTTCAGGAGTACATCCTTATGAAACAGACAGCCATTTGTGCCGGGAGTTTTGATCCGCCAACATTGGGGCATCTGAATATTATCGAGAGGGGCTTGAAAATTTTCGAAAAGCTGATTGTCGCGGTGGCAAGCAACACCTCAAAGAAACCGGTTCTTTCGGTCAAAGAGAGGGTCGCGTTGCTGCAGGAATTACTCAAAAATCATAAAAATATTGAAGTCACCTCGTTTGACGGCCTTCTGGTCGACTTTGCCCAATCGAAAAAGATCAATACCCTCCTCCGCGGCATCCGCAACATGAGCGATTATGAATATGAATCGCAGATGGCGCTGGTCAACAAAGCCCTCTATCCGGAACTGGAAACGGTTTTCATGATGACCGAGGGGAAATATTCGCATCTGCGCTCTACATTTATCCGGGAGATTTTGCTTTCCGGAGGCTCGTGCAAGGGGATGATCCATCCGCTGGTGGAAAAAAAGTTGAAGGAGAAATTGAAATGAAATTTTCCGATCGGATTTTGAAAATTAAGCCGTCGGCGACACTCAAGGCCGCCGCCAAAGCGCGAGAACTGAAAGCCAAGGGGGTGCAGGTGATCGATTTTACGGTCGGCGAGCCTGATTTCAACACGCCCGAAAAGATCAAAGAGGCCTGCAAAAAAGCGCTCGATGAAAATTTTACCCGCTACGCGCCGGTCCCCGGTTTTCCGGAACTGCGCCAGTCGATCTGTAATTATTTAAAACGGGAATTCGGCCTAGCCTACAAACCGGAAGAGATCATCGCCACGGCCGGCGCCAAACATGCCATCTACGCCGCTTTGCAGGTTTTGATCAATCCGGGCGACGAAGTGATCATCCCCGCCCCTTATTGGGTCTCTTTTTATGATCAGGTCCTGCTTACCGGAGGGAAACCTGTTGTTATCAAAACCGATGACACAACCGGTTTCAAAATGACGCCGCGGCAATTGGAACAAAACATCGGCCCCAAAACAAAACTGTTGATTTTGAATACCCCCTCTAACCCGACGGGATCTTGCTACAGCGGTGAGGAATTAAAAAAATTCGGGGACATTTGTGCGGGAAAAAATATTCTGGTTTTGTCCGACGAAATTTACGCCAAGCTGACTTATGACGGTTTTAAGCATGTCTCTTTCGTCACGGCCTGCCCGGAAATGCGGGAAAAAACAATCCTCGTCAACGGGGCCTCAAAAAGTTACGCGATGACCGGTTGGCGGATCGGTTTTGCGGCGGCCCCCAAAGAAATCATCGACAAGATGCAGATTTTGCAGAGCCAAGAGGTGACGAGCGTCCCCACTTTTATCATGCGGGCCTCTATCACCGCCTTTAATGATTGCGACAAAGAGGTCGAAGCCATGCGGCGCGAATTTGAAAAGCGGCGTGATGTCGCTTTTGCCGGTTTAAGCAAAATCAAAGGGGTCACCTGTTACAAACCTTCGGGGGCGTTTTATCTTTTTCCAAACGTGAAGGCCTTCAAAAAATCGTCCGAAGAGATTGCCGAACTGCTTTTGGAAGAGGCGCATGTGGCTGTTGTTTCGGGAGAATCTTTCGGCGCGCCGGGTTATTTGAGAGTTTCGTATGCAACCGATATCCCTTCTATTGAAATGGGAATCGATAAAATGAAAAAAACTCTCGAAAAGCTTTAGGTGTCGGACCCCTAGAGGGGGGACCTTGGGTTTACTATGCAAAATCTAAAGGGAAAAATAATC
>JAUYJH010000104.1 GCA_030688705.1 Deltaproteobacteria bacterium
CATAGCGGCTACGTATGTCAATTATTCTATTGCCTTTGTTCTGTTGCCTTTGGTGTCGCAGACCCAAACGAGGGAGAAGTCCCCATTGCGTATGTCCGCTTCAAACCCGGTCAACGGGCAAACGAAGCGGACCTTGTTTAATTTTTTTTTGGACGGCGCCAAAAAGAGAGGGCAAGAAGCGACCCCAAAACGATAATGCCGCCGCCCCACCATATCCACGAGACAGCCGGTGTGACCATCGCGCGCAGAGAGGCCCCCATTCCTTTTTCATCAAAGGCCATCAAAGTAAGATAGAGATCCTCTTTGGCGGTGGCGCGGATGGCCGGCGTGCTGACCGGCTCTCTTTGCGTGGGGTAATAGTTGAGCTTGGGTTCCATAATGCTGATCGGCTTTCCGTTTTTGGAAATCAAGGTTTGCGCGATCACCTCAAAACGTTGCGGGGCCTGATTGGCATAAAGTTTTTGAAGAGTGACGGTGTAGGGGCCTATTTGCAGAGACTCGTTTCCTTTGAGCGTTGCCTGCACCTCTTCCTGATAGGCCGAAGAGAAGGCAACCCCCACGGCAATCACGATGATGCCGATGTGGGCGACGAAACCGCCGTAACGCCGGGGTTGGTTTTGAAATAAAGCAAAAAAAGATTTTTGTTGGATGCTTTTTGCCGCCATTTCGAGGAGCATGATGGAGAGTGAAAAAAGAGAAAAAGCAACCGTGGTTAAAATCCATCCATTTTTAAACCCAAAAAACCAGACAATCGGAATGGAGAGAACGGCAATGACAGCAGGCCACCGGATCGTTTTAAAAAAAACTTTTTTATCGCCTATTTTCCACGGTGTCGCCACGCCGACCCCCATCAATAAAATAATCGCCAAAGATAATGGCAGGCTCATCTGGTTGAAAAAGGGCTCTCCAACGGAAACTTTAACACCGCGCAGGGCCTCTGAAATCAGAGGGTATAGGGTTCCCAATAAAACGACGAAACAAAAACAGACAAACAAAAGATTCCCCAAAAGAAACGCGGTCTCTCTGCAAAAAGGGGAATCGAATTTTCCGGTCGAGGCGAATTGCGGGGCCTTCCAGATCAAAAGGGCCAAAGAACTCATCAGGGCGATGGCGATGGCGATCAGAAAATAGAGGCCGATTCCCGATTCGGTAAAAGAGTGAACACTGTCCAAAACACCGCTTCGCGTGAGAAAGGTTCCGAGGAGGGTCAACAAAAATGTGGTGACGATCAAAGAAAGATTCCACATTTTAAGCATCCCGCGCCGCTGTTGCACCATGATCGAGTGAAGAAGCGGCGTAGCGGTGAGCCACGGCAGGAAGCTCGCGTTTTCAACCGGGTCCCACGCCCAATAACCTCCCCAGCCCAAAACGGCGTAAGACCACCATCCGCCAAGGATGATGGCGATCGACAAAAACATCCAGGCGGTCAAGAGCCATTTGCGCGTGATATCGACCCAGTCATTGCCAAAATTTCCGGTCACCATGCTGGCCACCGCAAAGGCAAACGGAACGCTCATGCCGACATAGCCGAGATAGAGCATCGGCGGGTGGACCGCCATCAGCCAATGGTTTTGCAAAAGGGGATTGGGGCCCGGGCCGTTTGGCGGCACCGGGAAAACCTCGTGAAACGGGTTGGCCGGTATCCCCAAGACGATATAAAAAAAGATGCCGATCGCAAAAAGGGTGATGGCGACCCACGGCATTAAATCGGCATAAGAGTCGCGATAAAGATAGATGCACAGGGCACTGTAAGCCGATAAAACCCAACCCCACAGGAGAATCGAGCCTTCCAGCGAACTCCACAAAGAAATCGCCGCGAAAAAACGGGGAGTCTCTCTGGCGCCGACGTGCGCCACATAACTGACGCTGAAATCATTCGTCAAAAGGGCGTAGACCATCCCCAGCGTGGCGAGGGTCATCGCGAAAAAATTAAAGTAAATCAGTTTTTTGGCGAGGCCGAAATTTTTCCGCGCCCAAAAAATGCCGACGACAGAAGAGGCGAGAGACCCAAAAATGCAGACATTGCCGATGAGGTTGATGAGGGACATGGCGGAGGCTGGTAACACAGGGGTTTGATTTTGTTAAGGCAAAATAACAGTTGAAAATAACAGTTGAAAACGCGACTTGATTGGCCGATAGTTATCGGTATGGAAATAAATGTTTTCGATTATATTGCAACAGATCGGGATATTTGCCACGGCAAGCCCTGTTTTAAAGGAACGCGGATTATGGTTTCGTCGGTGCTCGCCCTTTTAGAAGCAGGTGAATCTCCCAAAGAAATTTTGGAGGCTTATCCGGGGCTTACTTTAAAACATATTCAGGCGGCTCTTCATCTCGCGGGTCAAGTGTTAGAAGGCGAACAATATCTTTCTTTTTCATCCCACAGTTAAAATGCGTGTTCTCATTGACGAAAATGTACATGTGAAAGTGATCAGCTGGTTAAAGGAAAAGGGCTGCGATGTCCTTCGCGTTCCCTCTGGAACAAAGAACGGAAACGTCATCAAGCTGGCACAAAATGAGTCGCGAGTATTGATGACAAATGATACCAATTTTTCAAACCGTTTCCTCTATCCTCCCAAACAATTCCACGGAATTATTATTTTGAAAATCCACCCTCCAAAGTTGGAAAATCTTTTATCGGCTCTTCAGAAACTACTCAAGGAGTTTCCTGAGTTAGATTTACGGGGAAAGCTTGTCATTCTTGAAGAAGAAGGCTGCCGCCTCATAATCTGACTGATCAAACTAGCTGAAAATTGCCGAAAAATATTAAACAACCGTTTTGGTATTTTGACGATAACAATGGGGAGATGACATCTTTATCTATTCCCTCTTTTTTGACTCCGTTGCCGGCCGGTTTATCGGCCCCCGGCGCCGAATTTATGCTGGCCGGCGCAGAGACATTGAATGTGGCCACGGCTGAACAGGGTGGGTTTGCTTCGCTGGCGAGCCTCCCTCAAGCCCCTCGTTTGGGAGAGGCACCCAATGGGTATCACCCCTTTTCGTCCGGCAAGATGCAAAAAGCCAGAGAGTGGTTTCGTGGGCAGGCTGGGGATTTAAAAGTTTCTCCAGATCGGGCCGAGGCGTTGGGAGAAAAAATCCTTTCCAATTTAAGATGTGTCGATCCCATTACATTTCGCCAAGCCCTGATTCAGATGGGAATCGCCGTTAAAAAATTTGTCGGTGAAGAGCCATACCGTTTAATCATCAACAAACCATTTCGCAGTCACTGGTTTCTCTATCAGAGCCTTCGCACTATGGGGCTGATTCCCGAAGCGGCCGGCGTTTCGGATCTCTCCGGCCAGATTATATCTGGAGACCTGTTTGAACAACTTGATGAAATAAGAAATGAAGAACTCAAAGTGGTTGTTTTGGATGATTGTTCCTACAAGGGGGACGCTTTGCGTGCGGATTATCTTTTCGAATTGCCAGATCGTGCTTCAATCGACACGGCCAGAATTTTTATCGGTCTGATCGCATCTATGCAAAAGGGATGGGATTTTTCTTTTCTCTCATCCGTTGCTCATTATGTGGGTCTAAGAATAAATTGCCTCGAGTCATCATTCGATAGTAAAACGCGAGAAGTTTTGACAAAATCGGGTGAAAGAAACCCCTTTGGCATTCTTCCCCCGTCTTCTTCGGGAAGACCATCCACTTTCACTTGGTATAAACTTCCGGATAATTTAAATTACCCATTGGAGTTGTGCGGTTTGAAAAATGCTTGGGGGTCTGCCGATAAAAATGGCAATCAGGTGTTACCCAGCTCCCAGCCCCTTTATTATGAAATGCTGCATCCTGACTTATTGACCTCTTTTCCTCCCGACCAGAGACACGCATTGAGAGAAGAAGTGAAAATGGTTTTGGAGGAGGAAGGCCCTTCCGGTGTTGCCGAATATCTTCAGTTTGTATCGACCAAATCTTTATAAATCACCGCCGGTTTTTCCCCCTCTTTGGGGGGGCGGTATTCGTTGGAGTGTCTCACCATCAAGCGGTCGGCCCTGAAAATTCCGTCGGGGGAGAGTTTTCCTTCGACCACCACTCCCATTTCGTCTTGAAACATCTGCGGCGGGGTTTCGTGGCTGATAATCGCGATTTCTTTTGTGCCGTCGTTCATTTGGAATTGTAAAAGAGTATTTTGAGCGTCCCACTCAATCGTCCCTTTTTTAACCATGCCGCCCAAGCGCACCGGCTTGCCAAATGCCACCTCCCCCTTGGCCAACAGTTCCGAGGGAGTGACAAAATAGACGATGTTGTTCTCCAGTTTGCCAAAGGCCAAATAGCCAAGGGCGCCGGCAATGATCACAATACCCAAAATGAGGACTAATTTTTTTTGCATATTTTTTTCCATCTTGTAAAAAGACAAAAACCGTAGCCGGCAATGACAATCCATGTCAGCGCGTAAGCGGCTGTCAAATAACCCTCTGCTCCCTGAATAACGCCGGTCATAGTGCCTCCTCATGCTCGCTTTTGCGTTTTGCAATCTGATAGCGCCAGTAAATAAATAAAATCAAGACCCCCAAAAAAGCGAAGGCATTGAGCCTTAAAGCCAAGACCATGGCGGGGTCCATGGTGCTGGGGGAGGATTGCACTTGATGAAGGGTGCGCCACCATTTGACTGAAAAATAGACGATGGGGACGTTCAAGAAAATCAAGACACCGAGCGGTGCCGCCAGTTTGGCGCGCCGTTCCGGATTGTCGACAAATTTTCTGAAGGAGAGATAACCGACATACAAAAAGAAGAGAATCGCCGTGGTGGTGAGCCTTGCGTCCCAAGTCCACCAGACTCCCCATGTGGGCCGCCCCCAGATGGACCCCAAACATAACGTCAAGCCGGTTAAAACAACACCGACTTCCGCGGCGCTACGGGCCAGACGGTCCCAAAACATCCCTTCGGCGGGCTCAGGGCGGCGTTTTTTGCGGATTAAAAAAGCAATGCTCGCAATGAAGACGACAAAGAAAGCCAAAAAAGAATTCCACGCCGCCGGCACATGGGCATACATGATTTTTTGCACCTCTCCCATCATCGCGTCGGGCGGGGTTTGCGTCAGACCCCACCACTGGGCAAATGCAAAAAAAATAAATAAAACAACGGCGGTTATGTATCTCATATTTTAGTCCTCGGTCCATGGTCCTTGGTCCATGGTCCCTTTCATGTCTCCAACAACGGCTCAATGGCTAAGGTGCAAGCAGTTAAGAAAATCAGATCATAAATGGCCAAAAGAGAAAGCCATGATCCGCCGCTGTTGGTCAAAGAACCTTCCATCGCCGTTTGAGTGGCATAAACCGCACTCAAAAGCAACGGGATCAGCATCGGAAACAAAAGAAGCGGGAGCATGGCCTGTCTCGCCCTTGTTTTGATGGTGAGTGCGGCGTAAAAAGTCCCCAAGACGGCAATGCCCAAGTCACCCAACAAAAATGCCGCGGCCAACAGCGGAAAATCGTCCGGAGCCGGCAAGTCAAAAAGAATCATCATCGCGAAGGCGGTGACAACCTGAACGATCAAAATGGCGCAGAAATTGGTCGCCGTCTTTCCCAAGAACAACGCCCGCTGGCTGGAGGCGTAAAGAACAAGATGATCGAGACAGCCTTCTTCCAGCTCCGCCTGAAAAGAGCGGTCCAGCGCCAAGACGGAACTGAAAAGAATCACCAGCCACAAAAGACCGGGCGAAATTTTTTTAAGAAGGCCGGGGTCTGTTCCCAAGGCGAAGCTGAAAAGAAAAACAATTAGGACGCCGAAGAAAAGAAGGGTGTTCAAAATCTCTTTTTGCCGCAGTTCGGAAAGAAGATCTTTGTAAAACACGGCAAAAAAACAGCGCAAGAAATTCATATAATGACCTCAACCGTGTTGTCATTCTGAACGCAGTGAAGAATCCCGTTAAAAATCGGGATCCTTCGCCCTTCGACAGGCTCAGGGCTCAGGATGACAAACGTAAAATTTTTCATTTTCCACCACTCCCCTTTGGCTTGCCTTGCGGAAGCCAAGGGGCCTCGCAATGACATCGAACAATGACAGCCTTGCACCATCATAAAATCACATCCTTTGGAATCTGGCCGGGAGGGCCAAAGTAGACCAATCGCCCGTGATTCAAGGCCAAAATTTTGTCGCAAAGGGGGATCGTTTCGGGATGATCGTGGGAAGAAAACAAAACGGTACAGCCCGCCTTTTTTCTCTCCAAAATCAGCGTGCTCATCCTCTTTTTTCCCTCCTGGTCCAGATTGGTGTGGGGTTCGTCAAAAAGAAGAATTTGTGGATTTTCCATAAGAATACGGGCCAAAGAGAGCCGTTTTTTCATGCCGGTGGAAAAAGCGGCCACTTTTTCACGGCGATTTTTTTGAAGGCCCACTTTTTCCAGGAGGATGTCGAGTTGCCTTCCCAGAATTTTTTGGCCGCTGATTTTGGCAAAAAAGTCGAGATTTTCTTCCGCCGTCAGGGCCTTGTAGAGCCCCAGTTCGTGCCCCAGCCATTTGACCCCTTTTCGGATGGGCGCTGTTTCGGAAAGAGGATGCCCCAGCAGAGTCCCCTCGCCGCAAGTCGGCGCAAGCCGTGTCGCCAGAATTTTTAGGAGGGTTGTCTTGCCGCAGCCGTTGGGGCCCAATATGGCAACAACCTCTCCCTCATCGATCTGGAGAGAAAGACGATGCAAGGCCCACGTGCCGGCATAGCGATGGCCCAGATTTTTAAGTTCAATGACGGGGTTTTTCATCGGCTCGCTCTTAAGGCACCAAAAATTTTTTGCCCGATATGACGAACATCATATTTGTGTTTGATTTACATCATTTATTTAGATAGAGGGCAAGTGTCATATGGCAAAAAAAAAGGGGGAGTCATGAAAAAAATTTTTGCAGGGGTGGGGCTTTTGGCCCTGCTGGTGTTTTTGGCAGTTCCCGTCAAGAAGGCCGAAGCGACTGCGCAGTGGACCCGAAAATACAAGGTCAACTGCCAAACGTGCCATACCGCGTTTCCAAGGCTCACCTATTTCGGCGAGAAATTCCAGAGAAACGGTTATCAGATGCCGGATACGGAGGATGGCGATGAAACCGGCAAAGAGGAGATCAGCAAAAATCTCTTTATTGATACGGTCAACGATTTCTTCGGTGTTCGTATGTCGGTCTCTCCGGCTACTATCGTAACCAACGGGCTGAGAACGGCTGACGGT
>JAUYJH010000109.1 GCA_030688705.1 Deltaproteobacteria bacterium
TTTTATATCGATTTTTGGACCCTTTGGGGGTTTGCCGCGCAGCTTCTGTTTTTTTTGAGTTTTGTTGTTCAGTGGTACAAGTCAGAAAAGAAAAAAGAGAGTTATTTGCCCTCCGAATTTTGGTATCTGCGGTTAATAGGGGCTTTGATGCTGATCATCTATGTTTTTCAAAGAAGGGACATTGTTTTTTTTGTCTCTCTTTTGCTCCAGATGGTTATCTATGGACGCAATATTTTTATCATGAGAAAAAATCGCAATGCCAAAAATGAAGTGTTTCTCAAAGGAGGATTATTTGAGCGACCAAAACAGTGAAAAAAAGTGGCTTCGAGATTATTTTGAGCGTTATCGCAAATCGATTTTTTCAGAAGCCTCATGGGCAAAGCTGGTTCAGCTCAAAGAGCTTTTTTTGAATACCCATGAACAAGGGCGTAAAGTCATTTTCATCGGCAACGGCGGTTCTGCGGCAATGGCCAATCATTGCGCCGTCGATTTCACCAAAAATGCCGGCGTGCGTTGCATCAATTTCAACGAGGCCGATTTGATCACCTGTTTTGCGAATGATTTCGGCTATGAGAAAATTTTCCAGAAAGCTTTGGAGTTCTATATGGATAAAGGGGACGCTGTTGTGTTGATCAGCTGTTCCGGAAAATCTCCGAATGTTTTAAGGGCCGCCGAATTTGCTCGCTCAAAAGGCAACACAGTGGTCACTTTTACCGGTTTTTCCATGGATAATCCTCTGGTCAACTTGGGAGATCTTAATTTGTGCGTGGAGAGCCGGGCCTATAACGTCATTGAAAACACTCACCAAGTCTGGATTTTGGCAGTGTGCGACCTCATCATCGGACACGCGGAATACCCACCCAACTGATTTATGATTCGCAACAAAATCGCCGTCGTCGGCACCGGTAGTATCGGCCTTCGTCATCTCAAGGTGTTGGAGAGTCTTGGGCTTCAATCTTGGGCTGTCCCCAAAAGAGAGAGCCGCCTGGACGCTCTTAAAAATCAAGGTTTTGCCGTTGCCTCTTCTCTTGCCGAAGCCGCCAGACAAGGTGCGACGTTTGCAATTATCGCGAGCAACACGAGTCTGCATGCGGATAATGCAAAACAAGCTTTGGAATTGGGAATGGATCTGTTGGTTGAAAAGCCTTTTGCCGTAGATCAAAAAGCGGCTCTTTCAGTTTTTGAGATGGCTCAAAAGTTAGAGAGACAAATCTATGTGGCTTGTGTCTTGCGTTTTTCCGATGCGTTGCGGGCTTTTAGGGAATGGCTCCCGCGCATCGGCACTGTTTATTCCGTTCGGATAGAATGCCAGTCTTATCTCCCTGATTGGAGGCCCGGAAGAGACTACCGGGAATCCTATTCGGCCAAAAAAGAAGAGGGGGGCGTTTTGCTGGATTTGATTCATGAGATTGATTACGCCACATGGATCTTTGGATGGCCCGCCACATTGACTGCTCGGCTTGAGAACTTTGGTGTTTTGGGTATTGAAGCTGAGGAGTGGGCCGAACTGTTTTGGCAGACCGAGCAAAAAGTGAGAGTCTCATTGTGTCTTGATTATTTATCGAGGATCCCCCGGCGAACCATGACCGCATTCGGTTCTAACGGCCAATTGGCATGGGATGGCATCCGACAACAAGTGCGATTGGAATTAGCGGGCCAAGCCATGGAGTCCTCCTCTTTTCCCGTTGAGAGAGATGGAATATACCGGGCACAACTGATGGCATTTCTCGATCGCGGCTCGGAGTCTCCTTTGGCTACAGCACAAGAGGGTGTTCGGGCGCTGGGTATTTGTGATGCGGCGCGCCTCTCCTCCCAGACCCGCAAAGAACAAACCGTCAACTATCTTACTTGAATGAAAGCCAAGGAGGCAAAAATGCTGGCATTGATTCCGGCCCGGGGCGGATCCAAAGGATTGCCGGGCAAAAATATCCGACCGCTGGCCGATTATCCCCTGATCGCCCATTCTATTTTCATGGCAAAAATGTGTTCCAAAATTCATCGTATAGTCGTCAGCACCGATGATCCAAAAATCGCCGAAATTGCTAAGGACTATGGCGCTGAAGTGCCTTTTCTACGTCCCAAGGAATTGGCACGAGACGACACCCCTATGTGGCCTGTCATTAGACATGCCCTGAAGAGTGTGGAGACCTTGGAAAAAGAAAAGTACAAATATCTGCTTCTGCTTGATCCGACTTCTCCCGGCCGGACTCCAGATGATGTGGAAAAGGCAGTGGAACGTCTTGAAAACAATCCCGATGCCGATGGCATCATCGGAGTTTCCAGACCACACTTCAATCCCATTTGGCACTGCGTAGTCGAAAAAGATGGCTGGATGAAGCCGCTCATTGAAGAAGGGACAAAATATCATCGCCGTCAAGATGTTCCCGCGGTTTACCGGATCAATGCTTCTCTTTATATATGGAGATGCGATTTTATCTATCGCTCTGAAAATGATTGGATGAAAGAAGGGCGTTATCTGATGCATGAAATCCCCGAGGCGCGGGCAATTCATATCGATGAACTTTCCGAATTTGAAATGGCGGAACTACTCATTAAGAAAAATTTAATTATGCTTCCATGGATTTGTTAAAAGAAAGGGTTCTAATGAAAACAATTGATGAATTGATGTGTCTACAAAACAAAAAAGTGATTGTAATCGGCGGAGCCGGCCATATTGGCGCGTCTGCTTGTGACGCTCTTGCTGAATTGGGGGCTAAATTGGCGGTGTTGGATCGGCAAAAAGGGAGACATGCCAATTATATCTGTGACTTAAAAAGCGATTTAGAATCGCGTTCGGTGCTTCAACAAGCCATGCAGGATCTGGGTGGTCTCGATATTTTGATTCATTGCGCAGCCTATGTTGGGGCTGCTCCTATTCCGGGATGGAAGGATGCGTTTGAACGACAAACGGTTTTAGCTTGGGAAGAAGCTATGCGGGTAAATTTGACTTCGATTTTTTCTTTAATTCAGGAATCGGCGCCGATTTTACAAAAATCAACGGCAGCATCCGTTATTTTATTTTCTTCAATCTACGGGATGGTTGGTCCTGATATGCGTCTTTATGAATCGACCGATATGGCCAATCCCGCCGCGTATAATGCCTCTAAGGGGGCTGTTTTGCAGATGACCCGTTATCTGGCCACCCTTTTAGCCCCCAAAATTCGCGTGAACGCAATTTCTCCTGGCGGTGTTTTACGAGGTCAACCGGATTTGTTTCAAGAGCGCTATTGCCAGAGAACCCCTTTGCAAAGAATGGCTACTGAAGAAGATATTAAGGGAGCCGTGATTTACTTGGCTAGTGACTTATCCCGCTATGTTACGGGGCACAATCTGGTTGTCGATGGAGGATATACCATATGGTAAAAAATATCCGAGAAATTGAGGTTCTTGGCCGTAAAATAGGGCCAAAACATCCCTGTTTTGTGATTGCTGAAGCGGGGGTGAATCATAATGG
>JAUYJH010000126.1 GCA_030688705.1 Deltaproteobacteria bacterium
TGGATAGAGGCTTTGCGCGCTACCTCCAAAATATTGAGCGTTCCGATAACATTGACGGTGGAATCTTCCTGTGGATTGTTTAGAGAGCGAAGATTGCCCACACTGGCTGCCAAATGAAGGATGGCGCCGCAGTCTCTGGCCGCCTTGTCGACAGTTTCCGCATCGCGGACATCCCCCTGAATGAATTCGACCCGTCCCGAATCGGGAATGTTTTTACGATAACCGGTCGAGAGGTTGTCGAGAATAACAGCGCTATGTCCTTTTTCCAAAAAATAGAGAACTACATTGGATCCTATAAATCCGGCGCCGCCAGTCACAAGCACTTTCATGCGGGACTCCTTTTCAAAAGAGCTTTAAAAACCATCCCCATAAACCGGGTGTTGGTTACCAAATATCGTTTCCACATTCTTTTGGGCTCCATCAACAGACGGAAAAACCAGGCGAGCCCCAGTGTATGCATCCAGTTTGGTGCCGGTTTAAAGACTCCGGCCAGAATATCGATACCGCCACCCACTCCTAAGGATAGGGGGACATTCATGAACGCCTGGTATTTTTTCAAAAACCGTTCCTTCATGGGAGAGCTCATGGCGACAAAGAGACAATCGGGTCTGGCATCACGGATGGATGCTGCTATTTTTTCCTCTTCGTTTGCTGAAAAATAACCGTGCTGCCACCCTGCAATAACAATGCCGGAATAATCGCGGCGGAGATTGTTCAGAGCCTTTTCTAAAATGTCGGGTTTGGCTCCCAGAAAATAAAAGCGGTATTTTTTGGAGTAATTTTTCTCGATGAAAGACCGCATGATTTTCCAAGCTTCCAACGGTTCCGGCACCGGTGTTTTAAGCAGTTTCAGGGCATAATAAAAAATGGTGCTATCGCAAACCGCCAGGTCGGCATTCTTGTATGTTTGCAAAAGAAAAGGATCCTTATGAGCCCAAACCAAAAGAGCCGCATTCAATGTGCAGAGAAAGCGGGGGTGATGGTCTTGAATGCAGGTTTCCATCCAATCAAGCGTTTGGCTCATTGTGGAGGCATGAATCGGAATGCCTGAAAAATATCGGATCGGAAATGGGGCCTTCGTATTCATGATGAATGACATTAAATGACGTGTCGGACCAGTTTGAACCCTTCCGCCTTTTCCAATCCACAGGCCATTCCACGGTAGCGGCTGATGGTCTCCAAGCCCATATCCGATCTCGGAAAGGGAAAGGGTCTTGCTTCGCCTTCATAGCAATGCCAAGCTTTGAGTTTTTTATCCCAAAATTTTGAGACGTCGACGTATGTATTCGGTTTAAAACTGGCGTCAAAAGTCCAATTGCCGCTACATACAATCTCAAAGGTATAGATTTCTTTCGGCACGAAAGGGCAGGTGGGCCGGCAGGCATTTTCCACCGCCTTGTATGTGATGCAGTGATCGATATTCACTTCAACCGGGTTGTGCGTAAAGAGGATGGTCGGCTTGAAGCGCTCGATGACGGTTTGAATTTCTTTGACGATGATGGTCAAGGGAACCGTATCAAACTGACAGCACTTTCTTTCGTGATTGAAAGTGACGTCTGTAATGCCCAGTGAGGCCAGTGCCATCTTGGCCCCTTCCAACCGGACGGCACTCTGTTTTTTAAATTCTTCGGAATCATATTGGCCATAGGGAAAACGGACGGAGACCCCCTCTCCCAAAAATTGAACCGCCACTTGAGCCCCTTGGGCAATGGCTCTGGCCAACGTGCCGCCACAGCCCAAAACTTCATCATCCGGATGGGCGGCTACAACCAGCAGCCTAGTATCTTCATCGAAGTACATAATAATGGTTGTAGCCCTAGCCCGGTTTTTCTATAAAGTCAACCCAGTTACCTTTAGTTACCTTTATTATCTATGGGCTTTTATAATAGCTTTTTGATCATCGTTCGTAATTTTGCCACCGCCCATTTTTTGAGCGGATTTTTCCTGTTTCTAGCAGGGTGGGGGTGGGGTCTTTCTCCCGTTGTTGTTTTTGGCATTCCTCTGGTGGTCTACGCACTTGCTTTGGCGGGTAGCCTGCCCGCGTTGCGGCAGGTCTCTCTAGTTGCAGGTTTGGAGAGACTCAAAGAGGTTCCCAAGTTCTATCTGTTTGTGATTTTACTCTCTGTTTTTCTCAACATCCTTTTTTGCCTTCTGCCACCGGCTGAAAATCTGGAGTTGGATGCCCTCAACTATCACTTGGCAATTCCATGGCAGTACTATTTGCGGGGCAGGGTGGTCCCGTTGGAGTGGTCGGTAGCCGATAAATATCCTCTTTATCTTCAAATGGCCGGGCTCCCCTTGATGACGGTCACTTTTCCGTGGGTCGTCAAAATAGCGAATTTGTTCGCCTTTCCAGGACTTCTTGTTGTGATTTGGCACTGGTTGTCCCTGTTTTTACTGCCGGAGAGACAGCGTTTTTGGGTTTTAACCCTCTTCTGTGTGCTGGCCCTGTATGTCAAACAATATGGGACGGCGATGTTTGATTTGGTGAACGCCTTTTATGTGCTTCTTGGATTTTATTATCTGGTCCGCTCCGTCCAATCGGTTAAGACACCCGATCTTTTATGGGGTTCCCTTCTTTTGGGAATGGTCGCCGCTTTAAAAACATTTTTTATTTACAATGTTCTGGTTTGGATGGCCGGATTTTTTTTCTGGAGATTCTTTTTGTTCCGAGAGTGGCCGGACAAAAGGGACTGGATAAAAATCGGCTTGCCGTTTGCGGCGGCTCTTCTGTTTCTTTCCCCTGTTTGGATGCGCAATGTCTGGATGACGGGTAATCCTTTTTTTCCGCTTTTCTTGAACCTCTTTGGGACTGTGGTGGAAAACGAGGGGGTTCATGTTGTTGCGCGCAATGTGTGGGAACAACATGGTTATGGGCGCTCTCTTCTCGATTTTATTCTGGCTCCGTTTCGCTTGGTGTTCCCCATTCACAATAAATTCGGGTATTGGACCGATCCCGTGCTTCTGGGTTTTTTGTGTGGAGCTGTTTTCTCTTTTAAAAAGCAGAGGAAAAAAATTTTTGGTTTGGTCGGTTTGCTGGTGGTCCTTTTATTTGTCGCCTTCTTTTTTATGAGCCAAGAG
The DNA here is from genome assembly GCA_030688705.1 of Deltaproteobacteria bacterium. Classification (GTDB taxonomy): domain Bacteria; phylum UBA10199; class UBA10199; order SPLOWO2-01-44-7; family SPLOWO2-01-44-7; genus JAHFSU01. The sequence continues at coordinate 3,082 of JAUYJH010000126.1, forward strand.
GCGAGATATCTTTATTCCTTTTGGATTCTGATCGTGGTTTTGGGGAGCCCATGGGTCTTTGAACGGTTTAATTTAAAGCTTTTGAACTGGATTTTGGTCGGGCAACTCCTTTTGGGTGTTTCCTCCTTTTTTCTGTTTCATCGCCAGGCTATTTTATGGATCTTTCGGGGGGCTTTGCCCAACTATTTGTCCACGGCCTCTTATTCATTTCTGTGGAACCGCGAAGTGGAAAATAAAAATATCCGCCAATTGTGTCTGCGCAATATTACCGGGAACTATGTCTCCGATATTTTATATTTCACGGTGCCGGTCAAACTGGTTCAACATTTCAATACCACGATGTCTCTTGAAAATCCGGCGGCGGCCAAGGGCTGTGACGCTTTTATGGTTGGCAATCAAGAGTACGATGGTGATCGGAATGCCCTGAAAAACAAGGGGCGTCTTGTTTCTGAAGAGGAGTTTCTTTTGAAAATTCCTATCCCCTCCAAAACTCCCTGAAAATCTGCGTTAAATGCAGGGCGCCGTATCTCAAAATCTGTAATTTTCTTCTGCCCGCGATACGGACCGGCTCATCCACCGGAATTTCCGTCCACCGGATTTTCTTTTTGAGTGCGACCATGCTCAAAAGGGGTATCCAGCAGCTGTGCGTGCCGAAAAATTTGTCGAGCGGCTCGATGCGATTAATGCCTAACTGCTGGGGGATGTCTCTTTTGTGAGCGCGGAACATGACCAATGGGTCCGCCATGACAGCCGATTCTTTTGGTTTGAAAAAAAAGTTAATCAGCGTGCGAAACATCAGATTGCCGAAGGCGGTGATTCTGTCGTCATCATCCGATTTGGCCGATCCCAGATATCTTGAAGCGATCACCATATCATATCCTTTTTCCATTTTTTGGATCAGGTCTGGAATGGCTTCCGGAATGGAATTGCCGTCGGGCGAAAAATAAATGACGGTGTCGCCGCGGATTTCAGGCCAAGCGGCCAAGTAGGCACGGGTCAAACCCTTGCCGCCACAAATAACGACATCGTAGCCTTGGGCCCTGGCCCATTCTACGGTTCCGTCGGTGGAGCCGCCATCGGCCACCAGAATCTGGTCTACCCATTCGGGTTTTACGCGGGGCATCATGGCTTTCATGCCGTCGATTTCATTGAGTGTCAAAACCAGAAGTGTTGAAGACATATCAGGATAATTTTTGTTCCTCATGGTATTCCATATCGGTATTGACCTCCCACAGATTGTGTTTGGCCCCGAACATATTTTCTACTGCCAGTATGGCGGTATACATGGCGTGATCCTGGTTGTTGTATTTATGCATGCCGTTTCTGCCGACCGGATAGAGATTTTCAAAACGGTCGACAAAATCTTGTATCGTTTTGATGTGGTTTTGGTAGCCGCTGTCATAAACGGGATAGGCCTTTGGCATGCGGACGACACTTCCATCAATAACCTCTTCCGCCCGGACAATCCCTATTTGCTCCAGCTCTTTCGCCCCTTGGCGAATCAGTGCCTCGTCGGATTTGTTCCATAACCCGTCTTTTTCAAAACAGAAATATTCAAGCCCCAGACAGGTGTATTCCGGATCAGGCACCATGAAAGGGGACCAGTTCTTGAAATTCTGGATGCGGCCCACCTGTACGGAAGGATCGTGGATGTATATCCAGTTGTCGGGAAAAATATCCCGTTTTTTGATAATCAGGGCCACCGTCAGAAAATCGCGGTATTTCAGGCATTGGGCCGCTTGCAGGATTTCATCGGGGATTTTGGGCTTCATATTTTCCAAAAGGTGTCTAAGCGGCATGCTGGAGATAAAATGGCTGCCGGCATAAACCGTTTTTTCTCCCGTGGGGGTTTTGGTTTTAATGGAGAGAATTTTGAAACCGTCCCTTTCAATTCGGACGACATCCCTTTCAAAATAGATATTGTTTTTTTCGCCGATTTTTTCAGCCACCTTTTCCCAGAGTTGGCCCGGTCCCTTTTTGGGGTAATGAAATTCATCAATCAAGGTTTTTATCTTTTTTCCCCTCGGTTTGACTATGGCATTCCACAATGCGGAACGAAGGCTCAAACCCCGGATTCTTTGGGCGGCCCATTCAGCCCGGATTTCGGTACAGGGGATTCCCCATACCTTTTCAGTATAGGTTTTGAAAAAGGTTTTATAGAGTCTCTTTCCAAAACGATTGATAACCCATTGTTCCAAATTCTCTTCTTTTTCAAGTGGTTTTATACGAATCTTCAAGTAGCTCAAGAAAATCAGAAAAGAGTTGAAGAAACCTAATCCCAAAAGGGCGTTGACCGGTTTTAGCGGGTAATAAAAAAATTTTTGTTTGTAATAGATGCGGGAAAGACGGGGACGGAGCAGAAAATCATTTCTTAAAACCTCATGCCAAATAGCCTCTACCGGTTTTACTTTGGTAAAGAATCGGTGTCCCCCGATATCGAAATGAAAACCTTTGTAATGGACCGTCCGAGAAATGCCCCCGACTACCGTGTCTTTTTCCAAAAGGGAATTGGAGATACCCTTTTGGGTCAAAATATAAGAGGCGGTCAGGCCGGCCGGCCCTGCGCCGATGATCACCACTTTTTCGGGTGTTGTTTTCTGTGTCATGAAGGATTTTCCCTATCGCACAAGTTGGATGTATTGGCTACCCTATTTTATCCAAGACACTAAAAAGAAAAGGGTTTTTGAACCATGAATAGGGTTGTATTTAGTTTCAGTTTTGCTAAATGGGTCTGGTGAAGATCACGCTTATCAACATCCCCAAGCTGTTAAGTTTTATCAATTATACCGGAACAACGACGGTCCCGCCGCTCGGTTTGGCTTATATCGCCTCCAGCCTCATAAAATCGGGACATGAAGTACAGGTGGTGGATGCAGTGGGATGTCGGCCGCTTCAGTTTTCTCCCTACACCAAAATTGGCAAAACCCAATATTTTCTACAGGGACTCACCTACGACGAGATTGTGGACCGGGTCGATCCCGAAAGCCGGCTCATTGCTTTAAGCTGCATGTTTACGCCGCAATGGCCGGCGGTGGTGCGCCTGATTGAAAAACTGAAGGCCCATTACCCCGAAAAATGGATTGTCGTTGGCGGTGAGCACGGCACGGCCCTTCCGGAATACTCTTTGAAGAGCTCTAGGGTTGATTTTGTGGCGATGGGGGAGGGGGAGGAGACCGCCATCGCTTTGGCCAATCAGTTTGACCGCTTGCAGGACAAAGAGATACTGCAAAATATTGCCGGCATTGCCTATCGCCTCGATGGAGAGATCAAGGTCAATCCAAGACGCGCGCGCAAAAAACAGCTTGATGAAATTCCATGGCCGGCTTGGGATATTTTCCCGATTCCTGCCTATCTGGAGCTCAACCAGCCCTATGGGGCGCCGCTCGGTAAGTCACTGCCGATGCTGGCCACGAGAGGGTGCCCGTACAAGTGCAGTTTCTGCTCCTCCGACAACATGTGGACCACTTTATGGAAGGCCCGCAATGTGGAAGACCTCGTCAATGAGATTGAGATGTATAAAAAGAAATACGGCGTGACCGATGTCCACTTCATGGATTTGACGGCGGTGGTCAACCGGAAATGGACGATTCAGTTCGCCGATGAACTGCTAAAACGGAACATGAATATCACTTGGCAAATGCCGTCGGGAACCCGCTCTGAATCGTTCGACGCCGAGGTGATTGAAAAGATTTACAGCGCCGGCTGCCGCGTCTTTTCGTTCGCCCCCGAAACCGGCTCGCCACGCATGCTCAAAATCATACGTAAGCAGGTCAATCTGGAACATCTTCTGAGCGCGGCTTCGGCGGCCGTAAAAAGGGGCATGAGCGTCATGTGCAATATTATCGTCGGTTTTCCACAGGAAGAGTGGAAAGATCTTTTTTATACCTACTGGTTTATCCTCCGCTGCGCGTTGCACGGTGTGCTCGAAATTAACCTGACCGCCTACATTCCGTTGCCGGGGACCGAGGAGTATCACAAACTGATGGATCAGGGGCGGATGCCACAGCCTTCGGAAAGCTATTGCCTAAGCCTTTTTTCGGGGGCCGATATCCGCACGCGTCGCAGTTGGAACGAGCGTTTTTCGGCATGGCAGGTCTCCTGCATGGTTTTGGGGGGATTTGTTCTCTTCTATACCGTTGCGTATCTGGCGAGACCTTGGCGGTTTTTCAAATTGTTTGGTCATCTTTTCAAACGCAAGGCCACCTCCAAAACCGAGCGGGTGCTTTTAGGGATGATGGACAATCGCAAGATGATTCTCAAGGGGTTATTGGATGCGCCGATAGAAGGCCGCCTCGCGGGGTAGATCTTCGGCGCTTTTCCAGATTTGTTGCAGTTGGGGAGTGATCTTTAGTTTTTCAATGCATGGCCGTCCTTCGCAGATAACTAAATCATAATTTTTGAGATTGTCGCCGACCCATTCTTTTGGGAGGGAAGGGAAATGCTTTAACCGCAGCCGATGGGAGGGGGCATGCTGATAATAGGGATAGACCCAAATGTTAGGCCCGCCCAACAAGAGAATGCGGTCTTCGGGGCGGACGGCCCGTTTATAAATGTCGATGCGGTTGTCGTAGAAATGCTTTTCTTTGTAAAGAAAATCGCGGTTGGTGAAGGCGTAGCGATACCAAGGGATGGCCTTGGGATGATAGGCTATCAATGGTTGGGCATAGTTGGCGAGACTGCAAAAGAGGAGTAAAGAGAGAGAGACAAAACGGATGGTTTTTTGCCACTTCAAAAGAGGGCTTTCAAAAATTTTAGGAAGCAAAAACAGGCTCGCCACAAACACGGGCGAGAAATAACGGACAATAGATATCGCTTCTTCTCTGGGGTAGTTGAAGACGATAAAAAGAATTTGCGCCATGCATGTCCATGCGAAAACACGCGAAAAAATAGTGGTTTTCCCAAAAAGACTCCAATAGATGCCGATTAAAATCAGAAAAAATCCAAAAGGCCCGAAAGAGGCATTCATCTCCTGTGGGAAATAATGAAAGTGCCATGCTGTGTCGTGGGTTAGGGCGCCAATGCTATGGTTATAAAGCCAACTGAATGCTGTATCGATAAAGGGGATACCTACTGAACTTAGAGGTAATACAAAATCAATGAGTTCCAGCTGATACTTAAAGAAATTTTGAAAAATGGTTTTCCATGTCATGGTAGAAATAAGCATCACGGTGGGGCCCATCGGATGGTGAAATTGGAAAAGATTAAAAATATAGAGATGGGTTTGTGAAAGAAGCAGACAGAGGAGACCGAAGAAAAACAAGCCAATGGGAGAAAAGACAGGGGGCCCTTGAAGTTTCAGGGGCTTTCGGTCCAATAGTTCGATAACGGCAAACCCGATGAGCGAAAAGAAGGCCGCAAAGACAAAGGTCAATTTGACAGAAAGACCGAAAGCCAGTGACAAAAAAAACATTACAAGATCGCTTCGTTTGCGCGTCTCGTGAAAATTTTTGAAAGCGATCCAGAGCATCACAAAGGCAAAAACGGCCAGCGGGTCTCCCTTCACGGTGGTTGCGGAATAAACCAGTGTCGGAAAAGAAGCGGCAACAAAGATAAGGGTCAACGCCTTTTGCGGGCTGACTATTTTGTCAAGAATATTATGGATGGCCAGCAGGATGCCTATATAACCCAGAAAGGAGATGAAGCCGACCCCTACTGTGGATCCGTGGCGGGTGAAAAGATAAAAAAGAATGTCTCCTCCCATCGGCCAGACGGTCTGACGGGCATCGCTGAAATGCGCAGTAAAAACGGTTTTTTCATTCAGATAGAGAAAAGGACGCGATAAATGGAAGATCATGCTGTCCCAATCCCAGCCCGGAACCGAAAAAACCGAAAGAAAAAACAGATAAGCCAGAAAAAAATAGAGAAGATAGACAGCCCATTTTCCCTCTCTTGATGGGATCGCGAAGAGACGGACGAAGTATTGTTTGAATTGAACTAAAATACGGCGCCAAAAGAAGAGAACTAGAAGGATGAACACGACATCGATTGCTGTGAAAAAGAAAGGGAGATGAAAAATAAAAGCAATTTGATAAAGCGCGGAAAGCCCGGCAAAGAAAAAAAGAAGGGTTTTGGGAAACGATCGGACTCGGCTGTCGATCAGCGCAATGAGAGAGAGCGTCACAAAAATAGTTGCCGTGGCGAAAAATATGACCGTCATTTTGCGTAATGCTGCTGCAATAATCGGACGGTTTCTTTGGGTCCAACAGAGAATAGGGGGTCTAGGATGCACATGTTCGGAATGCTAGGTCCCCGCGGCGTTTCATAGGCTATCGGTCTGTATTCGTTAAAGAGATGCTCCAGCCCGCTCAAGGCGAATTTTTCTTCGAGAATATAATCTTTGGCCTTTGTGCCCGAAATGTAGCCGTTGTAACCGAGCCGCTTGCACAAATGGATGATCATATCGTTGTTTTTTAGCTCAAAGTCCTCCATGACATCGCTGCTTTTATAGATGGGCTTATCGGCCTGAAAAATGCCGAGCAAGGTGCGGATGATCGTTTCATTCAAATCGGTCATTTTTGCATAATCGTTTTTATAGACCGCCCGAAGAAGTGGGCCGTATTTCTCGAAATAGGGATATTTGCCATAGCAATTTTCAATCGACTCCCAATGTTCATCCAGACCCCGCCTCGGCTCCACCAGAAAAACCTCGTTGATCCGGGCTTGATAGGGTGCCGAGGTTTGCAGGGTTAGCATAAAGGGGCCGTTGGCTCCGTGAATCAGATTGCGCTTGTGGTCGCTTTTTTTGCGGAACTGCGCATGATCGACAATCACAAAACCATCCGCCCGCAAGATTTTTGAGAAAAACCCGGAATAGGGTAGATAGTTAGGTTGGTGTCCGGTTAGCCATTTCATAGGTTTCCTTTTTGAAAATGTCATAGGTTGAAAGATCAGGATAGGTAAAATAGAGATCGTCGTTGTGATCGGGCATCCGGTGCATCAGCGACAAGCCGCGCGAGGCTTGGTCCGGCGTCATGTGCATGTTCCAGCCGACCATGTCGATTGTTTCTGGAGTACAATGACAATCTTCATTGTGGCACGGGTTCTCATGTCTTCCCAGATAACGAGCCGACTTGAACCATTTGTAGGCTTCAGGGTCGTCCATTAAAATCATGCCACCCTTGCCTATTTTGAGGTGCTTGATAATGTTGAATGACAGACAGTAGAGGGTGCCCTGCATATACATACCGCGGCGAAAACGCATAGCGCTGTCGATGATGGGATAGGGCTTTAATTGATAGGCGCCGCGCCATTCCACGTGTTCAAATTGGATTTGGCCCCCGGCGTGTAAAATGGCCGCAGCCACACCACAATAATTACGCGCTGGAATGGTAACTGCCCCTACCTTGAGATATTTGCAACAAAGAAAAATAGCATTGGTGCAATTGTCGACCGAGACGGCAAATCGGCTACCAGCATATTCCGCGACACATTTTTCAAAGGAACGAACACTGTCAAATGCTTGATACATGGTCTGCCCCATACAAACCTTTGAAAAGGATGTCAATACGCCTGAATGGCGGAAAAGATCGCTTGACGGCGGCCTGTTTGTTTTCTAAGAAGGTGGCCCTTTCGATAGGAGAGAACCTTCAGTGAAAATTACCATTGTCGGGACAGGATATGTGGGATTGGTTACCGGTGCCTGCCTAGCCGATACTGGCAACGATGTCTGGTGTGTTGATAAAAACAGCGCCAAGATCGATGGCCTCAAAAAAGGGGACCTCCCCATTTACGAGCCGGGTCTCGATATCATCGTCAGCCGCAATGCAAAGGACGGCCGTCTTGTTTTCACCACCAGCCTTCTGGAAGCCATCGCCAACAGCGATATCTGTTTTTTGACGGTCGATACCCCTTCCAATGACACCGGAGCCGCCGACCTGACCAACGTGATGGCAGTAGCAGGAGCCTTGGGCGAAATTCTGACACAGACCCTTTTGGTCGTCACCAAAAGCACGGTGCCGGTCGGGACAACCGCCAAAGTCAAAAAGGCGGTGCAAAATGGGCTCACCAACCGGGGGTTGGATACCGGTCTCGTCGCCGTCGCCTCCAACCCTGAATTCTTGAAAGAGGGGACGGCGGTGCAAGATTTCCGCTACCCCGACAGGGTGGTGGTTGGCGTGGAGAGGCCGCAGGATGTGCAAAAACTCCGTGACCTCTATGCCCCTTTCATGCGCAAACATGATTGTTTCCTGCCCATGGATGTCGCCTCCTCCGAGCTTTGCAAATATGCCGCAAATGCCATGCTGGCCACCCGCATCTCTTTCATGAACGAGATGTCACAGCTTTGCGAAAAAGTCGGCGCCAATATCACCCCTATTCGGACCGCCATGGGAATGGATCCACGCATCGGTTCCAATTTTTTGTACGCCGGTTTGGGTTACGGT
>JAUYJH010000129.1 GCA_030688705.1 Deltaproteobacteria bacterium
GATTATAGTATTGGGTATTGTATATTTTCCCATCTTGCGCAGTATGTTCCAAAATGGAACATACTGAATGCCGTGCAAGCTCGCCGGATTTAAAGACATTATTCAAGTGCTTGGTAATTGCAGGGCGTTGTGTCCCAAACAGCTCTGCTATCTGTGCCTGCGTCGCCCAGACGGTTTCTTTAACAACGTCGGCGCGCAATTCCACGTTCCCTCGTGCATCTTGATATATGACAATGTTTTGAGTCTTTTGTTTTTTCATAATCTCGCCAACAACCCCCATCACCCCGAGGAGTAAACACACATCACTTTGAAAAATCAACGGCTGAAATGGGAGCTGGAGGGTTGCCACTCCAAAAAAATCATCATTTCTTTCCCTTCCTCAACTTTGGTTCCCCAATATCACCTGCAATTTCGGCCTCAATTTCTTCGATGCTCGGGAGGGAAGATTTAAATTTGGCTGGCAGATGTTTTGTGATTATATATTCACTGACCCCAATCGGTTTATGAACATCTTTAAGAGAATACTCGACGACAGTATCTTTTTTGGATTTGCAGATTAAAATGCCAATGGTTGGGTTGTCGTCCTCAGTTTTCAGCATTCCATCGACAGCAGAAATATAAAAATTAAGTTTGCCGGCAAATTCGGACTGGGGTGTGGGTAGTGTCACCTTAAAGTTTGTGATCGCCTTACCTTCTCTCTTGTATAAATCGCTTTCAATATGATGGGTCAGTTATATCAAATACTTGAATTTGCGTAGCAGGTTGCTTCGCAATTAGGGGGCTTTCTGACCAAAATGAAAACCATTTACGAATCAATTCCAAATTTCGCTTGGAAAACCCTTTCATGTCAGGAAATTCGGTCGATAGATCAAGACTGAGTTGCTTCAAAAAACCATCGCCCCACTGTGTGTTTTTTTGTTTAGTCACAATATCCCGCCCCAAGTCCCAATAAAATTGCAACAGTTCGGAGTTCACCTGAACGGCCGCTTTGATCTGCACCATTCGAACCTTGTTTTTAAGATCTTTTAACCATGCTAAATAGGTTAAATCCTTTTTGACCATTTGGCTCATCAGCATCAACCCTCCAACGAACAGTGAACAATGGCTCAATGCTTCTGGGACGACATAAAGCAAACAGCGTGCCAGCTTTAAGTGAATGTAATGGAGCTGATGAAATGAAGCGACGGAAACTGTGCACTCGAGCGACGGATTTACTGCATGGGAAATATCTGTGCTCCCTACGGAATTCGAATCCGTGTTTTCGCCGTGAGAGGGCGACGTCCTAGGCCACTAGACGAAGGGAGCGACTATTTATAGTCAGGGGGAACGACTCGCTCACTTAAGTTAGATCCTTCCCCCTGACAACCCTCGCGTGTTCGCGGAGTGAATCCGACGAACACGCGCATTTCAAAACCAGCCGTCCATAACACCGCAATTTTTTTTAGACAAGGGCCGTTCTTTGCTTGACACCGGTTCGTAATTATTACATTTAGAGTGCATAAATACGCATTAAATGAATAATTATGCATAAATCGGCCCGTCACAATCTGATCCGCAACCTGGTGAAAACCCAAAAGGTGGCCACGCAAGAGGATTTGCAAAAGCTTCTGGCCCGCCGCGGGTTTGAAGTCACGCAGGCGACTCTTTCCAGAGATATTCGGGAAATCCCGCTCGTTAAAAAAACAGGTTTTTATTGTGCCGAGGCGATCACCATCACCAACGACGCAGCCCATCAGATTTTATCGATCCGCACGGCGCCGCCTAATATGCTCATCGTGCAAACGTCGCCCGGATCGGCCGCCTCGATTGCGGTGGCCATCGACCATCACAAAATTTCAGGGGTCGCGGGGAGTGTGGCGGGGGATGATACGATTTTTGTAGCGATTCAGTCGCAAAGACAATTAGCGCATGCCAAGACGGCGCTGACAAAATTATTCAGCGCGCCGGCGGCATAGAAAAAAGGGGGAGTCCAAGTGAATATTGCACCTGTGGCGCCGGGTCTTCTTGCCGTCATGCCGATGACGGCAGCCAAATTGGAGCCGACATTATTGGCCGCCGAGAGGGCGGGGGTCGGCGAGGTTGTCTGCGTTGATGATGGGCTCGATGCCTCTGCCATTGCCCAAAAGGTTTTGAAGGGGGGTGTTCTCCGCGTTTCCGGCCATCCCACTTTTGATTTTGCGGCGGCCTCGCCCCTTCCGGAACTTCTTTCAAGAAATCCTTGGGGTGTTTTCCCCGCGCACGAGGCGGCCGTGGAACCGGCGGCGGTTTTGGCGCATACCCTGCAAAGCTCCGGTCTTTTAGTAACCGCCCGCGCCGCCCATTCTTCCCACGCGGCGAAAATTTTAAGATACAAAGATCTTTTTCGCCGTCATGTCGATGAATGCGCGGCTCTTCAAACGCCGGAAATTCTCCCAGTCTGGCATCGGACCTTTTCTGTTTCAAAACTTTCCGTCAAAAATCTTTTGGAGGCGGGCGCCCCCGATTGGGTTGTGGTGAAACCGCGCAATGCCTCCGGTTCCAAGGGGGTGGAGTTGATCCACTTGAAATCGAACGGGGCGGAAGAACAGCTCCAAGCCGTTGCAAAAGAACTTTTATATTTGCGAGCCAATCCTGCTTCAAGAGAAATTGATGTCGGGATGGTTGAAGTCGAGGCTTTTGTTGTGGGAGAAGAGTTTTCGGTGGAGGGGTTTGTCCAGAGCGGAGAGGTCTATGTCGGGGCTATTCACTGGAAGCCCGACATGTATAAAGATTGGAATAATAGCGGGGAGTTTTTGGAAGGGCGCTTTGTGACTTTGCCGGCGTCCGTTTCGGAATATTCCAAATTGTCCAGAATCAATGCGGCGGTTCTGGCCTCCATTCCCGGATTGGGGGACACCCCGTTCCATGCCGAATATCGGATCGATCCGGTGACGGGAAGAATCTATCCTATTGAAATCGCCGGCCGGATTGGCGGCGGGCATTTGGCGGAGTCGGCCGCTATTTTCAGCGGCATTGATCTCTATGATGCCGGTGTCCGTTTGGCCATGGGCCTTTCTGTCTCCAGGCCGGTTGGGCCCATGGGGCTTGCTTCAGAAGGGGTTATTTTTCCGGAAAACGATGGAACGCTGGCCCGTTTTTATCTTCAGCTTCCCGGTGAAGAGCCTTTGGATGCCACGGCTGAAAGAGAAGCCGAGCTAAGGGAACATATTAATCAGTGGTTGGCGCGTGTTCCCCGTGCTGCGGCACGGTCGCTCTACGAAAATTTTTCGAATGAGGTCCCCTTTCATTCTCCCTTGCGCCGCGATTTGCAGGATCGATTTTCCACAGAAGGGGTCGGTCTTGATGCCGTCGTCAAGCAACTGCATATCTGGGGGAATCCGGGAGATTCCATTGTCGGCAGTGAAGGGGTCTATCTGGGCGGACTTTTACTCTCTTCCCGTTCTGATGCCTCTGATTTGGCGACACTTGCCGACCTGAATGCCGCGATGGGCCTTGTGTTGGCGGCGTTTCATTCCGAGGTGCGTCCTGTTTAAAATATTTTGAACAAACAAATGGGCACCTCTAAAAACCCCTGTTGTCATCCTGACCCTGAGCTTGTCGAAGGGGAAGGATCCCGTGGAAACACGCCAAAAATCGGGATTCTTCGCGGAGTTTACACTGAACGGAGTGAATGTGCTCAGAATGACAAATTG
>JAUYJH010000132.1 GCA_030688705.1 Deltaproteobacteria bacterium
ATTTAGAGTTTAGTATTTAGAATTTCCATGCAACTTACTTTCATTACCGGGAAAGGGGGTGTTGGCAAAAGCGCCGTTACAGCCGCGCTGGCCTCCGCTTTGGAAAGCGCCGGCAAAAAGACGGGGGTCATCGAATTGGGCGAGACGCGGATGTCCGATTTTTTTGATTCCAAGCCCCCCGATTACAAAGGAGTCCGGGTTAAAAATGGCCCCACTCTTTTTAATTTCGAAGCCAATGACTGTTTTGAAGAATATGTCGGGCGCCTTCTTCCCAAACAAATTCTCATTTTATTGAAAAACCGCTGGGTGGAGCATTTTATCCATGCCGTGCCCGGCTTGAATGAAATTTTATTACTGGGTAAAATCACCACCCTCGCCGAAGAAGAAAATTTCGATCATCTCTTGATCGATGCTCCGGCAACGGGCCATACGGTCTCTCTTTGCGATGCGCCCCGTATTGCGCTGGCGGTTCTCCGGCATGGTCCTTTGAAATCGAGTGTCGAAAAAATATGGGAGATGATTCATGACCCAAAAGAGACCCGTTTTTTACTGGTCACCCAGCCGGAAGAATCGATTGTGCAGGAAACCATCGAGCTCTATCGGCACCTTGAAAATGCTTTGGGGCTTTCATGGCAGGGGATGATTGTGAACGGCATACGCATCGAAAACGCCGTCAATAAAATACCGGATGAAGGCCCCGCAAGTTTGATTGCCGTTCTGAAAGAAGAAAAAATCAAAAGAGACCGTCAAAAGGAATTATTGCTGGAGTTGAAAAAAGAAGTCGGCCTGGAAACAGGATGCCTGGAATGGCAAGGGAATGTTGAAAAGGAATCCCATTTAAACAAATTGTTAACGGAACAAATCAAACCATGGGTTTTGAAAAACTTCTCGATCAAAAAAAGCTGATTGTCGTTTGCGGTCTGGGGGGCGTCGGCAAAACAACGCTTTCCGCGGCGCTGGCCCTAAAGGCGGCGCAAGGGGGGAGAAAAAGCCTTGTCATTACGGTCGACCCCGCCAAAAGGCTCGCGGCCATTTTGGGAATCAAAAATACCACGCCGGAACCGAAACAGGTTTGGAAGGGTGCGGGAGAACTGCATGCTTCCCTGCTCGATGCCAAAGAGACTTTCGATAAACTGGTTGCCGATCACGCTCCTCCCCATTTAAAAGAAGCGATACTCGCCAACCCCTTATACCAACAGCTTTCGATGATGCTCGCCGGAACGCAGGAATACATGGCGATGGAAAAACTATTTTCTCTCGCCAATGAAAACCGCTTTGATTTGATTGTCGTCGATACCCCTCCGGCCCGGCACGCGATCGATTTTTTGGAGGCGCCGATCAAAATGTCGAACATGCTGGGTGACAGCGTTTTAAAACTATTGATCGCCCCTTCTCTTAAAATCGGCGGTTTGGGGGGGAGGATGATGGCGGCATTGGGACACATTTCCGGGAGCGGCATTTTGGAAGACCTCGCACAGCTTTTGAATTTGAGCATCGGCCTTTTGGACGGTTTCACGCGCAGGTCGCAAGCCATTCAGACTCTGCTCAAGGGAAAAGAGTCGGCTTTTGTATTGGCCACGGCCGCCAACACGGCCACGGTTTCCGATCCGCTCCATTTTCGCCAACAATTGGCCTCTCTCGGCTATTCTCTGGAGGGGCTTCTCATCAACCGAATGCCGACTGCCGCCGTGGAAATTAAAAAAGAGGATTTGGCCTGGGCGAAAAAACAAAAAGACCCGATTTGGCATTTGGCGGCGCGGCTCGCGGAAGAACAGCGGGCCCTGCACAATCGCGTGCAAAAAAAATTAAAACCGCTGATAAAACGGGCTCCTTATTCCAGCGTTATTTCCGAAATGGCGGAGGGAATTTCCAATTTTGAAGATTTGAAAAAATTAACCCGGTTTCTTTGACGATTCCCGCACAAAACCGGAAAGTATTTTGAAGGTTTTCATGTCCAAATCGGTAAAGCGGATCCCGGCGCCCGTGTGCAACCCTCCCCCCTTATCGTGATCGACCAGCCTCACCACCTGACCGGTCATTTTAAGAGGGCGTTTTTCCCCGGGCAAAAGAAACGACAAAAAAAGATGGGCGCCCAGCTTCAAGGGAGGCGGCGTCTCCAAAAAAAGCCCGCCGAGGCTGATATCTTTGGAGTACAAATAGAGTATCCCTTCGCCGAATTCGTCTTCAAAAACGATTTTGGCGCGCCACTTGCGCCGAAGCGACAGCCGTTTTTCCTCTGCAGATATCAGCATATTTTTTTTAAAGCCTCTTCCAACTGCCTCGGATGAAACGGTTTTAAAACCACCCGGCTTCGGGGGAGTTTTCTAAGCTCGCCCGCGATTTTTTTTTCTCCGGCTTGGCACAAAAAAAGTTTTTCCAAATTTTTCAGAACCCCCTCTTTTTTAAGCCACTCCAACCCGCTCTCGAAATTTTTTCCGAAAACGTTGCTGTTGATCAGCAAAACTTTAAGACCCGATCTGGGGGTCAGGACACTTTTCAGCGATTTGATATCGTTAAAAGGGAGGAGACTGTATCCCAACGGTTTCAAAAGCAGTTGATAAACGTTATGCGCCAGCACGGAACGATCGACAATGGCTATACGACGCGGGCTTTTCACGCGCGAACTATACCGTGATAAAAATTTTTGACAACCTTGATCTTGTGGAACAGCAAGCGGGGCTTGCGTTGGCCAAAAGAATCAAAATGCACTTGACTTTCGGCGGCACCTTCCTTAAATTTACTTCTAAGCTGTTTTAATTACACAACTTTTTCATTTCAATCAAAAGGAGGCGGGTTATGAAGAACTTGAAGGTGGCTGTAGCAGTACTCGCATTGAGCATTGTGGCGGCGGGTTGCGCCAAGCAGGAAACAAAGAAGACAGAAGCGGCAAAGTTGCAGAGCGTCTATTTCGACTTTGACAGGTCGGATATCAAGCCGGAATATCAGGCGGCGCTTAAGGGCAATGCCACTTGGATCAACAACAATTCCAAGTCGAAAGTCGAAGTTCAGGGGAACTGCGATGAACGCGGCACTTCTGAATACAACTTGGCGTTGGGCGACAGAAGGGCCAAATCGGCACAGGGCTACCTGGTCAATTTGGGCGTCGACAGAAGCAAACTCTCGACCGTCAGCTTCGGGAAAGAAAAACCGAGCTGCACGGAGCATAATGAGAGCTGCTGGTGGAAAAACCGCCGCGACGACTTCGTCAGCAAATAAAGAATCTGGACTTGAAAAGAACCCCGCTTCCGTACAGTATCCGGAAGCGGGGTTTTTTTATTTCCCCCTCTCCCGCCTGCCTGCCGGTAGGCAGGCGGGAGAGGGCGGGCCGCCGAAGGCGAGCCTCGCCAAGGGCGGAGTGAGGGGTAAAAATGAAAAGGAACAACTGGATTCCGGCTTTCGCCGGAATGACGATGGGGCTCCTCGGTCTTCTCTCTTCGGTCTTCTGTCCCGCCTTCGCCAAAAACAATACTGACGACCGCGTCCAGGCCCTTGAGAACAAATGGTCCCAACATGAGGCAACCAAGGTGGAGCAAAACGCAAGGGTCGCCGAGGCCATTGCACAGCTCGACAGAATGCGCTCCGAAATTCAGTCTCTTCAGGGAACCCATGAAGTCCAAGTCATGCAAATGAGACAGCTTCAGGAGGGAACAGAGCGCCATTATCGGGACCTTGAAATGCGCATCGGCGCCTTGGACAGCCAGCTAAAACTTTTTCAGGACCAGTTGAATCGTGCGTTGGCCACGGTCAGCCCAAAATTGGCGCAAGAGGGGAAAGATTTTCAAAGGGGGCTCGATTACGTACAACGAGCGGAATACCAGCAGGGAATTACCGCCTTTCAACAATTTTTGAAGCTCTACCCGAAGAGCCCCCAAAAAGACGAGGCCCAATTCTGGATTGCCGAGTGCCGCTACGGAACAAAAGATTTTACGCAGGCAATCAAAGATTATCAAAAATTTGTGGAGCTCTACCCCAAATCATCCCATGCCCCGCAGGCCGTGTTAAAACAGGGTGACAGCTTTTTGAATCTGCAGATGAAAGACGAAGCGAAGGTTTTTTATAAAAAACTGGCGCAGGATTATCCACGGTCTCAAGAAGCGGCCCAAGCCCGCGGCAAACTGGCCGCCCTGGAAAATACAGGCATAGCCCCCACCGCCCCATCGCCCACCCCAACAACAAGAGAACCGAGAGAACCGGCCGATTTTTAAAATTTTAAATCCCAAATCCTAAATCCTAAACAAATTCTAATACTCCAAATCCCAATATTTCAAACGGCATTGTTTGGAATTTGGAAAATTGGAATTTAGGATTTGTTTAGAATTTAGTGTTTAGAATTTAGGATTTATTGTGGTTCCACTTTCGCTTCACCCCCCAAAATTTGTGTTTCGTTGAAACGCTCTTCCCACTGGTATTTTTTATCCTGCGCCACCGGAATCCAAAAAGGCTGCCCGACGCCGCGCCAGGCATCATAGACAATTCCGGTCTCCAAAGGGGCCCCCCGCTTTGTAATAATGACCGCGTTATTTTCGCGCCCCATACTCATGAAAGACCCTCCCCAATGACGTTCATAATATTTCATCGGCTCTTGGGGGAGTGCTTTCAACAACTCCGGCACCCATTCATAGCAATATCCTTTTTCGCGCGCTCCCATTTTGATTTTGAAATTGTGCCACTTGGGTCCGCCGGACATCTTGAATTCTTTGTTTGTTTCGCCCGTCTGATCGACCAACGCCTTGGCAATCACCCCCGCCTCTTTTTGCACCTCGACCGAAGGATAGGCCCCACTCCCCTCCACCTGCGGCAAGGCAATCAATGCATGAGTCAAAGTATCGGCCGAATTTATCGGGGCAGATTGCTGTTTGGCGCATCCCAAAGAAAAAACAAAAAAGATGATAAAAAAGTATTGAGTCACTTGAGAACGTATTTCCCCGTTTTTTTGGTTCCGATTTTCTCGACAATTCCGGCTTCGATCAATGGTTTCAACAGATCCATGGCCCCCTGCCTTGAAATATCCAGCGCCTTCCAGATTTCTCTCGGCGACAGGCTTTTTTTCTCCCGCAATAGGCTAAGTAATTTTTCTTGTTTGGGTCTTAAGACAATTTTCACATCACCGATTCTTAAGGAGAGCTCCTGTATCCGTAATAAAACTCTCTCCAATGTCAAATGCATCCCTTCGGATGTATATTCCAGCCATCCCGTCAAATCGTCATGATTCTGCCTTACCTGATCCAGCGCCCGGTAATATCCCTGCCTATCTTCCCAATAAAATTCGTCCACCGAAAAAATATGGTGTGTATCAAAACCCCGTTTGTATAATTCCCACAATGCCAAGGCACGGCCGGTGCGGCCATTGCCATCGGCAAAGGGATGGATAGCCTCAAAACGATAATGAATAATGGCTGAAGAAATGACCGGCGACCATTTTGAGCTTTCCTCATTCCACCATGCCAGAAGCCCCCGAGTTAATTCCCGAACACTATCCGGTTTCGGCGGAAAATAATTGCCGACCCTGACCTCTATTTTACGAAACGCGCCGGCACTCCCTTGATCCATCACTTCAAACGAAATGATTTTATGCAGTTTGAGAAGATCTTTCTCTGAAATATTTTTTTTAAGAGAATTCTTTTCTATAAACCGCAGGGCGGTAAAATAATTAAGGATCTCTTTTTTTGACCTTGTTGTTGCTGTTGGCAATGGCCTTCCTTCTTCCAAAATACGCACCTCTTCTAAGGTCAACGGGTTTCCCTCTATGGCCGTGGAGCTATGCGTGTTACGAACCCTCGCATCTTTTTGCAGCGCCGGTATCCATGGGACTTGCACGGTGGAGGAAAGAATTTTTTCTCTGAAGGAGGCGATTTCCTCGATCATCTGCACCAAATGCGCCGTAACGGTAAACCGGGGATGATAGGTCATGCATTCACTATAATATATTAGTCAAGTATGAGTCAAGTGATTGGACAACCGAAGGCAACAGACCCCTAAAAACCGATTTACTTGGCCCTCCTCATGAGGTATCCGGCTCCTCATGAAAATACTGGGGATAGAGACATCTTGTGACGAGACGGCGGTGGCGGTGGTGGAGGGGCGAAAGATATTGAGCAATATCATCGCCTCCCAACATGCGGCGCATGCGCCGTTTGGCGGCGTGGTGCCGGAAATTG
This sequence comes from Deltaproteobacteria bacterium, assembly GCA_030688705.1. GTDB lineage: Bacteria > UBA10199 > UBA10199 > SPLOWO2-01-44-7 > SPLOWO2-01-44-7 > JAHFSU01. Next base: position 6,159 of record JAUYJH010000132.1, read on the forward strand.
CCTCGCGCCATCATATTGAAAATCTGCCGGCTATTTTGGAAGAGGCTCTTCAACAAGCGGACGTGCGACTGGCCGACATTGATGCGGTCGCCGCAACCTATACGCCGGGGCTTCTTCCCGCGTTACTTATCGGCCTTCAGTTTGCCAAGTCTCTGGCTTTTGCGCTGAAAAAACCGTTTATCGGTGTGAATCATTTGGAGGGGCATTTGAATTCGGTTTTTCTGGATGACCCCTCACCCCAACCCTCTCCCACAAGGGGAGAGGGGGTTCCCATTGAATACCCTTTTCTCGGACTGATCGTCTCCGGCGGACATACACACCTTTATAAAGTGGAGGCATTTGGAAAATATATACTGCTCGGCGCCACGCGTGATGATGCGGCGGGTGAAGCCTACGATAAAGTCGCCAAACTTTTGGGACTGGGGTACCCGGGGGGCCCAAAACTCGACAAAATAGCGCATCAAGGCAATCCACAAGCCTTCCGTTTCACACAGCCAAAATTGGGCGAAGATTCTCTGGAGTTTAGTTTCAGCGGCTACAAAACCGCGGCCCTGCTCCATGTCCAAAAACAAAACGGCGATCTCTCCCAAAGTTTTGTCCAAGACCTCGCCGCCAGCTTTCAGGCAAGCGTCACCGACTTTCTTCTGGATAGAATCGTTGCCGCTTCCATTCGCCACGATCTCACAAACTGGGTTGTCACCGGCGGTGTCGCCGCCAACAAGGCTTTGAGAGCCAAGCTGGAAAAAGAGGCGCAAGAAAACGGCTGCCGCCAGTATCTCCCCCCCTTAAATCTCTGCACCGATAACGGCGCCATGATCGCCTATGTCGGCGGCCGTCATCTGGAGAACAAAAAATATTCTCCCCTTTCTCTCAATGCCATGGCATATAGCGAACTGGCAAAATGTGAGTGAGCATCCGGATTATGAAAAACGTCACGGTTGGCAAACTGCTGAAAAAACATAAAATCCGTCCCAATAAAAAATTGGGGCAAAATTTTCTGGCCGATCCCAATTTAATCGACAAATTAATTGATGCCCTCGATGTTTATCCCGACGAAGATGTCTTGGAAATCGGCTCCGGCCTTTCGGTATTGACGGCCAAACTTGGCCTTCATGCCCAGCGTATTTTGGCGATTGAAAAAGACAAGCGGCTCCTCAATATCGCCCGGGAAGAATTTAGTGAATTGGCCAATCTCACTTTTCATGAAGCCGATTTTCTAAAATGTGATCTTTCATCCCTGCTCAAAAAATATCATACCCCGATCAAAGTCATCGGGAATATCCCCTATTATATTTCCAGCCAAATCATTCTGGCCCTTTTGGACAATGCCCCGCTTTTTCAGAGGGCCGTCTTGACTGTCCAAAAAGAGGTGGCCGATCGGCTGGCCGCGGAACCCAGCTCCAAAGATTATGGCATTTTAACCATTTTCATCGGCGCCAAGGCCCAATGCGACAAACTTTTCGACTTGGCCCCTGAAGCCTTCATCCCCCCACCGGAAGTCACCTCCACAGCCATCAAAATTACCTTCACCAAAAACCCCTCTTTCCAGATTCAAAACGAGCTTTTGTTTAAAAAAATCGTCAAAACGGCTTTTCAGCAAAGAAGAAAGACAATTAAAAATTCATTAAAAATATTGTTAAAAAACAATAGGATAAAGCCATGGAGTTCATGTAATATCGAGCCCGAACTCCGCCCGGAACAATTAACCGTCGAGCAATACGTAGCCCTTGCCAATTATCTTGCCCCCCTGGTATAGCTGGCCCCCGTATGACAAAATCTTCTTCCGTCAAAAAACAGGCACCCGCGCCCAAATACATCGCCATCGATGGCCCGATTGGTGTCGGCAAAACAACCCTTGTCAAAAGGCTTGCCGAGGAACTCAAAGGGACCACCATGCTGGAGCCGGAGGACAATAATCCGTTTCTTGGGGAATTTTATCAGGATAGAAAACACAATGCCTTTAAAACCCAGCTCTTTTTTCTCCTCTCCCGCTACCAGCAGCAGATTGAATTCAAAAACAAAGAGAGAGTCCATTTTCCGCTGGTGTGCGACTACACTCTTGCCAAAGATCCTATTTTCGCCAAAATTAATTTAAACTCCGCGGAAGAGGCTCTCTATCAAAAAGTTTACGCATTACTGGATGATCAGCTTCCAAAGCCCGATATTGTCGTCTATTTGCGCGCCAAGCCGGATGTCCTGCTTAAAAGAATCAGGACAAGGGGGCATGAATTTGAAAAACCGATTACGGAACAATATCTGGCAGACCTGATGGACGCCTATAACGGATGTTTTTTGAATTATAACGAAACCCCCTTGCTTGTCGTCGATACCACACACACCGATTTTCTTTTGCACAATGACCAGTATGAAATACTCAAAAAAGATATTTTGAGCCACCGACAGGGGACCAAACAACTCATTTTGAGATGACAAGAATCACCCTTCCAGAACTTCTGAAAAAATCGGCCGCCGGCGATAAGTTGGCGATGGTCACCGCCTATGATGCCGCCTTTGCCCGCATCTTTGATATGGCGGGGATTGACATGATTTTGGTCGGCGATTCTTTGGGGATGGTGATGCAGGGCCGTGAGAACACACTTTCCGTCACACTCGAAGAAGTTTTGTATCACACACAATGTGTCACCCGCGTCGTTGAGCGGGCCCATGTCACCGCCGACATGCCTTTCATGAGTTATCAGGCGTCCAAAGAACAGGCTCTTCTTAATGCGGGGCGGCTCATCAAAGAGGCCCAAGCCCAAGCGGTAAAAATGGAAGGGGGGCGGGAATTGGCGGAAACCGCTTATGCCATGGTGCAAGCCGGTATTCCGGTCATGGGGCACATCGGCCTCAAACCACAGCAAATTCATCATTTGGGGGGGTATAAAATTCAGGGAAAGAGTTTTTCTGAAGTGGAAAATCTTTTGAACGATGCGAAAATTCTTGAAGAAGCGGGTGTCTTTGCGATCGTTTTGGAAGGCATCACTCAAAGTGCGGCAAAGCAGATCACCCGGAGTTTGAAAATCCCCACCATCGGCATCGCCTCCGGCCCCGATTGTTCCGGGCAGGTTCTGGTCATGCACGATCTTTTGGGAATGAGCCCCGAT
>JAUYJH010000157.1 GCA_030688705.1 Deltaproteobacteria bacterium
CACCTGTCGACCCCCCTACCGATATAAAAATCCCGAAACCGGCGACAGGCACCACCACACAACCGCGAGTTCAACAGCCGACTGTCAGCGCGCCCCCCCTCACCCCGCCCCCCACCGTGAAACAGAAAAAGCTGGCGCCGAGGACCGTCCCCATCTACGAATAAGCGCGTTTCGCCAACGCTTCAGCGGCCAGCGGGTTGATAAGAGCCGCCGTTTTAAGCCCCTCTATCGCCAAATTTCTTAAATCTTTTCTGAAGTCGGCGATTAAAACCAATGTCAAAACGGCGTCCCGATATATTTTGGCCGCCAAGGCAAGTTCCCTTACCGTGTCGATATCAAACAGGTCACTTCTCCTTGTGGCCAAGGCGTGAACGGCCAGCGCTGCTTCCGGACTCGACTGCGCCAGACGAACAAGGGAAAATATATGGTTTCGCGAAAAAATTTCCCTTCTTTTGATTGCCAAAAAAGTCAGGGCCAAAGCGGCGTCCCAACTTTCGGATGCCAAGGCAGTTAGGCGGGGAATTTGTTCCGAATCGAAAAGCCGCGGTTCCGATGCCGCCGTGGAAGAGAGTGTTCTTTGCGATTCCAAAACTTCCCTTCTAAATTGAATCCGGCGTGCCGATTTTTCCAAATCATCCAGATAGAGTTCATGAATTAAATGGGCGTCCCGGAACTGGATGGCCGCATTCCACAAAGTGAGAACGGTTTGGTCCGATGCTTCCGAAAAAAGGGATGCCGGATTTGGTTTTCCCGCAAGGACCTCCACAATCTGCTCCCGTATTTTCCGGGTCGATGCAAACCGCCCGAAGGGCCCCAAAAGAAAAACCCTCCCGCGATTGAGCCCTTTAACGTAGGCCCCTTTGCCCATCGTCTCCAGCACCTTGCCGATCTGGATCAGGGGGCCTTTTGCCGCGACAACATCCCCGCTTTTTTGGCCCATTTCCAGCATGGCCAAAGAGGCCTTAAAATCGGGCAGGGCATTCTCTTTCTCAAGGCCCATCTGCAGGGCCCCCAAAGAGGTCTGCAAGCCGGCAAGCGTTTCTGGATCCAAACTCAAGCCTGTCGCCAAAGTCGTGGATAATGCTGAAGGATTGCCAAACACCACGGCGTTCCAATATTGAATATTCGGTAAAGTCATTGTGATTCGCCTGGGTATCGACTAGATAGGCAAAAATGTTGCTCAAACTGGCGGAAATTTTTTATTCCATACAAGGAGAGGGCCATCCCATCGGCCGGCCGTCGATTTTTATTCGCACCTCCCTTTGCAATCTAAAATGCAAATGGTGCGACACCCCCTATACATGGGATTGGGAAAAGTACGACATGGAAAAAGAAGTGGTGGAAAAAGATGTCGAGGAGGTCCTCTCTATCGTCAAAAAGTGGGACTGCAAAAACATCGTCCTAACCGGCGGGGAGCCGATGCTTCAGCAAAAGGCGCTCACTGCGCTGATGGCGCTGTTAAAGCCAAAGGGTTATCTGTTTGATGTCGAAACAAACGCAACGCTGGCTATGGACGCCGATTTTAAAACCTTGATCGACCAATATAATTGTTCGCCAAAGCTGGTCCATTCCGGAAACAGCAGAATCGCCTCTGAAACGCCCCATTTTAATCAATACGCGCGGAACCCGAAGTCCTGGTTTAAATTCGTGATCAAGACCCCTAAAGATGTCGATCAGGTTTTGCGGATGACAAAAAGGTATGCCATTTCCGCGAATCGCGTAATCCTGATGCCGGAGGGGACAAGCGCCGAAAAGTTAAACGAGCGGTCGGGCTGGCTCTCACACCTCGCCTATCAAAACGGTTTCGCCTTCACCTCGCGTTTGCATATTGAAAAATGGGGAAATAAAAGGGGAGTCTAGGCGTCCGACGCCTAGAGGGGGGACCTTGAGTTAACTTATGAAAATCAAAGGAAAAACAGTATTGGTGACCGGCGGGGCGGTTCGTATTGGGCGCGCTATTAGCGAAGCTCTGGCCGAACGGGGGGCCAAGGTGGCGGTCCATTATTGGCGGTCAAAGGTGGATTCCCGCTTTCGCGGGAATGACGTGAGAGCCGATTTGTCCAAATTTTCCGAAATCAAAAGACTCGTGGCGGCGGTGGAAAAAAAACTGGGGCCGATCGATATTTTGGTCAACAACGCGGCGATTTTTAACCGCAAGGACTTTCTGAAAGTAACCGAAAAAGATTGGAGCGATCATCTCGATTTGAATCTCAAAGCCCCGTTTTTTCTGGCGCAGGCCGTTGCCAAAAAGATGCTCCATAAAAAAGAGGGGAAGATCATCAATATCGCCGATTTTGAAGCCCTCCACCCATCCAAAGGCTACGCCCCCTATTGCATTTCGAAGGCCGGCATCATGGGCCTCACCAAAGTTCTGGCCAAAGAATTAGCCCCTTACATACAGGTCAACGCCGTCGCTCCCGGGGCCATTTTGCCGCCGAAAAATTATTCCGCCGCATTGAAGAAAAAAATCGCCGAAAAGACCCTCCTCAAACGCTGGGGGTCCCCGGAAGATATTGCCAACGCCGTCTGCTTTCTGATAGAGGGGGGTGACTACATGACCGGAGAAACAATCTTTATCGAGGGGGGCCGGTTACTTACATAAGGTGCCAGGCTCCTCATGAGGAGCCTGGCACCTTATGTATACTGTAACCAAAACGATCCACTTCTGCTACGGGCACCGTTTGCTCAACTACAACGGCAAGTGCCGGCATCTGCACGGGCACAATGCCCGCGTGGAAATTGATGTGGCGGCCGAAACACTGGACAGTTTGGG
>JAUYJH010000159.1 GCA_030688705.1 Deltaproteobacteria bacterium
GTGGACTTCGCGGGAGCGGTTGTGGTGGTGGTCGTTGTTTTTGTGGTGACGGCCGGTGTTGGAGCGACCGGTGGCGGCAATTTCGCCGACGGCGGCAGTATAATCGTCACGCGTGGCTCCTCATCCGGCTTGGCCGTAATGACCGGTGGCGTGGAACCGGACGGCGCGGCAGTCGCCTCCGTCGGCCTGCTGGAAACCGACGCACCGCCGGCAGGGCCCTGTTTTTTCTCCAGAATATCGAGCAGGTCTTTGTTGTGCGACGTAATCGTCGCTGTCAGATCTTCACGCTGTTTCTTCTTGAAATTCTTGTTCAAGAAATCTCTTTGTTCCCCCATTTTGCGGTACAACACCGTTTCAAAATCACCCGAATCGCGAATAATATGCGGGGTCACAAAGAGCAAAAGATTGCTTTTTTTCTTGTCGGTACTCCTTTTCTGAAAAAGATACCCCAGTAGCGGAATATCCCCCAAAATCGGTATTTTGTTTAAATCCGTCCGGACCTGATCTTCCATCAACCCCCCTAAAACCACTGTCTGTCCGTCGTTGGTGATGACCGATGTCTGGATCTTCCTTTCCACAATCGCCTGCGCCTTCAGACTGGGGTCGGCAGGGGTGGAAAAAGTGGAATACTTTTGGTCGATTTTCATCCGCACCGATCCCCGTTCGGTTATCTGCGGCGTCAATTTCAATGTGAGACCGGCGTCCACTCTTTGCGGAGGCCCTTGCTGGGTAATGCCGGTTCCGGTGATGTTCACCTGCCCCGGCTCCGGCTCTTTGCGAACAATTTCTATTGTCGATTCTTCATTATCGAGCGCCAAAAGATTGGGGCTCGCGACAATATTGGTATCGCCAAAAACATCCAGCGCGGTGATGAAAGCGGAAAAGGCGGGGACACTCACCGTCTGCGTTGTGCCATCCGCTTTGGGCACCAGGATATCCACCGTTCTTCGACTCAAAATGCCCCCCAACAGCCCGGGCGCGTTTAAAAAAGCGGAACCGGTGTTGGCCGGATTGAACGGATCAAAAAGTCCATTGAGCTGTTGGAAAGTTTCACCAAACCCCAGAGTAGAGCCCATTAAGGCGCCCCCCTGCCCCGATATGCCAAACTGTTTTTTACGGCTCAAGAAAAATTCGATCACCATCGCTTCCAGATAGACCTGTTTTCTGGGGATATCGATCTTGCTCAAAACCTTGTCGACCAGTGTGTTATAGGTTTTTAGGTTTGCGGTGATCAGCAGAGAATTGGTCGAATCGTCGGCGGCTACTTTAAAATCCTCCAGTTCGGCGATGACGGCCGACTGCCCCGGGCCGGCCGCAGCCCCCGGCCTGGAGGCCTGTCCCGCCAGATTCTGCAAGACGCTCGTAATATCTTTGGCCTTGGCATATTTCAAATAGTGGACGTGAATTCTCCCTTCGGCCCCCTCTTCCAGCCTTGCATCGAGCCTGGCAATCAGCTCTTTGACCTTGTCAATGGAGCGTTTGCTGGCGAGCACAATGAGACTGTTGGTTCTTTCATCGGCAATGATTTTGGAGACCTGCGCGATATCTTCCAGACCGCCCGCGCCGGGCCGGCCCCCCGCCGCTTTTTTTTGTTCCTCAAAAAGGCTCAACACCATGGTCGCCAAATCTTTTGCGGCGGCATAGTGGATGGGAATAATTTCCAAAACCTGCTGCGGCCCTTCTTGATCGAGCTCCTTGATGATTTTCATGAGCCGGTCGATGTTGGTTCCGGAATCGGTCAAAACAAGCGTATTGGTTTCCGGATAGGCGAAAAGATTGCCGTCTTTGGAGATGAGCCCCTTGATCGCCTCGGCCATGTCGTTGGCGCTGATGCTGTCGAGTTTGATGAGGCGGGTGATGTAGCTGTCGGTGTAGGGGGTGGTATCGACGTGCGTCGGTATCGGAAAATTTTTGGCGTCGCGCAGGGGAATGATTTTCAAAACGCCCCCCGGCCCGGATACCGTTGTAAAACCGGCCACCTGAAGAGCCGAGAGAAATGCCTGATAGGCCTCTTCTTTGGTCATCATCTTGTTCGACAAAATGGTGACTTTTCCGGAGACTTTTGCATCGATGATAAAATTGCGGTTGGTCGCCTTGCTGATCTGTTTGATGACCTCTTTGATATCCTGATCGTTGACGTTGAGATAAACCAGTTCTTCTTCCGCAGAGGCCGGTTTTTGTTCCTCGGTTGGCCCCTTCTCCAGAGCCGCGGGCGGCGGCGTTTCCGCCTGTTCCTCCGACGGCACCGAAAACACCTCTTCTTCACCGGGGAGACGGGCGTCGCCTTGCGGCACCTGGGCGAAAGCGGGACCATGGACCATGGACCATGGACCGAGGACTAAAAGCAAAAAAAAGGCCATGGACCAATTGCTGTTTGTTTTTGGTCCTTGGTCCATTGTCCTTTGTCCTTTGTCCATAGTTTTACCGAATTTCATATTCAAATGTCTGATTACTCCCTTGCCGCACCAGATCGAGCGTGAGGCGTTTTTCGTCCTTCAATGTGTTGAAAATTTCAAAACCCCTTTTGACATCCAACTCCATTCCGTTGATCTTTTCCAGAATATCCCCTCTTTGAAGGCCGAGCTTATCAAAAAGAGAGCCTTGCTTCACCGATAAAATCTTCATCCCCGAAACTTTTCCGCCGGCAAAGTTGGGGACCGCCCGAATCTCGGTATAGAGCCGCTCGACATTCCCCAAGGCGTTTTGGACCTCTTTTTGGTCTATCACAAACTTGTTTTCCCCCGTCTTTTTGATCGCTTGGGCCGGTCCGGCAGGGGCTTGAGGCCTTGTTTCGGGAATGGCCGCCACGGTTTCGACCGGGGGCCCAAAAATATTCCCTCCCGTCTCTTCTTCGATCAGGGCATATTCCAGACGTCCGCTGTTTACAAACACAATTCGGTCAGGCTGTACACGGGTCAACTTGGTGTTGGGGGCAAACCCGTTTTCGGTGCCAACCGAGTAGGTATCGACCGCCCCCCTCTCCCCTCCCTCTATCGTGGCGGAAGAGCGCTCGTCCGTTCCGGCCCCCACCACCAAGACACCGACAACCCTTATGCTCAATCCTGTTTTGACCGCCTCACCCGTGGGAACGGCCATCGCCGCGTCGGCAGGGGGCACCTCCGGGGGAAGCTCGGTGGAATCGAAAACATTGCGTGCCACAATTATTTTGTAATCGGATGCCGGCGGCGGCCCGGATTCCGCCGCCATGGAAACAACAGGGGCCCCGCTTTGCAAACGGGCTCCATCCATTTCGATCACCTCTCCCAAATAAGTGGAGACCAGTTTTGCCCCGAAAAAAGCGCACAAGACAACGGCCAAAAGATCAAGAATCCAGAGGTATTGTTTGATGAGCTCACTCATATTTTTCCGGTAAAACCACCGTAAACCGGGTCCCATCCCCGAACGCACTCTCCACCCAGACGACCCCTTTGTGAAGTTCAACAAATTGTTTGGCCAATGTCAGCCCCAAACCGGTTCCGCCATGACTGCGGGTCACGGAACTGTCCCCTTGCGAAAACATCTCAAAAATTTTGGAAAGATTTTCCGGACGGATGCCGATACCGCTATCGGAAACCGAAAGCTCATATCCCCCTTTTTCAAAGGGGGCGCGGTAGGCAATCCTACCGGCCCACGGCATCTTTTCCAGCCACCCTTCGCCCTTGTGATATTTCAGGGCAATGTCAATCTTGCCCCCCTCCGGAGTGAATTTAATCGCGTTGGAAAGCAGATTCAACAGTATCTGTTGCACCTTTTTTTCATCCGCGTGAATCGGGGGGACTTGTGGAGGCAGATGCAACATCACGGTCTGGTTTTTTCGTTGAATCAGGGAAGAAATCGTCTGCGTCAGGCGCTGCAGCAATCCGACCAGATCGAAAGGCTGGATTTCAACGGTCATCTTGCCCGCCTCCACCTTGGCCATATCGAGCAGATTATTGATCATTTCCAAAAGGGTGGCGCCGTTGTTTAAAACCTCCCGCAAACTGTCGGTCTGCTCTTCGGTCAATTTTCCCATCACCCCTTCCAGCAGCAATTCCGAAAAACCGATGATGGCAGTCAGCGGCGTGCGCAGTTCATGGCTCATGGTGGCCAAAAATTCCGATTTGACCCGGTTGGCCTCTTTCAGATTTTCATTGGCTTCACGCAGTCTTTGAATCAGAAACGTCGCCTCCAAAATGAGAGAAGCCTGGTTGGCAAAGGCTTCCAGCGTTTTCACCGTGTGCGGATCGATATGCCCCGATTTTGAAAACCCGACAAGGCACCCCAGCAATTCGCTTTCGGCCACCAGCGGCACCCCGACCAGTTTTTTGAAACCGATTGTTTTTTGTATCTCAACCGCCAGCTCTTTCGGCAAAGGAGGGGTCAGACCGGTCAAGACTTCAGAAAGGTCTTTTCTATAGATGATATGATGGCGCTGGATGGCCTGCAGCCCCGAATTTTCGGGAACATCGATCGGAAAAAAAAGAGAAGGAACGCGCTCCCCCAAAAGATCAAGAGTTTTGCCGACGAGCGGATGCTCGGCGGGGGCCAGACAACGCAGGCACCCCTCCTCGCGATCGAACAAAACCAGAATCGAAAGATCAAATTCAAGCCCCGATTGAAGACCGTGCAAAACCTGATCCATCACCTTTTCCACGGAGATGGCAGAACGGATGGTGGAGCTCATGTGGGCCAGGGCGGTCAGTTCCTTGTTTCGGGCCTCAAGCATTCTCTCCCGTTTTTGGCTGAAGTAGCTGGCGACCTTAACCCCATAAACCGCCAAAACGGCGAAAACCGACCAGAAGAAAAAGTGGTACGGCGGGGAATGCGATTCCAGAGGGATATAATCTCCCCAATCGAAAATCAGCGGGACGATGTATTGATATTGGCAAAGCAGCAAAAAACCGCCGTAAAAAATGCCGCTGGCCACGGCGATCAAAAGGGCCAAAATATAATTGTAAAAAACCCCCGCCGCAAAAATGTAAAAAAGATAGATGGTGAAAAAATCGCTGTAGGGGCCGTCCGTGATATAAACAACCGTGGTGATGGTCACCAAGTCGGCCAGGATTTCGGCGATGACGGAGAGAAAAACAAGGCGGTTTTTTAGAATCCAAAAATAAGAAAGGGTGGTCAAAAGAAACGAGGCGGCGAAAATGAGGGTTACCGTATTGAGCTGGCCCAAAACCCCCCTGAAAAAATAGAGATACAAGGGCCAAAAGCCGATAAAAATGGCCAGTCTTAATCTGGCCGTAAATAGATGCCGGTCCCGATACTCCGGGAGAGAGAGGTCCGACAGACGTTTGAAGGGCATTTCGGGGCAAACTAACATAGTTTAAAAGTAGCGTCAAAGCCCCAAAAAGGACCAAGGACAAAGGACCGTGGACCTGCCTGCCGGCAGGCAAGGCAGAAGACCAAAAAAATAATTGACTTCAGTCCATGGTCCATGGTCCATAGTCCCTTGTCCAAAAATAGGAGGCTTCAATGGCCAGAGTTACCGTGGAAGATTGTCTCGATCAGGTTGAAAATCGTTTTGCCTTGGTTCACGCCGCCGCCCAGCGGGCAAAACTTCTTTTCAAGGGTTCCAATCCGCTCATTCTTTGCAAAAACAAAGAGATTGTCACCGCCCTTCGCGAAATTGCCGAGGGAAAAGTGAACCTCCCCGAAACGGAAGAAGAAGGAAAAGAAAAAGGGAAGAAGAAGAGGAAGAGGAAGTAGTTTTGCTATCTCCCCTCCTTACAAAGAGTTGGAATGTGCCGGCGGAGGGACTTGAACCCCCACGACCTTGCGATCACGAGATTTTGAGTCTCGCGTGTCTGCCATTCCACCACGCCGGCTAAAAACGACCGCACCTATACTTTGGCCAAAACAAATTGTCAAAGATTCCTCACCCGTTTTCTTCAAGAGTGGCAGGGGGGGATTTAGGTTTTTCTTTTATAAAAATGAATGCGGCGCCCAAAATCAGCAGGGCCATACCCACGGCATGCGGCCCGCTAAAAGGTATTTGCTTCGCCCCCAGCCATCCCCAATGATCGACGAGTAAAGAGGCCAATAGCTGAAAAGAGGTGGCCAAAAGGGCAAACATCACAACGCCGATGTGCGGTATGGCAAAATTGGACATGGCCACGGTGAGCACTCCCAAACAACCGCCCAAAAAATAAATAAAAGGGATGCCGCTTAGATGAAAAGGACCCGTTTTAAAACCCAATGCTAAAATGCCTCCGGCAAAGAGAGCACCGACCAGATGATTTATGAAAGAGCTCGACATGTTTCCGATGCGATTCCCCAAGGCGGCATTCATCACCTGCTGGCAAGAAAGGATAGCCCCTCCTCCGAATGCAAATAAGATAAAAAGAAATTCCATAAATTACAAAACCAGCATCAAACCAGCGACGGCACACAATAATCCCGTCACACGGCGTGTCGTAATTTTAAAAACAGGAAGATTAAAAAATCCGAAATGATCGGCAATCACGGCAAAAAGAAAATTGCCGGTCAGAAAAAGCCCCATGGTCAAAAGGACCCCCAAACGGGGGACCGCAAGATTAGCCGCCGACACAATCACAATCCCCAACAGACCTCCTCCGAATAAATAAATCGGGGCCCCCTTTTTCCATTTTGGGCATTCTTTTTTGAAAAATAAAAAAATCAGGGGGATGGCAAAAACAGCGCCAATAAAATGAACCAGAAAAGAAGATTCCAAAACACCGATATGTTCGCCCAAGGTGGCGTTGAGTCTTGCCATAAGAGCTATAAAAATGCCGGAAAGCATGCTGAAGAGAATGGATAAAGATTTGGTGTTCATAATACTTCGAAAATCGTCATTCCGGCGAAAGCCGGAATCCAGAAGACTGGACCCCGGCTGGAGCCTGCCCCGTACTGCGATACGGGGCCGGGGTGACATATGATAAAATTAATCGCGCTAATTTTGCTTTGCCCTTGGCTTTCCCCACAACGCGACCTTTATCATCCAAAAGCCATCCCGCATGAGAAGAATCTTTCCCTTCGCTTAACTGATTTGCCAAAATAAAATCGGCTTTCGATTTTTTTAAGAGGCGCCTCGCTTCTTGCAGCAACATGTTTTGTGAAACACCGGTTTCCAATTTGAATCCAACGAGCAACGTTTTGGGCGCCCATTTTTTGATCTGGTCGATAATTTTCGGCGTCGGAACCAATTTCAACCGCCACACTCCCCGTTTTGTTTTTGTTTTGATGTTTTTGAAATGTGCCGGCTGAAAATCCAAAACAGCCATCGCATGAATCACGGCGGCGTAACGGCCGCGCATCAATTCTTTTTTTAAAACTTTGGCAACATCGCGATTCGTTTCAACGGATATAAGCCGCAAACTCCGGTGCGATTTGGGTGTCTGGCTCCCCACCCCGCAGACAAAAGTGACTTGAAAACCTTTTTTGAGCGCGGCATCGGCAAGCAATGTTCCAAAGCGTCCGGCAGACCGATTGGTCAGAAAACGGACACTGTCGAGCGGCACTCGCGTCGGCCCCGATGTAATCAAAATTTTAATATTTAAGACCCTCTGCAAAACTCGAAATCCGAAGCACGAAATTCTAAACAAGCTCGAATTTCGAAATTCCAATGTTCAAAAACAAAATTACGATGTTTGGAATTTGGGTATTCGGATTTAGAATTTGTTTAGGATTTCGATATTCGAATTTCGAATTTTTCAGAAACTCCATCATTCCACTCCATGCATCCAGCGTTTCAGCAGAGGGGTTAAAAGGAGCAGCAAAACCGAGGCCGCGAGGGCCACCCAAAAAATATCCAAAAACACGGTGGAATACGTTTTAAGCGATTCCGCGAGACTGAAAGCCATGGTCGCCTCGACATCAGAGGGGGCCTTGGTCAGCTTGGCAATCCAACCCCCCATGTGGTGGCCGAAAGAAATCGTCAAAAACCAGGCCCCCATCACCGTCCCCACCGCCTGCGGGGGGGAGAGTTTTGTAACCGCCGACAACCCAACCGGAGAGAGACAAAGTTCGCCGGTGGTGTGGAGCAGATAGGCCAGCGCAAGCCAGACAAAAGCGACCACCCCGCTCTGTTGGGCCATCATGGCGCCATAGACAAGAGCGCCGAACCCAAGCCCCACCTGCAACAACCCCAGGACAAACTTGAAAGGGATGGAAGGCTGTCTCCCCCGCGACTGCAAGTCGAGCCAGAGCTTCGCGAACATCGGCGCCAGCAGAATAATAAAGAAGGGATTGATCATCTGGGTGACCGATGCCGGCATCACCCAGCCAAAAATATCGCGATCGACATTCCGGTCGGCAAACAAAGTGAGCGAGCTTCCCGCCTGTTCGAAAAAGGCGAAAAAGAGGGTGTGAAAAAACATGAGCACCATCACCACCAAAAGCCGGTCGCGCGTTACTTTGTCGGAGGTGAAAGCCGTGTAGAGCAAAAAGATGGCGATCACAATCCCCACCGTGTAGAGAACACCGCCGACATAGGAATTTTGATTGAGACCGAAAGCCAAAACGGGGATGAGAAGGGCACAGCCGATGTAGAGGCCGTGAATCGCTTTTAACCCGCCGAACCACGGTTTTCGCAAAAGGGCCGGATCGGGAGGGAGCCCATGCCCTTCCAGATATTTGCCCCCCCTGACAAAAACAATCAGCCCCAAAAGCATGCCGACACCCGCCAGCCCAAAACCGTAGTGCCAGCCGAAAGTCTCGCCGATGAGCCCGCAAACCAACGGGGCCATAAAGGCGCCGACGTTGATCCCCATATAAAAGATGGTGAAACCGGCGTCGCGGCGATTATCCCCTTCTTTGTAGAGTTTGCCTACGATGCTCGAAATATTCGGCTTGAAAAAACCGTTGCCGAGACAAATCAGGGCCAAAGCGGTGTAGAAAAAAATTTCCGCGGGAGCCGCCATCAAAAAATGGCCCAAAGACATCAGCACGCCGCCGAGAATAATGGCCTTGCGATACCCCAAAAACCGGTCGGCCAAAAAACCGCCGAGCACCGGCGCGGCATAGACAAGGGCGCCGTAAGCGCCGTAAACTCCGTAGGCCCGCGCGTCCCCGTAGAAAAGCTCCTTGGTCATGTACAAAACAAGGAGGGCCCGCATCCCGTAGAAGCTGAAGCGTTCCCACATCTCGGAGAAAAACAAAACATAGAGTCCCCGCGGATGATCCAGTTTGAATTTCATAGCTTGAAGCCATATCAAAAATTCCGGTGATGGCAACGAAAGAAGATTGGCTTGACAAAACCGCGATTTTTCTATTCTTACTCCCGAAAATATAGAGGAGGCATCATGAAGAAAATGTTTTGGGCCCTTGCGGCTCTCGTGTTAGTCCCTGCCGTCAGTTTCGCGAGCGAGGCTACCCTCGCACTGCCGGAACTTTCGTCGCAATTCGTTCTCTTCGGCAAAACGGTCATGGGGACGCATCTCATGTACTGGGGTTTGGGTATCTGTGTTCTGGGGATGCTCTTCGGCCTGTTTGAATATCTAAAGGTCAAAGCCCTCCCGGCTCACAAGCTGATGCTCGATGTCTCCAACCTGATCTATGAAACCTGCAAAACCTATCTTCTCCAACAGGGAAAACTGCTGATTGTTTTGTGGCTCTTTATCGGCGCCTGTATTTTTGTCTATTTTTTCTTCCTCCAGCAGATGGCGATCGACCGGGTCCTCCTTATCTTAATGTGGTCTGTCATCGGCATTTTGGGTTCCTATTCGGTCGCCTGGTTCGGCATCCGCATCAACACGCTGGCCAACAGCCGCACCGCCTTTGCCTCGCTTAAAGGGAAACCGTTTCTGGTCTGCCAGATTCCGTTGCGCGCCGGCATGAGCATCGGCGTTCTGCTGATTTGCATTGAGCTGATCATGATGCTCTCCATTTTGCTGTTCGTCTCTCCAGAGGCGGCCGGTTCCTGCTTTATCGGCTTTGCGATCGGCGAATCGCTCGGCGCTTCTGCTTTAAGAATCTGCGGCGGCATTTTCACCAAAATTGCCGATATCGGCTCTGACTTGATGAAAATCGTTTTCAACATCAAGGAAGACGATGTGAGAAACCCTGGGGTCATTGCCGATTGCACCGGCGACAACGCGGGCGACAGCGTCGGCCCCACCGCCGACGGTTTTGAAACCTACGGCGTGACCGGCGTCGCCCTCATCACCTTCATCATTCTGGCCGTGGGCCCGCAGTTTCAATCCGATTTCCTTATCTGGATTTTCGCCATGCGCGTCTTGATGATCCTCACCTCCATCTTCTCCTACGCCGTTAACGGCCGCATCGCGGCGCTGACGATGGGGCATAAATCCAAAATCAATTTTGAGTTGCCGTTGACCTCCCTGGTTTGGCTCACGTCACTCGTTTCAATCGCCGTCACTTTTGGCGTCAGTTATCTTTTGCTCCACGCCACCTATGGCGATCTCTGGATCCGTCTCTCCGTCATCATCAGCTGCGGAACGTTGGCGGCGGCGGTTATCCCGGAACTGACCAAAGTTTTCACCAGCGCCCATTCCAAGCATGTCAGCGAAATTGTCAGCGCCGGCAGAGAGGGTGGTTCTTCGCTCGTGATTCTTTCGGGGTTGGTTGCCGGCAATTTCAGCGCCTTCTGGATGGGAATGTCGATTGTCGGCTTGATGCTGATCGCCTTTGTCACCAGCCTGACCGGGCTCGATGCCTATATGGGTTATTCCAGCGTCTTTGCCTTTGGCTTGGTTGCCTTCGGTCTTTTGGGAATGGGTCCCGTCACCATCGCGGTCGACAGCTACGGGCCGGTGACTGACAACGCCCAATCGGTGTTTGAATTGTCGCAGGTGGAAACAACGCCGGGCGTGGCGCAAGAGATCGAAAAAGAATTCGGGTTCAAACCGAATTTTGCCACCGGCAAACATATGCTCGAAGAAAACGACGGCGCCGGCAATACCTTTAAAGCCACGGCCAAGCCGGTGTTGATCGGCACCGCGGTCATCGGGGCCACCACCATGATTTTTTCGCTGATTCTTCTTTTGAAATCCCATTTCGGCTGGGAAACGATCGGTGCCGAGCTTTCCATCATTGATCCACAAATTTTATTGGGGATTATCTGCGGCGGCGCGGTGATTTATTGGTTCACCGGCGCTTCCATGCAGGCGGTCACCACCGGCGCGCACCGCGCGGTGGAATACATCAAACGCAACATCCGTCTGGAAAGCGCGGAAAAAGCCTCCATCAAAGATTCCAAAGAGGTGGTTAAAATTTGCACGCAATACGCGCAGGCCGGCATGGTCAATATCTTCGCCGTGATCTTCTGCTTCACGCTGGCGTTCGCCTGTTTCAGTCCGACTTTCTTTGTCGCGTATCTTATTTCGATCGCCTGCTTCGGTCTCTTTCAGGCCATCTTCATGGCTAATGGCGGCGGCGCATGGGACAACGCCAAAAAAGTGGTCGAAGTGGAATTGAAAGAAAAGGGAACGGCGTTGCACGCGGCCACCGTGGTCGGCGACACCGTGGGCGATCCGTTCAAAGATACCTCTTCGGTTGCGCTGAATCCGATCATCAAGTTCACCACTTTGTTCGGACTATTGGCGGTGGAGATTGCCATTGCCGAAGGGGCCGCTCCCTATGCCAGAAAAGTGGGTCTTGCCCTCTTTCTGATCGGCCTCTATTTTGTCTGGCGCTCCTTCTATAAGATGCGGATCCAGACGAATTCGTCATCGGAGACGGCAGACGCACATTCACCCGGCACCGCCCGCCAAACGGCCTAAATAAAAGGACTATGCCTGCCTGCCGGTCAGGCAGGGACAAAGGACCATGGACTATGGACAAAAGAAAAACCATAGTTTATGGTCTTTTTTTTTCGCCGAGATAGCTCAGGGGTAGAGCAACTGATTCGTAATCAGTAGGTCGGGGGTTCAATTCCCCCTCTCGGCTCATTGAGGAGGCATTTATGAAAAATGGAATCATCGTTCTTTTCTGCCTGTCCCTTTTTTTTACCGCCTGCGGGCCGCGGCAATATTCGGGGGGCAAATATGTCGACCCGAATAAAACCGATCTGTTAAGCGACCAATTCGTTGAAACCGATATGCAAAAGATCGCCAAAAGTTTGAGCAAATCGCTTTTGGATTCTTCGATCGCCAAAGAATCGGCGGAGCACAAACCCTCTGTCATCATGAGCCTCTTCACCAACGCCACCGACGAACATATCGACATGATCTCTTTGTCGCAAAAAATCCGGACCGATATTTATAAAGGGCAAAAATTCACCTTTTTGAATGAACGGCTTCGGGAGTCGATGAAAAAGGAATATGAATACGAGGCGAGCGGTTTTGTCTCTCCAGAAACGGCAAAAAAGAAGGGGAAACAGATCGGCGCCGATTATCTGATCAGCGGCCATTTAAGTTCCATCCGCCAGCCTGTCGGCCGCCGGGAAATTGTCTATTATAAAACAACTCTCGAGCTGACCAATCTCTCCACAGGCCAGATTGCATGGACCGATGAAGTGGAATTGAAAAAAACCTTCCGCAAAAAACATGTCGGCAACTAACGGTAGAGTCGTCATCCCGGCGAAAGCCGGGATCCAGGTCTTTATCTTAGCCACATTTGTTTTATTGTTCGTCAGCTGCGCAAAACAATCCTATTCACCCCCCGAAACTGAAGCCCATAAAGAATACGAACAAGGCGATTTTGAGGATGCCTTGGCCGCGCTCGAAAAACAACCCTTCCGAAATAAAGATCGTCTTTTATATCTGCTCGATAAAGCCACTTTTCTGCACGCCGCCGGCCGTTATGAAGAGAGCAATGCCGTTTTTGAAGAGGCTTTCCATACGGCGGAATATTGGGAGAGCAAATCGGCCGGACAAGAAATTGCCGCCGCCTTCACCAACGAGACTCTCCTCCCCTATTCCGGTGAAATTTACGAACGGCTCCTGATACAGGTTTATCAAATGCTGAACTTCGCCTTGCTGGGAAAAACAGACGAGGCGTTGATCGAAGTAAGGCAGTACCATAACGATCTTCGCCGGTTTTTTGGATCTCAAGTCCCAAAAGTCTATCAAGATCCCTTCGCCTTCAAGTTCGCCGCGATTTTGTGGGAACTAAAAGGCCAAAAAGACGATGCCCGCATTGACAATCAAAAAGCTTTAAAGACCAATACAAAATCGGGTCTCGTTCCGGATGAGGGAAACGTAATCGTCATTTTGGAAACAGGGCTTTCCCCTATTTTAGAAGGAGAAAAGACGGTGGTCGCAGACATTGTTATCAAATTGCCAAAAATTAAAGAGAGAGAATCAGAAACGGCCCCTATCCAAATAATAATCGACAAAGAGGAGAGTTTTGAACCGATTCCGCTCAACAGCATCACCGCCATGGCGGAAGCCAATCTTGAAAAAAAACTGGAAATTGCCAAAACCCACAAATTTTTCAAAACCGCCTTGAAAGAATGGTCTGAAACAAAAATTTTGTATAATAAAGATTGGCCGTGGGCCCAGAAAATCTTTGCCGCGGCCGCCATTGCCCTGGTAGCCAATTCTTTGGAGGCCGCTGATTTAAGAATCTGGTCGACCTTGCCGAATCATTTTCAAATCACCCGTTTTTCCCTTGCCCCTGGAAAACATACCTTAAAAATTAAAGGTTCCCGTAAAACCATTTCCAAAAAAATTGTGGTCCCCGAAAAAGGGCCCCTCTTTCTTGCCTTCCGCGTTTTTAGAGGCACCCTTTAGTCAAGATTCAGAGAGATACTGTTCCAACACCTGTCTGAAATATTGTTGATAATTTTTAATCCAAACTGCCTCATTTGGATCTTCCAAAAATGGGCCGATGTCCTTCAAAATTGCATTGGGAGAAACCGAAGCGACTTTTTCTGACAAGGTTTGAGACACCTCTTCCACATCCTGAAAGGGTTTTTTTACTCCTTGCCTCAAGTTTCCTTCATTCAAAAAGGGAAGGTTGATTTTTGTTTTTCGGGTTAAATACCAAATTAGGTCGTAATAATCGCGGCCTTTTGTATAGGCACGGTTCAACACGGCCAAAATTTTTCCTGCAAAAAGAGTTTCATTGGTGTGCTTCAAAATGGGGAAATTTTCGTCAAATTTGGTTACGAAAAAAGACTCCCGATCTTTATCCATGACAGGAACCGGCCGCGTATCAATCTCCAGTTTGATATGAAGTTTTTGATCTTTTTGAAAACGTGCCCCCACCATAGAAAGAACTTGTGAAAAACGGATAAAAGATTTTTGAACCACCTTATCCTCACGCACATGGCCATCAACAGGGAAGCCCTTTTGTTCCAAAAAACGGATGACGGTTTCATTTAAATCCTGAAAAGAATATTTTGGCACCGGTGCATCCAAACAAAAATCGAGATCTTCAGAAAAACGCTTCAATGTATAGCAAATACGCAGACAGGTCCCCCCTGCAAAACTTAGGCCCCTTCCGTATTTGGATTGATAAATTGCCTTTAAGATAAGGACCTGCAGATATTCACGAACCTGATTAATAATCTGCTGATCCGAAAAATTTCCAGCCCGTTTTGCCGTACGAACGATGTCAGTGAGATTTTGCATAAGATTCGAAACTTTTTAGCAACAGTTCCAATTTATTGGAATGAAACAGTTTGGCATATGAAAAAACTTTTCTAAAATTAACTTCTGTGACCGCCGCCTCCAAGCGCGATTCTTCCCAAAAATCATCTTTAGGAATTAAGCGGGTGCTATTCAGATAAAAATAGTCGACCAGAGCTTTCTCTTTTGTGGCCATCAACGTTTCAGAGTTGAAACCGGAAAAAGCCTCTTTTTTTATTTTTTGAAAAATAAAGAGGCCAAATGAGGTCTGAAACTTCCGCGTATTTTGAGTCGTCACCAGGGTATAGGAAAAAACCGCTTCGGGAAGAATGCTTTCCCTGCTCAAAATATATTCCAAACTAAAATAGCAGGGGAAACAGAGGTGGCGGGCAATTTCAGCCGCTTCCGGCTTGGCATCCGAAAAAGCATAAAGACCCCTTTTCAGGGCTAACAATTCTCCCCTTTTCTTCCATTGGTGGAGTTGAAGATTCACCAAAGCCGGATTATTCTTAAAAGAAACTATTTTAGCTTCTTCAGACGTAAAGATCTGTTTTTGCATCACTTTTTTAAATTCACTCATTTTCATAAATTATACTTTTTTATAATTAACAAGAACATGAATGATACTGTCATTTTATGACAGTTTCAAGCAAAAAAACGTCACCCCGACGAAAGTCGGGATCCAGTCGTTTTCAGCACGGCTGGATTCCGGCTTTCCTGCCTGCCGGCAGGCACGGCGCCGGAATGACATCGGATTACCTCTCCACCTCCACCACGCGGAATTCCACGCGGCGGTTTTTGGCTTTGTTGAATGCGGAATTGTTGGGAACCTGCGGATGCTTTTCGCCCCAACCTCTGGCTTGCAGGCGATTGGCAGAAATACCTTGGCGAATCAGATATTTTTTGACGGCCTCTGCCCTTTCTTGCGAGAGGCGCAGATTCAGTCGGTCAGAACCTTCGTTGTCGGTGTGGCCTTCGATCCGGACTTTTAAAATGGTCTGGTTTTGTTTCAACAAATCGGCAACTGAATTCAAAATCGGATACGATTGTTGTCGAATCACCGCGCGATTTGTCTCAAAATGAACCGGCTGTAAAATGACAATTTCTTTTCCTTCCAATTTCGCCTGCGCCCCGACAGGGAGCGGTTTTCTGTTCTCCGTTTTCTGTTCTCCGTCTCTCCGTTCTCTGTTCTCCACTCTCTCCGGAACATAATTAATACCCAAAATAATCCGATAAGCCGGCGCCCCATAACCTTTTCCGATTCCAAAACCCATTCCGAGACTTCCCTCGATCCCCTGATCCCAACGTTTCTGCAAACCCCAATCCCACTCGGCGGGAGAAGTAGCCACCCCCTGAAAATCGGTCTGGCCCCAGACGTTGGAGGCAAGATACCACTGATGCGCCCGGCTAAAAAGCCAGCGCCATCCCAGCCCCCAAGTCATCGCGGGGCCTACTTGCAAAAGTGAAATGTTCGAGGCGCTGATATCGTCTTCTCCCCTTG
The DNA here is from genome assembly GCA_030688705.1 of Deltaproteobacteria bacterium. GTDB lineage: Bacteria > UBA10199 > UBA10199 > SPLOWO2-01-44-7 > SPLOWO2-01-44-7 > JAHFSU01. The sequence goes on from JAUYJH010000159.1 coordinate 15,979, forward strand.
CATAAACACCCAGGTTCACCCCTATTTGATGCGGCCCCAAATCGGTGTCGGCCACCGCCTTGACGCCGCCGGTCACCGTCCCCTCGCCGAAAAAATCGTTCGTGTTGCCGCTGGGAAGCTGAAGATAACCCAACACCGCCATTTTTTTAAAAATCTCCCATTTCGCGTTCAGGCGGATATCGCCGACACTCGACGTATTTCTCTCCTGGCTTGAATCGAGATTTTCCACCTGGCTCACCAGACTGACCGGAAAATTGATGCCGACATCAAAATCATCAAAGAGTCCATAGGCCCCCCACATCTGCCAGACATAAAAATAATTGACGACATTATCGAGCGTCTGTCCGGTCTGTTGAAGGCCGAAATTCAGGGGGCTATGGACGATGTATTGGGAGAGTCCCAGTGAGTATTGGTTTTTTTTGAGAGTCTCCTCCGACTCCAGCGTGAAAAACCCGAGCCCATCCGAAGAATTGCGGTAGAGATCGGCGTTGAGCCCCCAGACTTTGGGGACAAAGCCGATTGAAAAAATCAGAAAGAGCCACCAAAAAAGCATGGAGAAACCGCCCCCTCCGCCCGCCACCGAACAGCCGGAGCCTTGCAAGCGGACCGGGCCCTGGCTGGTGTTGACATCACCGCCAAGCGTTGTCGATGAGGTGCCGGGCTCCGAGGAACCGGCCCCCGTCGGACCGGGAACCACCCGGTCACCGCTGGTCGTCAAAATATTGGGGACCAGCGGATCGGTATTGAGATTCCCCTCCGAGTTGAAACAGGGGGGGACCACAAGAGAGCCATCGCAAAGGCCGTCGCCGTCGGTATCGACATTTCGGGGATTTGTCCCCTTCGCTATTTCAGAACCGGTGCAGGTGAAAACGACCGCAATGCCGTCACACAAACCATCGCCATCGGTATCGAATTTTGTCGGGTCGGTTTCGTTGGCATCGAGTATCCCATTTTTATTGGCATCTTCTATGCCATCAGCAAGTCCGTCTCCGTCGCTGTCGGTTTCGCGAAAATCATAAATCCCGTCGCCGTCACTGTCACGCGGCAAGGTGCCGGAGCCCTTTTCCGCAGAATCGAGGATGCCGTCGCCGTCACTGTCGGTGTCGAGATAATCGGGCGTGCCGTCGCCATCGGTATCGGGCCAGACAATGCCGGCATCATTGGTATCGATGTCGCCGTCGCCGTCAGAGTCTTTGCCGCTGGCCGCCGCCTCCGATGCCGACAAAAGACAATTGCCATTGGTATCGTATTGCGAAAGATTTTTTTCGATCAGGTCGCAAATGCCGTCGTTATCATTATCGGTATCCAAAAAATCGTTGATTTTATCGCCGTCGGTGTCTTGCAACGCCGAGGCTTTCATCAATTTGGCCTGGCTCATCGCCGTAGCCGAATTGGGAAAATAATCCTCGGCAATGCCGTCGTCATCCAGACTTCCGGTGCTCACGTAAAACCGGAACGAGGAATCAGGGTCGGCTAGATTGAGAGAGGCATAGCCCGGAACATTAGAAATGCCGGCGATGGAAAATTCGAGATGCGGTTTATTGGTCGATGGAAAAAAGGGGACGGTTACCGAAACACCGGCAATGGCGGCGCCATAAAATCGGGCAAGCGGCGCTAAAAAGGGATTGTTGTCGGGGCTTGCATTCCCACCCACCGCCTGAAACCCGGAAAGATCGGTTGCGTTATTCACCCCCGCCACCAAATCGGGTGTGTTGTCTTTATCCAAATCGATGGCAAGAGTTGCATATTCGCCGCTCCCCAAATCGGCAAAGTCGTCTCCCAAAAGATCAATGAGCGTTGTCGATGCAGAAGAGGGTTCGCCATCGCCATCGGCATCGCCGAAAATAACCGCTTGTCCGCTCGCATTATTATGAGTCTGAAGGCCTATGTATAATGTGTCATTCGCTGTATCGTAGGAATAACAAACCGCCTTGATATCAAACCCGCTGATCTGTGTGGAAGGAAAATCACTCGGAAGGCCGACATCGGGAACACTGGTGTCGCTCATGCAAGCGCTTTCAGGAAAATCGTTCGCCACATTTCCGGAAAAAAGAATCGCCGCCAAAACCCCTAGAATCCCCAAAATCATGCGGCGGATAATACCCGCTTTTACAACAACTTCAATTCCAGAATCCGACGGTTGACAACACTCCATAATATGTGCAAAATCATGGAGTATGTTCCATAGAATAGTTAACACATCAAAATCACACAGTTTTTTTCTGTTTGGAGCTCGGGGAACAGGGAAGTCGACCTATATCACCAGCCACTATTCCGGAGAAGAAACACTCTTTGTCGATCTTTTAAAACCCGGTGAAGAGACAACTCTCTTGAAAAACCCCAACCATCTTGTGGAACGGATCCGTGCTCAAGGTCCCAAACTACAACGTGTCATCATTGATGAGGTGCAAAAATTGCCGAAGCTTTTGGATTTGGTGCACCAGCAGATCGAAGCTTCAAAACGCGAAGGGCATCCACTGCAATTTATTCTTACCGGCTCCAGTGCGCGTAAACTGCGCCGCGGCGCCGCGAATCTTTTGGCAGGAAGAGCTTTCATCTATCACCTCTATCCATTAACCGTGCGGGAGCTCGGTACGCATTTTAATCTCACGCAAGTTTTACAATATGGATCGCTTCCGGAAATTTATTCCCATGTTCAGGCGAGCGATAAGCGCATGTATCTGGAGGCCTACGCGCAAACGTATTTGAAAGAAGAAATTTGGAATGAACAAATTGTGCGCAAACTTGAGCCGTTCGCGCACTTCCTCGAAGTGGCGGCGCAATGCAACGGAAAGATTCTCAATTTTTCAAAAATGGGGCGGGACATTGGAGTCGATACCAAAACAGTGCAGTCCTACTATCAGATTCTCGAGGATACACTCGTCGGTTTTATCCTTCCGGCATATCATCGGTCCGTTCGAAAGCGCCAGACAACCGCCCCCAAATTCTATTTCTTTGACACGGGGGTCAAACGGGCGCTCGATGGAACGCTCACCGTTGCGCTTCTTCCTCAAACGTATGCCTTCGGCGATGCCTTTGAGCATTTCCTTCTTTTAGAAATTCGGCGAATCAGCTCTTACCAACAGAACGATTATCGCTTTTCCTATTTTCGGACGCATGACGATGCTGAAATCGATTTGGTTATTGAACGTCCGGGGAAATCACCGCTGTTGATAGAGGTTAAATCATCTGAACTTGTTGATTCGGAAGATATCAAGCCGCTTGAAAAGATTGCAAAAGACTTTGGTCGATGTGAATGCCTCTGTTTGAGCCGCGATAAAGTGCGAAGGAAAGTGGGCAATACCCTGATTCTTCCGTGGCAGGAGGGGTTGTCTCATATTTTTTAATAGGGGCAAGGAGAAACGTGGTTTTACAGCAACTTCAATTCCAGAATCCGGTCGACGCGAAAATGGCGTTCTTCCTGTCTTGTTTCACAAAAAGCCCGAAACCCCAAAAAAGTTTTGCCGCTGTATTCCATATCCCCCATTTCAATGGGGCGCAGTTTGCGTTGTGACTTTTCATCGTTGGCCTTGAGATAGACGACATCCATCACCCGCGCATCATCGATCGCCTCCTGAATCAGCGCCATTTTTTCTTTGAGCGGAACTTTTTTCTCCGAAACCCCGTAAGCCTCCCCGGTGAGAAAGCGGACAATCCGGTAATCGACACGCACCTGTTGTTTGGTGAGCGGCTTTCGCAACACCAACCCCTCAAGACTCGTGCATCGGCTCAACGCCACATACATCTGGCCAGTGGCAAAAGTCCCTCGCCCGACATCGACCACCACACGATCAAATGTTTTCCCCTGACTTTTGTGGATGGTCACCGCCCACGCCAACTTCAGCGGAATCTGTGTGAAGCTTCCGGTCGTCTCGCTGGTGAGCTGTTTTTTCTTTTTATCGTAGCCATAGAGAAAGAGGTTCCAAGTGTTGGGCTCGACGATTTCTTCCCTTCCCCCTTCGAGCCGCACCATCACACTATCCTTCTGAAGGGAAACGACCGTCGCCATGGTGCCGTTGATCCACCGGCCCATAGGGTCGTTGTTGAGCAACATCACCTGCGCTTTGGGTTTGAGCTCGAGACGTGTTTCGGTGGGGAGCGATTCATTGCCAAAATCGCCAACGGTTTCTCCGGTGTAAAAACGCGATTTCCCTTTAAGCGCCTTGAGTTTCAAGGCGTTGATGTTGCGAGCGGGGTCGTTCATCGCCGTGAGGATGATAGAGAGTTCTTCGCCCGGATCAAAATTGGGGAGATGCCGGTGATTAAAGGCCTTTAGGTCCTTTTCCACGAGCGAGTTGTTGCGCACGGCATTGAGCAGGCGAACAAATCCAGCGTCTTTTTGGCGGTAGACTTTTTCAAGTTCGATCCGTTCAAAAGGGGTCTGGCGAAAAACATGAGAGTCAAAAAAATAAAAACCGGGATAGAGCTCTTCAAAAATATGTTTTTCGGCCGAGCGGACCACCGGAGGGAGTTGATAGAGATCGCCGATGAAAATCATTTTAACGCCGCCGAAAGACTCCCCCTCTTTGCCGCGAACATGTTGCAAAAAAAGATCGGCGCAATCGAGCAGATCGGCGCGGATCATCGAAATTTCATCCACGATGATCGTGTCGATTTTTTTGTAAATATCGGAACCATTCCACCCTGCCATCCGCTTGGCCCCTTTGATGGCCGTTTCGGGGGTAACATCGGGCCGAAAACGAAAAAAGGAATGAAGCGTCTGCCCCTGCACATTCACCGCCGCCACACCGGTTGGGGCCAACACCACCGCCCTACGCTGGGTATGTTCGCGAAAATATTTAAGAAGCGTCGACTTACCGGTCCCCGCCCGCCCGGTGATGAGACAATGGGCAACAGGATCTTCCATCCGCTCCAGCGCGCGCAAAAATTCCGGGTTGAGTTCGATGTTTTTGGACATAGCTATTTTCATAACACATCAAAACCCGATTCGTCGCTTTATTTTTGGTTGCGGCGGCGCCATTAGTTCGCGGATGGCGTCAAACACGAGTTTGAATTGATGATCGTATCTTTTTTCGAGTTGAGCCAATTTTTGAGCAAGGTCTTTGTGGCTGGTTAGCAACTCGCGTAGTTGGATGAAAACCTTGACCACTTGAATGCTCACTTGAATTGCCTTGGCACTTTTTAAAACATTGGCCACCATAAGAGCCCCATGTTCGGCAAAAGCATACGGTAACGATGTGGAATGCTTTAGGTTTTTGAACCGGTCACAATTTGGGGATGGATAAGGAAATTCTGTTGATGCTGGACGTGTAAATCTTCGTTTTCTATACAGGACTGGGCATTTTTCGGACTACTTCGCATGTATGAATACAAAACATGCGAAGTCCCCCTGTTGCCGCACCTTAATT
>JAUYJH010000048.1 GCA_030688705.1 Deltaproteobacteria bacterium
TCAAATTGCTTCACGCGGGCGAGGTGGTTTTCTGCGTTCTTTACGATAACGCCACCAACGAGCCGCATCGTTTGGTTGCCGCATCGGTGGGGCTTGCCCTTCCCAAAAACTCCGATCATCACGGCTATCTCTCCGAACACAAAAGTTTCGGCCAGACGGAACAGCAGGCGGGGGATTATACGGAAGACCTCGCCGCCGAAATGCTGGCCACAACGCTTGGCGTGCCGTTTGAAGCCGACAAATCATGGAACGACCGAAAAAATCTCTGGACCATCTCTGGAGAGATCGTCAAGACGATGAACATCACACAGTCGGCCATCGGCGACAAAAATGGATTGTGGACGACCGTGCTGGCCGGTGCTATTTTCGTCCCCTGATGAAAAAATCCGCAAAGTGTCTCTTTTTTTTCCTGATTTTTTTTCTCGTCTCCGACCGGGGTGCTTTCGCCTTTAACCTAGCGGGGGAGGTTCGTTCCTTAACGCTCTCCAACGGCATGTTGTGGCTTGTGGTGCATCGCCCCAGCGTCCCTGTTTTCTCGGGGCTCGTGATGGTGAAAGCCGGCGGTTTGGACGAAGCCATGGGCAAGACCGGTTTGGCCCACATGTTTGAGCACATGGCCTTCAAGGGCTCCAAAAGAATCGGCACCCGCAATTACGCAAAAGAAGCGCCTCTGCTCAAAAAAATAGCCGAACTGGGGCTGGCCATGTCTGAAGAACAGCAGAAGGCAAATCCTGATGCCGAAAAAATCGCCGCGCTCAAACAGCAGATCCAACAGCTGACCCAAGAGGAATATCAATACATGGTCAAAAACGAGGTCTGGAAGATCCTCTCCGTCAAGGGGGCCGAGGATCTGAATGCCTTCACCACCAAAGACGTGACGGCCTACCACGCCAGCATGCCGGTTCCCGTTTTTCCGGTCTGGGCCGATGTCACCTCTGAAATGGTTTTTTACCCCGTTTTACGCGAATTTTATCAGGAAAGGGATGTTGTTATGGAGGAGAGACGCCTCCGTTATGACAACAGCCCCTACGGATTTTTGTTTGAAAATCTGGTCCAGACGGCATTTCCAGACGGGCCTTATCATTCCTCGCCGATCGGTTTTCCAAAAGATCTGGTCGGCCTGACCATGCAAGATGCCGGGGCTTTTCACCGCCGCCATTATATCCCGCAGAATATGGTCGGTGTGCTGGTGGGGGACATCACGGTCGAGCGGGCCAAAGAGGTCTTGGAAAAAACTTTTGGGAACGTCAAGAAAACGTCAAAATCTCTGGATTCCGGCTTTCGCCGGAATGACAAACGAGACTTTGCCTTCCAAGGGGAGGTTCGAAAAATCGTCAAATTCCCTTCCGAGCCGTATTTGGTCATCGCCTTTCATAAACCGGCCGCTCCCAGCCGCGCCGATTATGTCTTTGATCTGATCGATGGCATCGCTTGCGAGGGGCGCACCGGCAGAATGACTCTCAAGCTGGTCAAGGAACTTAAAATGGCATCCAGTGTCAGCTGTTCCAACGGTTTTCCCGGCTCGCGCCTCGATAACCTTTTTGTCGTTTATGCCAGCCCCATCAAGGGCCACTCTCTTGAAAAACTGGAAAAAGCCATTTTGGGCGAACTCGATCTCTTGGCGCGCAAAGTGGCGATTTCAGATTTGAAACGGGTCAAAGACCAAATCGTCTATAATTTTTTCTGGGGCCTTGAAGACAACATGGAACTGGCCGAACAGTTGGCGCAGGCGCAGACGGTGGTGGGGGACTGGCGTTACGTGGTGACATTCCAGAAAAAAATAGAGTCGATCGGGGCCGAAGAGGTGATGCAAACGGCGCAAAAATATTTTCAGCCGGATAACAGGGTGGTGTTGTATTTGGAAAGGGGAAACAGGTGAAAAGCAAATTGTCATTGCGAGCGTCAGCGAAGCAATCTCTCGGAGAAACAGGGAGATTGCTTCGTCGTCTTTCGACAAGCTCAAGACTCCTCGCAATGACAATCTTGTTTCTATTTCCACTTTCTCTTCTTGCCTCTCCATGGACGCCGCCAAAGGTCTCTGTCTATGAACTTCCCAACGGTTTTCAATTGTACCTTCTGCAAAACAGCGAACTCCCCATTTTGCAGGCCAAACTCTTCGTGCAGACGGGCTCTGCCTATGAAAAAGAAAAAACGGAAGGTCTTGCCGATGTGGTGGCCGATCTTCTGGCTATGGGGGGAACGGCAGACAAGACACCGGCCGAACTGGATCAGTGGCTTGACGCAAAGGCAATCCACTTGAGCGGCGATGCCGGCCGCGAACTGACCCAGATCACCGTTTCTTCTTTGGCCAAAGAGTGGGAATCGCTTTTTTCCATTTTGCATGAGGTGGTAACCGCCCCCCGATGGGATAAAGACCGTTTTGATCTGATCATCGGGCGGACCAAAGAAGGCTTGCGCCGGGAAAAAGATCATCCCCAGATTTTGGCGGGGCGCGCTTTGAGAAAAATGGTTTACGGAGAAAAGAATCCGTGGGGGCGCCAGCCCACGGTGAAAAGCATCGGGCGCATCCGTCCCGCCGATATAAACGGTTTTTACAAGAAATATTATCATCCGAACAGAATGCTCTTGGCCGTGGCCGGCGATTTTTCAAAACCAAAGGTGAAAAAATGGGTTGAAGGGCATTTCGGCCTTCTTGTCCCCCAAGACACGGCGGCTCCGGATTGGAAAAAAATTCCACTCGACGCAAAACGAGAGACGAAAAGAATCAAAAAAAAGGTGACGCAGGCTTTTATCGAGGCGGGCCATATCGGTCTTGAAAGAGGCTCGCCTGATGAATATGCTTTTTCGCTTTTGCAATATATTCTGGGCGGAGACCCCTTTATCAGCAGGCTGGGGGTTGATATTCGTTCGCAATCGGGGCTGGCGTACAGTGTTTACAGCAATTGGGAGACCAATCCGGCGGGGGGGATGTTTTCCATTCATGTGCAAACCCGTTCCGACGCTGAAAAAGCGGTTTTGGAAAAAATTGATTTCCATCTTAAAAGAATGGCCGTGGAAGCCGATGTGACCGGAGAAGAACTCAAAATTGCCAAAGAAGCCCTGTTGAACAAATATATTTTTCTTTTCGATTCCCCCTTCAAGGTGGTTTTCCAGAAGGCGACATTTGATCTGCTGGGGTACCCAAAAGATTATCTGAAAAAATATCCGGAAAATATCCGCAAGGTGACGCTGGCAGAGGTGCAGGCAGCGGCAAAACGCTATCTGCATCCGGATAATTTGAAAATTGTGGTTGTCAGCCCCTGATGGACCCGGGACCGTGGACCATGGACTATGGACCCAATGCAGAAAATTAAAGAAAAAATTGAATCCTTAATCGAAAGAGCCTTAGAGCAGATAAACATTCCGGCACCGGAAATCGTTTTTAGTGTGCCGAAACAGACGGTTCATGGCGATCTTTCCACCAACATCGCGATGATTTTGGCCAAAGAGGCAAAAAAACCGCCGCGTGTTTTGGCGGAAGATCTGTTGCGCCAGATGATGCCCCTCCCGGACTGGATCGAAAAAGCAGAAATTGCCGGTCCCGGTTTCATCAATTTTTTTCTTAAACCTCACGCCTATTTCAATTCTCTCGCCATGATCATGAAAGAGGGGAAAAAATTCGGGTCTACAAAAAAAGGAAAGGGCGAAAAAATCATTCTTGAATTTGTAAGCGCCAACCCGACCGGCCCCTTGAATGTGGTGAGCGCCCGCGCCGCGGCGGTGGGGGACACGCTGGCCAATCTTTTGAAGGCCGCCGGTTTCAAAGCCCATAAAGAATTTTATGTGAATGATGTCGGCAACCAGATTGAGCTTTTTGCAGAGTCCCTGCGGGCCCGATATTTGCAGGCGCTTGGCAAAGAAGCGGCAATCCCTGAAGAGGGTTATCAGGGGGAGTATTTGAAAAGGTTGGGGGAGAAATTGGCCCGATCGTCATTCCGGCGCACGCCGGAATCCAGTCATTTCAAAAAAGTCGGCCTCAAAAAAATGCTCGACGGACAAAAAAAGAGTCTCAAACGTTTCGGCGTTGTTTTTGACAAATGGTATCTGCAATCAGACCTCATTAAAAAGAAAAAACTGCAAAAATCCCTGGCCCGCCTGAAAAAGAGGGGGTTTTTGTATGAAAAAGAAGGGGCCGTTTTCTTCAGATCGACCGCATTTGGGGATGACAAAGACCGTGTGGTCCAAAAACAGGATGGGGAATATTCTTATTTTGCATCCGATATCGCCTATCACGAAGATAAATTTAAAAGAGGCGTCCGGGTGATCGATCTTTTCGGCCCCGACCATCACGGCTATGTGGCCCGCACGCGCGCGTCGGTTGCGGCTTTGGGGTTTGACCCGGAAAAGTTGACGATTCTGATTATCCAGCAGGTCAATCTTTTGGAAAATGAGGTGGTGGTAAAAATGTCCAAGCGGGCCGGAAAATTAATTACTATGGATGACCTGCTCGATGAAATTTCACCCGATGTCGCCCGGTTTTTCTTTTTACAGAGGGCCTCCAGCACGCCGCTCGATTTCGACTTGGCCCTGGCCAAAAAAGAGACGCCGGAAAACCCGGTCTATTATATCCAGTATGCCCATGCCCGGATCGCCAGTATTTTTAGAAAAGCGAAAACCGTCATTCCGGCGAAAGCCGGAATCCAGTCACTACTGGATCCCGACTTTCGTCGGGATGACGAAAAAGTCGATTTGTCTCTTCTTACTCTCCCCCAAGAAAAAGAACTGGCCAAAAAACTGCTTCAATTTCCGGAAGTAATCGCAGAGGCGGCAAAAGATCTGGCGGCGCATCATCTGCCGTTTTACGCGCTGGAGCTGGCCAAAGAATTTCAAGCCTATTATTCGCATGCCAAACAAGATGCCAGATACAAGGTAGTTGATGCCGAAAATCGTCCCAAAACCTTGGCCAAACTCTATTTGTTGAAAAATATCCAGATTGTGTTACAAAATGCCCTTAAATTAATGGGGATTAGCGCCCCCGAAAGAATGGAATCCAAAGATGTTGCCAGCCCAATATAACAAAAAACCGTCGAATTATTTCTGCCGCTTTACCTTCGGCCAATTTTTTACGTTGCTCGTGCTGGAAATTTTCACCCTCTTTTTTATTTTTTATCTTGGCGCCCGCTATGGCGGCGAACTACTGGGGGTTCGGTCACCGGCCACGGTTGCCAAAGAGGAAAAAAGCGGGCTTCCAGAGCTGACGCTGACCGACCCGAACGCCGTTGCGACTACGCAAGACCCTGAAATGAAAACGCTGGCCAAAGATATTTTGCGCGCCGCGCCGACACCCGATTTAAAGGCCCGTGTAGAGGCAATGCTCAAAGAGGGGCAAGCCAAAGAGCCGCCGGCAGGGCCGGGAGCCTTAAGAACAGCCCCCAGACCGGAATCTCCCATTGCCGCCATTCCCAGACCCGAAGCGCCGGCTCCCGCTCCGCCGCCGCCGTTGGAATCGCCGTCCAAACCGAAACCGGTTATTCAAACGGCAACAACCGATGCCCGTTACTCCGTACAGGTCGGTTCCTATCCCAACCCGGACGAAGCCCACACGCTGGTCGCCTATTGGAAACAGAAAGGTTACAATGCCTATCTCGTTTCGGCTGATATTCCAAACAAAGGCCGCTGGTATCGGGTTCGCCTAGGCGGCTTTGACAACAAAGACGATGCCGAAGCCTATCTCCACGATCTGCAATTCAAAGAAAATGTCGAAGCGTTTGTGAGTGTGAATGAATAGTTGAAGGGCACCTCTAAAAACTCATGAAAATTGCAATTTGTCATTCTGAGCACATTCACTCCGTGCAGTGTAAACTCCGCGAAGAATCCCGATTTTTGGCGTGTTTCCACGGGATCCTTCCCCTTCGGCAAGCTCAGGGTCAGGATGACAATCGGGGTTTTGAGAGGTGCCCTGAAACTATTTCTTCATCCCCATCGAATATTCGACGACGGCGTTGAGCTCCTCATCGGTACCCTTGAAAGAGGGCATGGTCGATTTGGGGTTCATCGATTTGGGGTCTTTTGTATATTTGGTAAAGTCGGCGTGACTTAATTTGGATGCCAATAGATCACCCGCCTTCTTACCCGCGCCGTGGCACATGGCGCATTTTTTGGCGTAGATTTCCTTGCCATCGGCGGCTTTGGCCGCGTGTACAGCACCGGCCACCAAACCGGCAACTGCCAGAGTAACGAGAATAGGTTTCATAGTACCTCCATTTCGGGATGTTCTTATAAAGAATTGCAAAAAGATGTAAAGCTGATCTGGATCAAGTTGGTTAAATTAAGACATTGAAATTTTGGGGCATTTAGGGAACCATCCCGCAACTTTATGGACCAATCGCACATTCGCAATTTTTGTATTATCGCGCACATTGATCACGGAAAATCGACGCTGGCCGACCGGTTTTTGCAAAAGCTCGGCGCCGTGAGCAACCGCGAGATGCGCCAGCAGTTTCTCGACCAGATGGATCTGGAGCGGGAACGCGGCATCACCATCAAGGCCCAGACCGTTCGTCTCAAATACACCGCAAAAGACGGCCAAGAATATGAATTCAATCTGATCGATACCCCCGGCCACGTCGATTTTTATTACGAAGTCTCGCGAAGCCTTGCCGCCTGCGAGGGTGCTTTGCTTTTGGTCGATGCGAGCCAAGGGGTAGAGGCCCAAACGGTGGCCAACGCCATGATGGCGATGGAGCAAGGTTTGGAATTGATCCCCGTCATCAACAAAGTTGATCTACCGAGTGCCGAGCCGGAGCGGGTTCGCAAAGAGATAGAAGACATTTTGGCGCTGGATGCCAGTGAAGCCATCGGTGCCAGCGGCAAGACCGGTGTTGGCGTTGAAGAGATTCTCGAAGCGATTGTCAAAAAACTTCCACCGCCCAAAGGCCATCCTGACAGACCTTTGCGGGCTCTCATTACGGACAGCTGGTTTGACAGTTATCAAGGCGTGGTCATGCTGGTCCGCATTGTTGATGGGTCCATCAAGACAAATCAAAATATTCGCTTGATGAATGTCGGCAGAAATTTTGTGGTGCAAAAACTGGGTGTTTTTCATCCCGAGGCCAGGCCGATGAATGAATTAGCCACCGGCGAGGTGGGGTTTGTCATCGCGAATATGAAAGAGGTGCGGGATACAAAAGTGGGCGATACGATTACCGACGCCGAAAATTTCGCCGCTTCACCGTTGCCCGGTTTCAAAGAGATCAAGCCGATGGTTTTTGCGGGGCTCTATCCGACCGATGGCGAACAATATGAGGCGCTTAAAACAGCTCTTGAAAAATTGCGCCTGAACGATGCCTCGTTCACCTTTGAACCCGAAACTTCTTTGGCTTTGGGGTTTGGTTTCCGTTGCGGCTTTTTGGGATCACTCCATATGGAGATTGTGCAGGAGCGGCTCGAGCGGGAATATCAGCTTTCGCTCATCACCACGGCGCCAACCGTTGTCTATCAGGTAAAAAAGACCGATGGTTCCACAGTCTGGGTCGATAATCCGGCCAAACTTCCGGAAAGCCAATTCATCGACACTATTCTGGAGCCTTATGCAAAAGTGCATATCCATGCGCCGGCCACGGCTGTCGGCGCCATATTCAAATTGTGCGAAGGGGTGCGCGGCACGCAGGAACATTTGCAATATTTTGGAACCGAGAGGGTGTTGATCACTTATAAAATTCCCTTCGGCGAGATGATGTTCGGTTTTTACGATCAGCTTAAATCGGTCAGCAAAGGCTATGCCTCGCTTGACTATTCGATCGAAGGTTACGAAGAGGGCAATCTCATCAAGCTCAATATTGTGATCAATGGAGAAACGGTCGATGCCCTTTCGTGTATCGTCCATCATGAACAGGCGTATTACAAAGGCAGGGAATTGGCGGCCAAATTGAAAGAGCTGATTCCCAGACAGCAGTTTGAGATTGCGATTCAGGCGGCGATCGGCGGCAAAGTGGTGGCGCGCGAAACGGTGAAGGCATTGCGTAAAGATGTGACGGCAAAATGCTACGGCGGCGATGTGACCCGAAAAAGAAAGTTGTTGGAAAAACAAAAAGAGGGTAAGAAGCGGATGAAAAGAGTGGGGAGCGTGGAGATTCCGCAAGAGGCCTTTTTAAGCGTATTAAAAGTAAAGTGATGGTTCGACAGGCTCACCATGAACGGAAAGAAGAAGAAAAGTAAATTTTTAGAGACGGTGGAATCAATCGGCGTTGCCTTGCTGATTGCTTTGGCCATCCGCTCTTTTGTCGTGGAACCTTTTAAAATTCCTTCCTCTTCCATGGTGCCGACACTGCTCGTTGGCGACCAGATTTTTGTGAACAAATTCATTTACGGTTTGCGCATTCCTTTCACCAAAACTCGCGTCTGGGATGGCCGCGACCCCCGGCGGGGAGAGGTGTTTGTCTTTATCTATCCCAAAGACGAAGGGCTCGATTTCATCAAGCGGGTGGTGGGGTTGCCGGGGGACAGGATTCGGGTCGATAAAGACAAACTCTATGTAAACGGGGAGCCGGTGCCTGAAACCCCGCTTCTCTTGAAAAATATTCCGGGGAACAAAAATCAGGTGGCGGTGGAACCCCCGGTCCCGTACAAAAAAATGACCCTTTTTCCTGACTGGCGAGAATACAAGATTATTCAGGAAAAGCTGGGCGATATCTTCCACTGGGCCCAGTATGATACGGCTTGGTTTCCCGACACCGAGTTTGAGGTGCCGCCCGGGTATTATTTTGCGATGGGTGACAATCGCGATCACAGTTCTGATTCGCGCGATTGGGGTTTTGTCCCGCGCCAGAATATCAAGGGGCAGGCCATGTTCATCTGGCTCTCTTTTGATTGGGATAAACCGTGGCTCGACATCATCCGCTGGCACCGCTTTGGACGGTGGATATATTAGCAGGTTGTTGACAAAGTCCAATTTTGTCATTGCGAGGCCCCGAAGGGGCCGCGGCAATCTCTCGATAAGCAATATATTGCATTTGGATTGCTTCGCGGAGC
>JAUYJH010000162.1 GCA_030688705.1 Deltaproteobacteria bacterium
GCTATACGCCGTTCCGGGGGCCTGTTCGTTGGCGCCGCATATTGTTTTGGAAGAATTGAAAATTCCCTATGAGCTAAAACTTTTCGGATGGAAAGATACAGCCATGCGGGATGAGCTGAAAAAAATCAACCCGATGGGGCAAGTGCCGACCATTGTAACCGATGAAGGTTATCCGTTAGCCGAAGCGGCGGTCATCTTGCAATATCTGGCGGCGAAAAAACCGGGGGCTTTTTTGGCGCAATCAGGGACGGAGCGCTACAAAACGCTGGAATGGCTTAATTTTGTGACGACGGAATTGCACAAAGCATTTATCCCGTTGTTTAATCCGAAAGTTTTCTCCGATGACGAATCCCATTTGGAAGCGATCCGGAAAAAGGCCGAAATACGTTTAAAAAAATATTTGGGTGTTGCTGAAAAAAGATTTTCAAACGGGGAATGTTGTACGGGAGAGCATTTCACGATTGCGGATATCTATCTTTTTGTGGTGCTCAATTGGCTGGGGCATTTTAAAGTTGACTTAACTCCTTATCCCAAATTGAAGGCCTTTTACGACCGGGCGGTTCAGCGCCCCGCCGTTGTTGCGGCAATGAAAGCGGAAAAACTCTCTTAGATTTCTCTTTCCCACGGATTTTCGCCAGGACTGTAGAGGGAAGGATCCACCGCCACGGCGGCGCCGGAGAGTTTTGCGTGGGCGATATGGGCGACTTCCCGAACCATGTCCAAGCCACCCATGTTTGACATGCCGGTGTCGGACCGTAAAAAATATTTTAAAGATTTCATGGCGGCAACATCGGCCGTGCGGGTCGAAATGGAGCCGATAACAGAACCGGCCTTCCAGAGAGCGGCTTGGAGTGTTGCAACCCCCGCATTGAAACGGAGAGCCAGCCTGAATTGTTTCGCGGCATCTTGCAGATGAAAACGGCTTGCGTCATGGGTGACATGAGCAAAGGCATCCATTGTGTCGGCCAAGACATCGGTGGTGTAATGATTTTGAAGAGCCTCCAGAGGTATCTCCATCGCCTCGCCGGTCAAAAGGGCGACTCCCTGCAGATAGGCCGGTGTCCCAAAAACACTCGCGGCCCCCATTGACGTTGTGGCTGTCATCATTTTTCTATCCTCCTTAAAGACTCCCATCATAGTTATCGGCCCTTCTTAAAAAAAGTTGCCTAAAATCAATAAAACATTGATTTTATTTATATTTTTTAAAAAAAGTCGAGACAGGCTCTCTACACGATTTTATACACTTTATCGTGCTCGCGGCATTTTTCCGATTTCTTGTTCCGGCATAAATACCTCTTTTCTTGAGAAATATTATATTAGGGATCTTCTTTTGGCTCCAGTCATCGGAAAAACACCCTCTTTGGCCATCCGCACATCTTCCACGGAATAAAAGGCCTTGGGGTTGAATTTTTTGATGATTTCCGTCACCTCTTCAAGATGCCGCCGGTCAATAATAATGTAAATCAGCTTCACCGGCGCCTTTGCTCCGTGGCCGTCCACCACCGTCATGCCGTATCCTTTTCCTTTCAGATGGACGATCAGTTCTTTTGTCTCCTGTCCGGTAATCATGCGAAGGACCAGTTTTCCCATGGCAATTTTGTCTTCGATGGTGATGCCGACGTAATTCCCCATGGCAAAACCTCCGGCATAGGCGACGAAATAGAAATAATGGTCCAGGTGCCGGATGATCTGGCTGATGGCCAACAGCCAGATCAACACCTCAAAAAAACCGAGGAATGTCGCAAGGACTTTCATTCCCCTTGTTATAAAAATGATCCGGATGGTGCCGATGGTGACGTCGGCGACGCGGGCGCAAAAAATGAGAAGGGGGAGAACAGCCCAGACAAAAAGGGGGGAGTGAAAAAAATCGGGGAGCATGGACCCCAACTTATGCAAATTCGGGTCTTTTGAAAAGGGCTTTTAAATCTTCTGGTAAAGGAGAATGAAAACGGTGGTGTAACAATTCCACCGCGGAAAGATGTAAAAAATGCCTTTTCAGGTCTAAAGTGTCCATCGGGTGCTTTTTTGCCTTTTGATACAATTTGTCCCCGGCGATGGGATGGCCGATGGATGCGAGGTGAATGCGAATTTGATGGCGGACGCCGGTGGTGATTTGGAGTTCAAGCAGTGAATAATTTTTGAAATGTCGGAGGGTTTTAAAATGGGTCTGGGCCGGCCTTGATTTTTTGCCTCCCGGCATCATTTTTTTCTTTTTGCGCGGGTGATGGGCAATCGGTGTGTCGATAATGCCTGATTCCGGTGTTTTACCCAAAACAAGGGCGGTGTACTTTTTGATCACCCGTGGGGTTTTCCAGATGGCCCGCAATTTTTCAAATGCCACATCGTTTTTGGCGGCAATCAGGATACCGGAGGTATTGTTATCGAGCCGGTGGACCAGTTTGAAACCGAGTTTTTCTTCAACAGATCCTTCGCCACACGACGGGACCCCCGCCGGTTTATCGAGAGCCAGAAGAAAATCATCTTCGTAGAGTATCTTTATGGACCCGGATGCGCTTGACATAGAATGAGATGTCACTATCTATACCAGCATGTTTTACTTCGATCCATTATATATGGTCATCACCCTTGCGGGGCTCGTGTTTTCTTTGTGGGCCACGGGCAAGGTGAAATGGGCCTTTGCCAAGTATTCAAAATTGCCGGCATACGGCGGTTTGAGCGGGGCGGAGGTGGCCGCAAAAATTCTTGAAGCGCAGGGGATCAGTGATGTTCGCGTGGAGCCGACCCGTTCGCATCAATTTTTGGGGATGGGGGGCGATGGCATTTTGGACGATCATTACGACCCGCGCATTAAAACAGTCCGCTTGTCACCGCAGGTTTATCAGGGGACGTCGCAGGCCGCTGTTGCGATTGCAGCGCATGAAGTGGGGCACGCGATTCAACACGCGCGTGCTTACGCCCCTTTCAAATTGCGCAATGTGATTGCGCCGGCCGCCGCGTTGGGGAGCAACATGGCCTATTTCTTCTTGATGCTGGGGTTTGTGATGCATGCCATGGCTATGGTTAAAGTGGGGATCATTCTTTTTGCGATTGCCGTGGTTTTTCAGCTGGTCACCCTGCCGGTCGAGTTTGATGCTTCACGAAGGGCCAAAAAATTACTGATGGAATATGGCCTGATTTCTCCCCCCGATGCGAAAGGGGTGGCCGGTGTTTTGGACGCCGCCGCTTTGACCTACGTCGCCGCCGCGGCCGCAGCCCTGCTCAATCTTTTATATTTTCTTTTGCGCGCCGGCCTCTTGGGCGGCGGCCGCCGCTCGAACGATTAATTCTTCCTACAAAACAGAGGGGACGTTCCCCCGGATTTTTGACGCTTTTTGCAGGTACGCGGGAATGAAGAGGGTGTCTGCCATAATGAAGCGCTTATAATTCTCTTGGCGTTCTTTAGAATTCCGGCCCCAGTCGAGATATTGGGGATTCATTGTAATGAGAGGGTCCTCTTTTCCCTTGGCATAATAGAGATAGCTGGACCAAGGATCCTCTTTGGGGTGTTCAACTAGTCCTGCACGGGTAGAATTAAGTTCGATATATCGGCCAGATTGTAGAAAGTGGGATTCTTGAAGAACGGGGATGCTTCTGTAACGTCCGTGCCATAAATGGCCATCATAACCATATTTTTTCTTAAAATAATGAAAATAGGAGAGTTGCCATGCCTTGACCGAATGGGCGAGAGAGGTGGCTTCGTTTATGAATGCCAGAACATGAAGGTGGGTGTGCATGAAGGCGTAATGATAGACGTCAATTTTATAGAATGGAAAATACCTTACCAGTCGGGCTTTCAGTTCTCTAAAGTCTTCATCATCTTGGCAAATCTGGAGATGGTTGTTCCCCCTGAAAATCAGGTGTCCGACATTTTGGCTGATTGGAATTCTGGGTCCGCGTGGCATGGGGACGTGAATTGCAAAAGAAGTGCCATCGACATTCCGCTTTAAAACGATCTGGCAAAAAAAAGCGACGGAATTGAATAGGCAAGTGTAGCAAATCGGTCATAGGGGACGTTCCCCCAAAATTTTGACGGTAGCTTTAAAAAGCGTCAAAATTTTGGGGGAACGTCCCCTATTTTTTTGATTCGAACTGCAAATTGGTGTGGGTGATGTGATAGCGCTCGCGCAATACGGCATTGATTCTTTTGCGCAATGCTTCCGACTGGCTCACTTTGACATCGTCAATCTCCACATGGGCGGTAAAGGCGCACAGATGCGATGTCAGCTCCCACATATGAATATGATGTATCTGGTGTATCTCGGGGACTTCTTGCCGGATGGCCGCCACGATTTCTTCTTTTTTAAGATGCTTCGGTGTCGACTCCAGCAAAATGTGAATGGCATCTTTGGTGAGCTGGATCGACCATCTTAAAATCATCGCCGCAATCAAAACGCTGGCTAATGGGTCGAGCCAGAGCTTGCCGGTATAGTGAATCAAAATGCCGGCGGCGATAATGCCGACAGAAGAGAGGGTGTCGGCCAGCATGTGCATGAAGGCGCTCTTAAGATTCAAGTCTTTTTCGCAAACCCCCCGCAAAAGGTAGGCCGAGACAAGATTGACCACGAGACCGATCACGGCGATCGTCAGCATTTCCACTGTTGCAATCGGCTGGGGATTAAAAAAACGCAAAACGGCATCGTAAAAAATCCAGGCGACGATGATAAAAAGGGTAACGCCGTTGAATAGCGCGGCTAAAATTTCAGCACGGTAAAATCCGTAGCTTCGGACCTCGTCGGCCTCCCGCGTAGCGATCCAAATGGCGATGAAACTGGCCCCCAGCGAAAAAAGATGGGAAAACATGTGGGCCGCGTCGGACAAAAGGGCCAAAGAGTGGGTCCATAAGCCGCCAAAGAGTTCCAAAAGCATGGTAAGGCCGATGATCACCATGCAGATTGAAAGGCGCTTTTTTTCTTTGACCCTGTAATGGCGCCCAACCGTTTTTTCAGAAGAGGCGCATTCCAGAATCTGTTCCAGTGGGTGTGTTTTGCTCATGGTGTGATGCGATAAATCATTCTTGGGAACGGAATCGCTTCGCGCACATGCTCCAATTTGCAGATCCAGGCGGTCAATCTTTCGAGCCCGTAACCGAAACCGGAGTGGGGGACGCTCCCGTATTTTCTCAAATCAAGGTACCACTCAAAAGCCTCTCTGGGCAAATGGTGCTCTTTCAACCGCTCCAGAAGGGCTTCGATATTTTCTTCGCGTTGGCTGCCGCCGATAATTTCGCCGAATCCTTCCGGCGCGATCAGATCGGCGCACAAAACGCGATCGGTGTTTTGTGGATCGCGTTTCATGTAAAAGGCTTTTATCTTGGCCGGATATTTTTCGACAAAAACCGGTTTGTCAAAAGCCTTGGAGAGTATTGTTTCATCCTCTCCCCCCAAATCATCGTCTTCTTTGGCATGGCCCCCCAGCTCACGGATTTTTTTAACCGCTTCAATATGGGTTAAACGATAAAACGGCGGCGCGATTTTTTTAAGCGGCTCGATATCACGCTCCAGAATTTTTAACTCCCCCTGATTTTTCTCCAAAACTTTTTGGACGATAAAGTGGATCAGCTCTTCCTGAATTTTCAGGTTTTCATCGTGCTCTACAAAAGCCATTTCGGCATCCATCATCCAAAATTCTGTCAGGTGCCGGCGCGTTTTGCTTTTTTCAGCCCGGAAGACAGGGCCGAAATCATAACAACGGCCGTGGGCGAAAATGGCCGCTTCAATATAGAGCTGGCCCGATTGCGAAAGATAGGCTTTTCCGAGATCAAAATAGGGAACTTCAAAAAGTGTTGTCGTCCCTTCGCAGGCGGCCGGCGTTAAAATAGGGGCATCGATCCGCGTGAAATTGTTTTTCTCCATCCACTCATAAGTGGCATAAGAGATGGTGTTGCGGACTTTTTGAATGGCCCATTGTTTTGAAGATCGGAGCCACAAATGGCGATTATCAAGCAAAAAATCGGGCCCGTGTTCTTTTTTGCCGATCGGATATTCTTCCGCGGTCTGCACCACCTTCAAATCCTCGACCTGCAGTTCGTACTCCTCTTTTTTGGGATGTTTGCTGACTTTGCCGGTCAGGATCACCGATGTTTCGAGTGTCATTTTCGGAATCGGTTCATTGATCACGGCCTGGCAAAAACCGCTTCCATCCCGAATCTGCAAAAAGGCGATTTTTCCCGAGGAACGCCAGTTATAGACCCAGCCTTTGAGCATGACCGTTTCGCCGCAATGTTTGGGCAAATCCTTAATCCATGTCTGCATATTTTTTGGCTCCAAAATACCGGTTGGCTTCTATGTAACCTTTTGGGTTTCCGATGTCGAAATGTTTTCCCTCAAATTCATAGGCATAAAGCCCCCCCTGTTTGGCGAGGGTGTCCATCGCATCGGCCAGCTGAATTTCGCCGCCGCGGCCCGGAGCGGTTTTTTTAAGAATCGGAAAAATTTCGGGAGTAAAAAAATAGCGCCCCGAAACAACAAGGTTGGAGGGGGCCTCTTCGGGTTTCGGTTTTTCAACAACCCCTTTGACCCTGTGCAAACGCCCCTCCGAAGAGGCGATGGCATGGACGCCGTACAGGGAGACTTTTTCCATGGGGACTTTTTCGGCGGCATTGACCGACCGGGTCGTTTTTCCATAGGCTTCAATCAACTGGCTTGTTACCGTCTTGTCCCCTTCAAAAATCACATCGGGCAATAAAACGGCGAACGGATTTTCACCGATCGCCTTTTTGCTTAAGCCCACGGCATGGCCCAGCCCCAAAGGCTCTTTTTGCTCCACAAAATGGAATTTCAATTTGGGAAAAAATTCGGGCAAATGTTCAAAAAAGGGGATTTTTTGCGCAGAGACAATCAAAACAATCTCTTCGAGCCCGGATTCTCCGGCCTCTTTCAAAACCAGATGCAAAGAGGGGGTGGTGACAACGGGCAAAAGCTCTTTGGGGATGATTTTGGTCACCGGCCAGAAGCGTTTGGCAATGCCTGCTGCCGGAATGACCGCCTTGATTACCATGCATGCGGGTCTATCGACCGCTCAAGGCGTAGTCAAGGCTTAAAGAAATCGGCTTTGGATAAAAGGGGAGCGGCCCGGCTTTTTTGACCGTTTCTTGCGCCGCTTCATCCAGAAGAGCCGAGCCGGATGTCTGCGCAAGACGGACATATTCAATGCCGCCATTGTTGGCGATTTTGAATTCGACCACCGGCGCCCCTTCAATATTTTGGCGCCTGGCAATCAAGGGATAATATTTCGCCCGTTCAATTTTAGAACGAATCTGTTGAAGCGTTAGGGAACAGCCGATCTCACCGCCTTCCGTGGATGTCATTGCGAGGAGCCCCTCTTCTTGGGGCGACGAAGCAATCTCTCCATCCAACACGGGAGATTGCTTCGCCCTCGACAGGCTCGGGCTCGCAATGACAGGTTGGTCCGACCCCACCAACGACACCGCTATAAAACTTTCTCCAGACCCCGTGGGCCGCTCAATAATATCCCAAAATCCCCAGACAAGCAGAGACACAAGTGCCGTATGTATGAGCAGAGAGAGAAAGAGAGATTTTTTTAAGAGTGGGCGCTTTGCAGAGACCGTTTTTGTCCCCATGATGCCGCCCTTTCAATGACAGTGAAGAGAGCCAAAGACCAAACGAGATCCCCCAAAAGGGTATTCGTTAGAAACGGCAGGGCCATGGTGTAGCATTGCGCCAGCCCGGCGACTGTTTTGGGGTAGAGCAGACCTTGCATCCAGACACCAAAGTTGGTGAGAAGAAAAAATTGAAGGCTGGCGAAAACGCTTAACCCCCCCAATTTAAGATAGCGATGTTGGCCTGCGATAAAACGGCCCAAAAAAATGTTGATGGCAAAAGCGCCGTAAATAAAAAAAGTAACGCTGTCCCACGGGGTCACATTTTTGAAAATTCCCAAAAGAGCATCGCTAAGGGCAAGGGCCACAAACGGGACGACCCACTTATACATGCCGTTTAATTTCGACCCGCTAACCAGAGAAACCGCCCCCACCGGCGTCATGTTTGCCGGATGCGGCAACAACCTTGCCAATGTCGCAACTACAATAAAGGTGTTTGCGACCCAGTTTTGATTTTTTGTTTTCATAGTGTCTGGGCATCTAACACTCCTAAAAGACGAAAGCAATTGCATAATAGGTGTATTCTATTAGAATACAAAAATGTCAAAGTTGAAGCAACTTTACGTTCCATAGGGACGAAAATACCTATAGGAACAGGGAGAAATAGGGGATGAAAACAATCTATGCGTATTCTAATTATAGGGAGTTTTTAAAAGATATGGTTCAGGAACTTAAAAATAGTCAGCCCTCCTTCTCCTACCGTTATTTTGCCAAAAAGGCCGGTTACACCTCTCCCAATTTTTTAAAGCTGGTGATCGATGGAAAAAGAAATCTCTCCGAAGAGAGCATCCGCAAATTCGCGGAGGTCTTTAAATTGGGGAAAAAAGAGAAACGGTTTTTTGAATTGTTGGTTCATTATAATCAGACAATCCATCCGGAACGGCGCCAACAATATTATCAGGAGATTCTCGATTTTGCCGAATACCGGAGTGCCCATGAATTGGAAAAAGAACAGTATGAATATCTCTCTCATTGGTATTATCCCGCGATTTTGGAATTAAGCCATCTTTCCTCTTTTCAGGAAAACCCGGAGTGGATTGCTGGCCAGCTGCAAAATAAAATTTCCAACAAAGAAGTTTTGGCGGCGATCGATTGCCTTTCACGCATCGGCCTTTTGGTGCGTGATGAAAATGGAAAATTAAAACCGGCACACAAGGCTTTGACAACAGGCGAAGAAGCGAGATCGCTCGCCGCCTTTTCCTATCATGAGCAATTGCTTGAGATGGCCAATCAAGCACTCAAGCAAAAGGCCGAAGAACGCGAATTTGCGGCGATGACAATGGCCGTCAGCGAAGCCGAAATGAAAAAGTTAAAAGAGATGATCCATGATTTTCGGAAAAAGGTTGTAAACGTGCTTACGCAAGGTGGGGCAGAGCCCAATTCCGTGTATCAACTAAATATGCAATTATTTTCATTAACCAAAAAAGGGAACGGAGAATAAGGAGGGGGAAGAAAGGAATGATGTATGAAGAAATTAGCAGAATTTATGGCAGGGGGATTTTTGTTAGTCTGTTTAGGATGCAGTTCCGGTTCGACAGGGCCGTCAAAGCCCCCTGTCCCTTCTTTGGAACTGCCCATGGGCGCTGGGGCCCAATTAGTTCCCTTTGGTTCCCAAGAGGAACTTGTAAATTATATGGATGGTTTGGCGGTCAAGCAGAAAGCAAGCGATCCCAACTCCTCTGGCAGCTATGCTGCGTCATCCGAAGCTCCTTCAGACGGAGCAATGGCTTCGGAAGAATCCGCTGATGCCCAATCGGATTCCAATCAGGAAATTACCAATAATCAAGAGATCGGTGTCGATGAAGGGGGTATCGTAAAAAATTACAAGGATTTTTTGGTTGTTTTGCATCGGGGAAAACTGGCCGTTGCCAAAATTTCAAAAGATCGCATGCTCTCATTAGTTTCCAAAATGGATGTCCCTGCCAAAGGGTTGGACAATAGCGCTTGGTATGATGAACTGCTCCTTAATGATAATGTGGTGATTGTCGTTGGTTATCGGTGGAACAATTTTGGGGATTATGGACGCGGCCTCACGGAAGTGAATTTTTTCCGCATCGATGAGAAAGGAAATATCAATCGTATTGTTACAAAATTTATAGAATCCGCAGACTATTATTCATGGAAAAATTACGCAAGCCGCCTTGTAGGCGATCAGTTGGTTCTCTATACCCCAAGAGGCGCATGGGATTATAACAAGGATAAGACGCTTGAACTCCACATTCCACAAATGTATCGGCTTTCGGAAGATGGAAAACTTGTTTCCGAAGGGCCCCTTTATTCTGAAACAGATGTCTATAAGCCCTTTCAGGAAGTTTCACGACCGGTTTTGCATTCGGTACTGCATTGCGATGTGAGCAAGCCTGAAACAATATCCTGTTCCGGAAAGGCCGTATTGGCGAACGGATGCCGCGAATTTTATGTCTCACAAAAAAAAGCCTACCTTTGGGTCAGCGATTATAAAAATAAAGCGGGTTTGGTCTATGCCGTTCCGCTCGATGGCTCTTTAGGCGGGGCCTTCAAACTTCCTGTCGCTCCATTTGACCAATTTTCATTCAGTGAAACCAAAAAAGGATTGTCTTTATTTGGCGTCTCTTATGATGCTGAAAAAATCTGCGATAAGGAAAATCCGATGATCTTGGCCGATATTCCAGATGATATTTTTTCTTCCCCGACGCCGAGGGAAATTCAAAATTATTATGTCTGCTTGCCCAAGGCGGATACTTCCCAAACCTATACTGATCTTAGTGCAAATCGCTTCAATACGACTCATTTGGTCTATGGCGCCCAAAAGAAATTGATAGCGGTGAACCGAGCCGACAAAAAGATAACACGCCTTAATTTGCCCTATCGTCTGTTTCGTCTCGAAAAAGCGGGAGAACGCATGATGGCTTTTGGTTCCGACGGCTACGGATATTTTTCGGCCAATTTGGGGATCAGCTCACTTTCTCTATCGGGAGACCCCGTTCTTTCAGAAACAACTTTGTTGACAGATGTTTATTTAGGCGAATGGCGCAGTCACAGCTACTCTTATCAAAGCGGCAAAGAAGAGAACGGTTCTTTTGGCATTGCCACACTACAACTCAAACAATCAAATGATGCCAGCAAAAGCTGGTCTTATGATTACGAAGTTCAGTCTTCCATTCATTATTTTGATCTCAAACAGAATGGAAATATTGTGTTAAACAACGCCATTCAAGAGCAGGCTTTTACGCAATCGACGGAGCAGTGTACAACCTCTTGCATTGATTGGTACGGAAACACCCGCCCGATTTTTCTTAACGGGCAAATTTTGGGACTTTTGGGCGATCAACTGACACTGGCTTTAAAAAAGGAAGATGGCAAATTAGAGGTGCAATGCCATCTCAATATCAACAGCGGAGAAGTGATGCCCGGAAAATGAAAAAGGAACTTGTCCGGAAAACCATAATTTGAGAGAATGAGGCCCTTATGATGAAAAAAATATTGTTTGCCGTGATCGTCGCCGTTTTGTTCGCCGGTTGCCAAAGCCCCATCACCGATGTCGGCAATCCCAACGAGAGTGCGCTGGCGCCCGCCACGGATGCACAAAATGCACCTTCCATGCAACAACTCGTGGGAAATTACGGCGATCCCGGTTTAGCAAGTGCCAGTGGTCCCGCAGAACCGGCAGATGCCGATGCCCTTCCTTTCTATCCAGATTGCCAATCCGATCCCAAAGCGGCCAAAAGCATTGCCGCCGGTTCCAAATCGGATCAGATTATTTTGACCCATTTTATGAACTATTCCACAAGCACCAAACAGATCACGGCCACTTATGAAGACGGCGATCTTTTTTTCGGTGTCGTCGATTCCAAAGTCGACATCGAATGCGACGGCCAAGCCAAATTCAGCGGGAGTCAAATTGTAATCGATTTGACTTGTGATTTAATCAAACCGACCAAAACAACCTGCTCGATTTATTATGTTAAGCAGTAATAAGGCCTCTTTAAATTTCTCATTCCGGCGCCAGTCAGAGG
This sequence comes from Deltaproteobacteria bacterium, assembly GCA_030688705.1. Classification (GTDB taxonomy): domain Bacteria; phylum UBA10199; class UBA10199; order SPLOWO2-01-44-7; family SPLOWO2-01-44-7; genus JAHFSU01. Next base: position 11,614 of record JAUYJH010000162.1, read on the forward strand.
CTGGTCCGCCTCTGGTGGAAAAAACGGAATCCAGTCTTAAACACTCTGGATACCGACTGGAGCCTGCCCCGTACCGCAATACGGGGTCGGGATGACATTCTGGAAAGAAATTTCTGTGACATATCAGGTAAAAAATGCTTGACAAGTTCGTTCTATATAGGTAATATCCAACCAATATGAAAGCCACCCTGGCCTATTGGCATAAAGCGCGTCTTCAGGGTCGGTATGTGCTTGAGATGGAGATTCATAAAGTTGGAAAATCTGCAAAATATCCGGACGGAGTTAAATACGGCCTTGTTTTGGTCGATTTGCAAAGCGGAAAAAGGGTTTTAATGGATAATCATCATCCGAAGGGGCCGCATATTCATTTGAGCGACCAAGAGATTCCATATGAATATGTGGATGAGGAAAAGTTGATCAAAGATTTTAAAAATTTGGTTTTAACCCATATGGAGATAAAAATATGAAACACCTAATCGTCTCGTTAAAAACATCGAATGAAATATTGGCTGATTTTAAAAAAGCCTTTCGAAAAGCCAAGAAGGGCAAAGTCAAAAAGCCCCACTATGAAATTAGTTTCGATAATAAAAAGGATTTTGACCGTTTTATGCGCAATTTGGATGTTTTGAAATATATTTTGATCTTTAAGCCAAAATCCGTTTATGAATTGGCAAAGCTCGCCAAAATTGATGTGTCGAATTTAAACAAGGTTATCCTTTTCTTTGAAGAAGTCGGTGCCCTTAAAGTTAAAGTGACCAACGTATCCGGCCGCCTCGTCAAAATGCCGGTGGTAGAATACGATACGGTGGAATTTAAATTGGCGGCTTAGGCATTGAGTGCTAATCCTGTCGAAGATTTTTTTACATGACACCCCTCCATTGATCATGATACTTTACTTCTATGGTACGGCCCCGTTTTTCGATATGCGGCGGGTTTTTGTTGTTTCTCTTTTTAGTCCCCTCTATTTCGATTGGCGCCCAGCAAGCTGATTTTTCCAAATTCAAAAATGTTCCGAAATATCCTCCGGTCAAAATACCGCAATTGCCTGATGTAGCCCCGCCCGCAATAGAGCATTTTGTGAAATGTAACGATCCTGACGGAGGCGATGCCCTCACGAAAGGATCGGCAAGCAAAAAAAGCATAATACCTATAACACTTAAAGATCGTTGTGTTTCCGGGGAAAAGCCGGCCGAAACTTTTTTGAAAAGACTGGAGCAGTTATGGCGCCGTTATGCGCGTCGCACTCCAGGGCTTCACGACGGCAGCTATCACACAAAACTGGAAGAAGCGGTTTGCAAGGGAGAGCCAAAAGTGCCGGCCTATGCCGACTTGGATTGCGCCGCCATCAGCATGAGCTGTCTGGATGGGCATTGTCAAAAGGCAAAAGAAAATTTTCAGTCCGTCTGGGTTTTTTTAGACAAAATCCCTTGCAAACCCACGCCAAATCGACTAGCGAAACGTTATGACCGCCTCAAAATCCGTTACATTCAGTGATCGTGCGAACGCTTGGAAAGTGGCTTTTGACGATGCTTTGGAGCAAACGCTTCCTTATTTGCAAAGCATCCATGAAGCCGCAGATATTTTTAATGTAACGGTTGTCGCCCCTTTAAAAATAGAAACATGGCAGCAAATGGGTCGCACTGCGGGTCATTATTTCGGTAATATAAAAAACTGGGCCAGCGGGGCAGGGACGTTCGAGTCAGAATTTCCACGACTCTCCGGTTGGGTTCAGCGGCCACATGAAATGTATCAAAAAGAGGTCGTCGCTGCAGAGACAACTTATTTAAATCTTGCGCTATTACAGACCGGTCGCGCCCACGACTGGTTCCATTCTTTTGTGACAAGTTTTGCATCGGCCATTCCCATCGGAGCCTACATGGCGTACGGAGCCGCCCCTTTTATTTCAGGAGGGATGAGTGTTAGTGAATTTGCCTCTTCAAGCGCAAATATTTTTGCCCAAGGAACAAAGACCGTTACGAGAATGATGGATGATGCGGCGAGTTCCTTCACGCCACCTTTGGCGTTTCAAGGAGCCTATGGTGGTGTGAGAATCCGTCCGACGGCGGTTGCAGTGGCAGATTTTGGAGGTCCTTTGGCAACGCCGAGGGCTATGCCGATCATGATGCCATTGGGAGCACATACTGTACTGGTAATGAAATCTGGAGGAGACCCCACAGATGATCGCGTAGTTGAATTACCCGAAAAGGGTCCATGGGGAGAGAAAAATGGTTTCACTCAGGCATTGGAGAGGGTGAAGGCCGTTAGAAGTCCATTTGCTAATGAGATTTTTGGAAAAGTTCTCAATTGCATGAAAGAAGGCATGTTGACACCGGTAGAGGGTGAAGCTGTTTTGGTCGCTCTGTCTGAAGTTTTAAAAACCAACGAAGTGCTCGCCTTGAGAGGGTTTACTGTCGGCGGAAAAGGATTTGTAGATGGGGCTATCGATGCCTTAACCTCGTTAACCAAACGAGTCACTTTAGACGGTGGCACCACACACGAAGTCACTTTCTACATCGATCTCGGTAAAGCGGGCAGTACATTAAACCCGAGCACCTTAACCGGCGCCAATTAATTTTACGTGGCTCCGTATTTAAAT
>JAUYJH010000168.1 GCA_030688705.1 Deltaproteobacteria bacterium
GCGGCTCTGTTTTGCTCTTTCATTGTCAGGGTGATTGTTTTCATACCCTGACATAATCACTGATCTGTTAAACCCTGACATTTTCATTGAGCTACCACAAGTCAAATCAGGGTCGATTGACATCCGCTCCATATCGCGTTAGAAGGCCCGCGCGATGAAAAGAACCTTGTTTAAATCCAAAATCCATAGGGCCACGGTGACCGATGCCAACTTGGAATATGAGGGCTCGATCACGCTCGATGAAGATCTGATGCAAGCCGCTGACATTCTCCCCTGGGAGCAAGTGCATGTCTGGGATGTCACCAGCGGCAACAGGCTGGTTACCTATGCCATTCCCGGAAAAGCGGGGAGTGGCGTGGTTTGCATTAATGGCGCCGGCGCCCACCAGATACAAAAGGGAAATATTGTTATCGTGGCCACTTTTTGTGATTATGAAGAAAAAGAGGCCAAAAAGCATGAACCGAAACGGATTTTAGTCGACGGTCAAAACCGCATTTTGGCGCAATAAAGATCATGGACATCATCATTAAAGACATACCCGAAGAGGGGCAAGAACTCTCATTGGATGCCTCAAAAGAGGGCTGGTTCCGTGGGATTCTCACCCAAGCACTTCCCGAGATGTATCGCCCCGAAGATGAGGGAAGGGCCCTTTTCAATTTGATGCGGACCGGCGCCAATGTCGATTGCCGCGGCGATGTTGCCTGCGTGTATCATCCCATTTGCAGCAGATGCCTTAAAATTTTCAAAAGCCGGCTCGATGTTCCCGTCCACCTGACTTTGGCCCCGCTTTATGAAAGCGAACGCCAATTAAAACTGGAAGATAAAGACGAAGTGGCGCTGATCAAAGAGGATCTCGAATTTTCTTTTTACGAAGGAGAGACTTTTTCACTTTCCGACATCATTCGGGAACAGGTCATTTTGGCCATTCCATTGCAACCGCTTTGCAAACCCTCTTGCAAAGGTTTGTGCCAGCAATGCGGCAAAGATTTGAATGAAGGCCCCTGTGGTTGCAGCCCCCGCCGTGAAGACCCCCGTTGGAAGCCTTTAAAAGCCATTAAACTGCAGAAATAAGGGTTTGACTTTTTTTGGGCCTTTATGTAGCCATACACCCCTTATGGCGGTTCCCAAGAGACGAAAATCAAAGGCAAGGCGCGATACGCGCAGGGCGCAGAATATGAAGCCCCCGCATGTAACCGTGCAGGCATGCCCCCGTTGTCAGGAGCCCAAAGCTCCCCACCGGGTGTGCAGTCATTGCGGTTATTACAACGGCAAAGATATTCTTCATCTTGAGGCCAAGACACATGGCGCTTGAGGAAAAAGTTTTCCAAATCATAGCAGAACAGTTGGGGATCAGTGAGGATGAAATCCAGCCCGATGCCTCTTTTTCCGATGATCTCGGGGCCGATTCTTTGGATGTTGTGGAATTGATTATGGCCTTGGAAGAAGAATTCGAAATCGAAGTCCCAGATGCCGATGCCGAGAAGCTGGACAATGTCCAAAAACTAATCAACTACCTCGAAGCCCGCACCCAGTAACTGCAAATTCTAAATCCCAAACTCTAAACTCTAAACAAATTCCAATCTCCAATTTTCCAAATTTCAAACACTGTGTTTGAATCATTGGAATTTGAAAAATTAGGATTTGTTTAGGATTTAGAAATTCGAATTTCGAATTTATTTTACATATCTCCCTTCGTTGGGATTCCATATTTTTTTAGCAGGTTGCGGATGTGCTTTCTGTCCACTTTTGCTTCGCGCGCGGCTTTGGAGAGATTGTGGTTGTGGCGCTTGAGCAAATCCTGCAAATATTCTTTCTCGAACACCTCCACAATCTGCTGTTTGGCTTCTTTAAAAGGGAGATCGGCATCGATCTTCATCCGATCGGTTCTCTCTTCCGTTTCCCCCATTTCAGAAAAAATAAAATCGAGATGATTTCTGGCAATGACATTTCCCTCCACAAAAGAACAGGCCCTCTCCATGACATTGGCCAGTTCGCGGACGTTGCCGGGCCACGGGTAGCGCATCAGCAGTTTTAAAGCATCCTCTTCCACCTTGCTTACTTTCATGCCGGTCGGGGTCATATTGAATTTTCCCTCCGCCAAAAGTTTCTGGATGATGAGCGGGATATCTTCCGCCCGTTCTCTTAACGGGGGGAGAAGAATTTTAACGACCGACATTCTGTAATAAAGATCTTCACGAAAGCGTCCGGCCTCAATTTCTTTTTTCAAATTCCGGTTGGTGGCCGAGACAACGCGCACATCAATCCGGGTCGGGTTGTTGGCGCCAACCCTCCGTATTTCGCGGCTTTCCAGGGCTCGCAGGAGTTTCGGCTGTAAATCGAGGGAGAGTTCTCCGATTTCGTCTAGAAAAACAGTCCCCCCTTTGGCCGCTTCGAAAACGCCGGCCCGTGAACGGATGGCGCCGGTGAAAGCCCCCTTTTCATGCCCGAACAATTCCGATTCGATCAGATTTGCGGCAACGCCGGAGCAATCAAATACCATATAGGGATGGGCGCGGCGGGTGGAATATTCATGAATGGCTTTTGCCACAAGATCTTTTCCGGTTCCGGTTTCTCCTTCAATAATGACCGTCGCATGGGTTGGGGCGATTTTTTCAAGAATCGCGAAAATCTGGCGCATCTTTCGGCTTTTGCCGACCATGGCGCCGAAAGCCTCTTTTGCGGTCGGCTCAATGGAGATTTTTTCATCAAAGGCGACAAATTCTAAAAGAGTATTGCCGGCTTTAATCGTATCTCCGGGAGCGAGGTAGGCCTCTTTCACTTTGCTGCCGTTGAGATAAGTCCCGTTGGTGGACCCCAGATCTTTCAGCAAAAAACTGTCAGAGGTGTATTCGATCTCGATATGGTTTCTGGAAACCGTTTTGTCGGCCAAGACCAGGTCGTTATTTTCTCTTTTGCCGATGGCCGTTAGATTTTTATTGAGGGTGATTTTTTTATTTTTATCCGGTCCCTCCAGCACCACCAGCTGGCATTTGCGCAGGCTCACCACTTCCGGCGCTTCGTCCAGCTTGAGCAAATCTGTTTTGGACTCAAAATCTTTTTCTTCCATGATATCCTCCGATGTTAACGTTCCAATTCTACATTAAAGGCTTTGTTTTCACGATCCTCCAGATCAAAAGACCTCTCCCATGGTTTGAAACCGTTCATCTCAAGGCGAATGGTGTGTTCCTTGTCTCTCTTTACCTTTTCAATGGTCAGCGGCGTTTTACCGTTTAATTTTTTGCCATTAAAAAAGACTTCGGCGCGCGGCGGCGAAGAGCTGACCTCCACTTTTCCGAAAAGATTTCCCAAAGGACAGTTGATGTTTGTTTCGGCCCCCGCCTGTAAAGAAATGGTTTGCCGGCAGGGGAGGCGGTCGTCCCCTTTGGTTACCAACACTTTTATTTTGCCGGCCTTGGCCCTGACCGTGAGGGGGGTTGTTCCCCGTTTTTCTCCATTGACGAAAACATCGGCGCCCGAGGGATTTGAAGTGATTCGGATGCTCCCTTCGCCCCCTATAGCCGCCGGTTTGGCCGGCTCTTTCACGGGTTCTTCAGCCGGTGTGACCGGTTTTTTCTCCGGTTTTTTAATTTCCAACAATCTCTCTTCAATCGAATACGATTTGGAACTGGCGATGTTGACGCCTCTTACCAGAGGCTGAAAATCCTCTTTCAACAGGCGGACGGTGTAGCGGCCCTGTTTCAAATCGTCGATCACGACCGGAGTTGTTTTGCCGGTGTCTTTACCGTTCAGAAAAACCTTTGCGCCGGCGGGGGTGGAACGAACGCTGATTTTTCCAATAATCTCTTCCGGAGCCGGCGGGGGCTCCGCGGGCGCCGGTACCGGAGGCAAAGGTTGTGTGATCGGCGGCGTCGGCACCATCGGCGGCAACGCGGTCGCCTTTTCAACCGGTTTTAATGAAGCCATTAATTTTTGCGGCAAGGGGCTGGCCAGCGAGACGGGTTGGTCAAAATCGACGAAATCAGGCTTGGAGAGGGTGATTTTATATTCTTTGTTTAAAATCAGCCGGTCGAGCGTTGACGGCGTGACCTGGCCGGTGGCCCTTCCATCCACCAAAATGGCGGCGCCCGAGGGATCGGAAATGACATTCAACGCACCCAGATTTTTTGCCAGTTTAAAAGAGACCCCTTTCGGTTCGGCATTGTTAAGGGAGATCGCTTCTTCCTGCTTTCCATATTGCGGGTGCGTCACGGCCACCGTGTAGCGTTGCTTGAGCTCCAGATTGTCGAGAATCGCGGGGGTCTTTAGATCAGTTTCTTTTCCGTTCAGGAGAATGTCGGCCCCGGCAGGTTCGCTGGCCACCTGAAGTGTTCCAATAGCCGTCTTTCCCGGCCGGGATAAAAACCATCCTCCCGACGCCAGCAAAACAGCCGTCACGGCGGCCGCGACGGCCATCGTCTTTTTTTTCTTTTTCGGGGCGGTGATATGTTCGCTGACCGTGACCGATTTGGAACCGGTGTCCATTTTTGAAGGGGTGGCTTCGCGGTGGACAAGCTCTTCTTGCGTTGCGGCAGTCTCTTGAGGCGCGGCCAAACTCACCGAGCCGGTCTGGACTTCCAGTTCCCTCACCGCATCCTTTTTCGAAGACTGGACGGTTTCTTCCTTGAACAGGTCTTTCACGAAGATCGCCAGTTTTCGCGGAGAAAAGTCGGTATAGGTGGCATAGAGATATTTTGTCAAAGCCACCTGCATATCGCTGGCCGATTGATAGCGATCCTCCGGGCGATAGGCCAGCCCCTTGGCCAGAATCGGTTTCAAAAGCTCCGGCACCGAGTCGGGGAGCTTGGCCGTGTCGATCCGCATTGTCCGGATTTTTTTCAAAACCTCGAATTGGGATTCGCCGGTATAGAGTTTTTTCCCGGTCAGAGCCTCGTAAAAAAGAATACCCAATGAGAAAATATCGGTCTTGTGGTCCACCGCCTTGCCCATCGCCTGTTCGGGCGACATATAGGCGATCTTTCCCTTAAGAATCCCCGCCATGGTGTGGGAAATATTCATCGCCGCCTTGGCGATTCCGAAATCAACGACCTTCACCTCGCCTTCAAAAGAGATAAGAATGTTTTGCGGGGAAATATCGCGGTGGACGATTCCCAGCGATTGGTTGTTCGAGTCGGATTTGCGATGGGCATAATCCAGTCCTTTACAGACCTCGCTTATCACATAAACCGCCAGTTCGATCGGCATCTTTTTGTTTTTTTCGCGCAGGCGGTAGAGGACGTCGCGCATGTTGACCCCGTGGATATATTCCATCGAGATGAAATAATCGTCGCCGACCTTTCCCAGATCATAGACCTGCACGATGTTGGCATGCGACAACAAGACCGAGAGCTTGGCCTCGTCGATCAGCATGTTGATAAATTCCGCGTCGGCCGCGGCGTGGGGAAGAATTTTCTTGATGGCCAAAAGCTTTTCAAACCCTTCGGCGCCAAAGGTCTTGGCCTTATAGATTTCGGCCATGCCGCCCACGGCCAGCTTTTCCAGGAGGGTGTATTTGCCGAATTTTTTTTGTTCAAAAACGCCCATTCATTTAACTCCTTACAATTGCGTCAAATAAATCGCGAGAATCGCGATAAGGCCGATCAACCCCGCCGAGTACAAAAGAGCCCTGCGGTTTTCGCGAAACCATTTCCACTCTTTTGCCAAAGGCTTTTCCACCCGGTTTTCTTTTTGAATCTCTTTCAAATTCCAGGGTCCGCTGGAGGAGGGGGGGCGCAATGTCAGTTCCATTGTTTCCCCCTTTTTCCAGAAGGCTTCGGGAACGGGATCGCCGATTTTCAGGTT
>JAUYJH010000170.1 GCA_030688705.1 Deltaproteobacteria bacterium
ATGATCTGTTGAGCCGGTATTTGAATATATACGAGCAGAATTTATAGGTGTCATTCTGAGCGAAGCGAAGAATCCCGATATCACCGGGATCCTTCCCTGCGTTCAGGATGACAAGCCAAGTTTTGGATGACATCATAAAAATATGGCTGGAATAGGATTCAGATTACAGAAGCTGTTGTCGGGTGAGTCGTACACCGATCTCATCAAGGCCTATCTTTATTCGGCGGTGATCTCCACCGGCCCCATGCTGATGGTTATTTTGGCATTGGGGGTCATCAAGGTGGCGGTGACCTCGTGGTTAAGCGTGGAAGACGGCCTCTTTTTCATGGGGATGATCATCTACGTCTACGCCTTTTCGATGATCGGCGTGGCCCCCTTTCTCTACATCATCACCCGCTACCTGGCCGACCGCTACTATCTCAAGCAGATGGATTCCTTTACCCCCACATTCATCACCTCCCTCGAAATTATTTTTCTTCTTCAGATCGCGCTTGCCGCCCCTTTTATTTGGGGCCTGCCGCTTGTCACCAGCGCCAAATGGATTTTGCTCACCCTTTATCTTTTTGTGAGCGGCATCTGGATCGCGATGATTTTTCTCTCCGCGGCACAAAATTATCTCTGGATTGTGGGGGCCTATTGCCTTGGGGCCGTGGTGAGCATGGGTTGCGGATTTGTTCTGGGGAGAAAAAACGCCATGGAGGGTTTTCTGGCCGGCTATTGCATCGGGCAGGGGCTCACTTTTTTTGTCCTGACCGTCCGCGTCTTTCTGGAATTCGGCTATCAAAAACTCCACGACTTCGGATTCCTTTTTTATGCCAAACGGTATCCCTATCTGGTGCTGGTCGGCATTTTTTATTATATCGGAATCTGGGTCGACAAGTTTTGTTTCTGGTTTTCCCCAAAAGGGCAGTCGATCGTCGGCAAACTCTTTGTTTTTATGGATTACGACACGCCGATGTTTTTGGCGTTTTTGAGCATCGTCCCCTCCATGGCCTTTTTTCTGATCCGCATGGAGACCTCTTTTGTCCGCTATTATCAGGCTTATTATCAGAGCATCCGTGACCGGGCGGGCTTGGGGCTTATTGAGGCCCGAAAAAATGCGATCATCGATAATTTAAGCGAACATTTTCAAAAATTCGTTGTTTTTCAAGGGATCATCAGCGGGCTGATCATCATTTTTGTTTATCAGATCGCCGAGGCTTTTTATCTGAACCCGCTGCAGGTCGGTATTTTTCGGATCGGCATTCTGGGAGCCTTTGCGCAGATGGGCTTTTTGATGATTTTGAACATCCTTTTTTATTTTGATTTTCAAAAAGAGGCGTTTTTCTTGACGCTTCTCTTTTGCCTTTGCAACGCCATTTTCACGATCATCACGATTAACATAGGACTCCCCGCCTACGGTTTTGGGTTTGCCGCCGCCTGCTTTACCGTTCTTTTTTCCGGATTCCTGATTTTGGACGCCAAACTCAAAAATCTCGATTACTGGACCTTTATGCGCCAGCCGATTTTAACGCCCAAATTCAAACTGGAAACCGAATGGGTCGAAGCCGGGGAAAAAAGCCGTGGCGAATAATAACAACCCCTTTCGGCAACCCCTTGTTTTTTAAGGGGTTGAAAAGGGGGAGTGGGTAAGAACATACCCATTTTTTGGTTGAAAGTCTGTGTCTCCCTTCACCCATTTTTATAAATAAATTCAATAGTATAATGAACCTCGATGACAATAATGCCAAAGACGGTGCCTTGGCGGGTATGTTTCTTGACGTTGTCCTTTTTCACCCTCTTTTTTGGATCCGGATGCGGGAGTTTGGATGGGACGGCTTCCAGCGGAAGCGGGGCGGGAAATGTAAGTGTGGAAGTCAAAGCGCCGCCGACAGATGAAGGAGGGGGTGCCTCCAAATCTCTCATCCTCAATTCCGGATTCAGCCAGTCGAAGGCCTCTTCCTCTTCGTCCGTGCAGTTTACCGAATGTACGGTAACGGCCACGGGACCCACAACGGCGAGCCAGACGGTGAGCGTCCCCACCGGGGCGACGTCGGTGAGTTTGAGTTTGGATCTTCCGGAAAGTTCCGGTTATTCCGTCTGCGCGGAATGTTGGGACGGGGACAAAGCGGTAAACAGCGTGAACGTTGGGATTCAGGGGTGTAACGAGAGTGTCAGCATCTCTTCCTCGAACAGCAGCGTTTCTGTTCAAAGCCTGTTTCACAATCTGGCGACAAGAAGCAGCGGCGATGCGAAGTATTGCCGGGTTCGGCAGGATACTTCACAGCAGGCGCAACTGGTTTGTGGATTCAACGGGGCGTTGACGAGTGCGGAGAAAGACACGGCGATCTGCAATGTGGAAATTGATTCGGAGGGAACGCGGGCGAGTCCGGGAGTGGTGAGTGCAGCAACGAGTGATGGTTTTGTGGCCGGATCGAAGGCGGGGCCGTATTTGGTGATGGGTCCCGGATCGACGAAGGCGAAATGTTTTGAATATGATGCGAGCGGGAACAAGCTGCTGCGAATGGATAGCAGCTGGGATACCGATGATGACGGGAATACGGTGCTCAAATGCAACATCGGTGTGCGACAGATGAGGCAGATGTTTGGTTCGAGGAGCGGGCGTTTTGCAGCGGTCTGCAGCAAGACGGGGGGGTCGCCCTGGTATGCGATTCCGATTTCCGGGCTGGCGAAGTTCGATGTGACGGGTGGCGGGGACGGGGATGTGAGCGCGTTGCTGGCGGACGGAGCGAGTTGCGACACGAACCGGAACGGGGAGACCTGCGAGAGCGGATTGTGCGTCAGCGGGGCCTGTGTCGATCTGTCGACGGGGGGGAATGCGGCGCTTTCGGGCCTTTCCACATCGACCGGATCTTTCAATTCCAGTTTTAGCGGATCGACGACGAGTTACACGATGAGTATGGGATTTTTGATGGGAAGTCTCCAATTTACACCGACAGCATCGGTGAGCGGGGCGGCGATCAAGATCAACAATTCTTCGGCAACATCTGGCTCTGCAACGGATTCCTATTCTTTGAGCAATGGAGATAATACTTTTACGATTACGGTGACCGCCCCCGACGGGATGACGACCAAAACCTATACGATCACAACGACACGTGGTGCCATCGGCGCTTTTGCCCAGCAGGCATATACCAAAGCGTCGAACACAGAAGCCAATGACCGCTTTGGCCAATCTGTTGCCATCTCCGGGAATACGATGGTCGTGGGAGCTTATCTGGAAGATAGCAATGCGACGGGTGTCAATGGCGATCAGACCGATAACAGCGCTGGCGGCAGTGGCGCCGCGTATGTCTTTACACGGAGTGGAACGACATGGACGCAACAGGCTTATCTTAAGGGTTCAAATGCAGCAGCAGGTGACCAATTCGGTTTTTCCGTTGCCATCTCCGGAGATACCGTTGTCGTGGGAGCTGACTTTGAAGACAGCAACGCTACCGGTATCGATGGCGATCAAACCGATAACAGCTCTGCGGATAGTGGTGCCGCGTATGTCTTTACACGAAGCGGGACGACGTGGAGTCAACAAGCCTATCTCAAGGCCTCCAATACAGGTGCCGGTGACTATTTTGGCAATTCTGTCGCCATTTTAGGAGACACCATTGTTGTGGGGGCTCGCATGGAGGATGGCAGTGCAACCGGTATCAATGGCATTTCCAATAATAGTGCCGCAAACAGTGGTGCTGCATATGTCTTTACCCGAACCGGAACGACATGGAGCCAGCAAGCCTATGTCAAGACATCCTACACAGAGGCAGGAGATCAATTTGGAAGTAAGGTTGCGATTTCTGGAAATACGATTGTTGTGGGGACGAGCAGTGAAGACAGCAATGCAACGGGTGTGAATGGCGATCAAACCGACAATAGTGCAAATGCCAGTGGCGCAGCTTATGTTTTTACGCGGAGCGGAACGACTTGGACGCAGCAGGCTTATCTTAAGGCCTCGAATACGGGAGCCAATGACTTATTCGGCGGTTCTGTTGCTATCAATGGGGATACAGTCATTATTGGAGCTGCTGGTGAAGACAGCAATGCAACGGGTGTCGACGGGGACGAGACTGACAATAGCGCCTCTGCCAGTGGCGCTGCCTATGTTTTTACGCGTAGCGGAACGACATGGACGCAGCAGGCCTATCTCAAAGCCTCAAATACGGGTGCTTCTGACAATTTTGGTGCTGTTGTCATATTTGGAGATACGCTTGTTGTGACAGCACAGAATGAAGACAGCAATGCAACGGGTATTGGAGGCAATCAATCCGACAATAGTGCTGAGGATAGCGGTGCCGCGTATGTCTTTACACGAAGCGGAACAACGTGGACCCAACAGACTTATCTCAAGGCCTCAAATACGGAAGCAAGTGACTGGTTTGGCCGTGTCGCTATTAATGGAGATACAATTATCATGGGTGCTTTTGTTGAAGACAGCAACGCCAGCGGCATTGGCGGCGATGAAACCGACAACAGCGCTGGCGGCAGTGGCGCCGTATATGTTTTTCAATAAAATATAAGGTTTTTGGTCTTCAGTCTTCAGTCTTCAGTCTTCAATCCATGGTCCATTCTTGTTGACTTCTCTCATCGGACGCTCTAAAGGGTGGCCACCTCATGTCGATCGATTTCAAACAATATCTTTCCCAACTTAAAGAACTCCAAGGCATCGACACTCGCATCCGCAAAATCGATTTTGAACTCAAAGAAATCCCCGAGCAATTAGAGGCCTCCGGTGGGGATTTTCTGGCGCTGGACCGCACTGTTAAAGATAAAGAGGGGGCCTTGGCGGCCATGACAAAGGAACGCCAGGAATTGGAACAGAGCGTCAAAGAGCAGGTCCTGCTGTCCGCAGACCGCGAAAAGAGGCTTTTTGCCATCAAAACCCAGAAAGAATACCAGGCGACCGTCAAAGAAATCGCCCAGCTCAAAAAAGACGGGAAAGACAAAGAAGACCGCATTTTGGCCCTCTTGGAAAAGGGTGAAAAAATAACCGCGGAAATCACGCAACAAAAAACGGAGGCCGCCGATATAGAAGGTGGGTTCAGACAGATTGAGGCGGAGCTGAAAAAGAGGGAGCTGGAGCTTAACGCCGAGAGGGTTTTGTTGGGGGAAAAAAGACCGGCGCTTCTTAAAGAGCTTCCCGCCCCGGTTTTGAAAAAATACGAGCTGGTGAAACGGCGCTATGATGACGCGGTGGCTCTTGTGAAAAAGGGGATATGCCAAGGCTGTAACATGAACGTGCCGCCCCAATTTTATAATGAGATGTTGAAAACAAAAGATTTGAGAGAGTGCCCGACGTGCCACCGGTTAATTTATGTTGATTTGGAAACCGGTGAGCAAGTAAAATGATTCCGCTGTTGCGGAATCATCCTGAGCCTGTCGAAGGAGGATTTTTATGGAACTGCGTACCATGCCCAAAGAAACGTTAGCCGAGCTTCTGTTTTTTTTGGCGGAAAATGAGGAATTTAATTCGGTAAAGAGTCTGCTCGTGGATGGCTTTAGCATTGAAGAGGTCAGGGCTTCGCTCCGTGAATTGGCCGAAGGGCTCCGCAAAGAGGCGGGAGGCGAGTCTCTCCACCAGTACAATGCCCAAAAAGACATTCGCTTGAGCAAAGAGGCCAAGGACATCATTTCTTATCTTTCCCCCGGGGAAGAAAAATCGCTTTTGACCGCCTTCGGTCTGGTGGAAAAACAAAAATCGGTTGTCCAAGCCGACGCGGCTCACAAATCAAAATCGTGAAGGCATTGATCCTTTATACCGATGGGGCCGCCCGGGGCAATCCGGGTCCGGCCGGCGCCGGCTGGGTCATTTTGGCCGCCTCCGGTGCAACGCTGGCTGAAAACAAAAAATATCTCGGAGAATTGACCAATAATCAGGCTGAATACCAGGCCCTGCTTTTGGCTTTGAAAGAGGCGATGCAATTGAAAGGGGAAAGTCTGGCGCTCCATTGCGATTCGGAACTGGTGGTCCGTCAGATCAAAGGGGAATATAAGGTTAAAAATGACGGGTTAAAACCGCTCTTTAGAGAAGCCGTCTTGACCCTCTCCAAATTTAAAAGTTATAGTATCAACCATGTCCCCAGAGAGCAAAATGAAGAGGCCGATCGGTTGGCCAATGAAGCGATTGATGAATATTTTGGATAAAGTTCTGTGAAATTCAAAAATGTGAGGCCGAATGGTCGCTTGCCACGCTTTGTGGCAAGAGGAAAGTCCGGGCTCCATAGGATGCCGTGGTGGGTAACGCCCACCGTCCGCCTCTGGCGGACAGGACTAGTGCTACGACTGTGTTTTCGAACACAGCGGGTAAACTCCACGGGGAGCAAGGCCAAATAAGTTCTGCATTTAGGCCGATCCGGTCTAATGTTCCATAAGGAGCCAGGCACCTCGTGAAAGCAGTCACGAGGTGCCTGGCTCCTTATGGAAATGGCAGGACGGGTAGGCTGCTAGAGCCCATCGGCAACGATGGGCCCAGAGAAATGACCGTTTAGAAACAGAACCCGGCTTATGAGCCTCACATTTTTAAATTTCATGTGACTTTAAATTTCATGTGACCGATTTTGGTCAGCGTGTACCGATTCGCTCCAGATTTTTTTATTTCCGACCCCTTAAATGCTTAAAAAGTTGGCACGCCGTGTGCATTGGCACCCTGCCATATGTTGCCTCGCATGCGTGTCATTTACTTTTTGCTTTTGGTCCTTGGTCCTTGGTCTCTGGTCCACGGTCCCGCTTTTGCCGCATCCGCGAAAACAACTCTGGTAGTGCAGTCATGGCAGGGGAACGCGGAAAACGAAGCTTCTGCCAAAACGGCGGACATTTTGCGGCAAAAACTTCAGGAGATACCGTTTCTATATGTCGTCGATCCGCAAAAAACCGAAGCGGTTTTGTCCTACCATTCCGGTTATAAAGTCACGGCCGACCCCGCTTTGACGGCAGAGGCGGAAGAATGGCTCAACCGGGCCAAACAGCATTATTTTGATTTTGCCTTTCGCGAGGCGCAAGCCGAGTTAAAACCCGTTCTGGAACTTTTTGCCGCCAACCCCGGCCTTCTTTTGGATGCGGGCGTTTTGCTCATCGATGCCTATGTGACCAAGGCCCTTGTCGATTCGGCCCTGAAACAAAAAGAAAATGTCGAAGACGATTTTCAGAAAATATTGGCGGTGAATCCCCTTTTTGAGCTTGATGCCGCAAACTTTACCCCCTCTTTTAGAAAAATATTCAACACGGTTCGGGAAAATTTTTTGCAAAATGCCGACTCGCGCCTTGTTGTCAAAAGCTTTCCTAAGGCGGTGGAGGTCTATCTCAACGGTGTTTATCAGGGGGTGACACCGCTCACTTTGGCCCCCCTGCCGGCGGGGGCCTATCCAATCCGCTTTGTGGCCAATCATTACGCAACACATGACAAAAACATTGTTTTGAAACCTGGGGAAACTCTTTCTTTGAACCCCAAAATGATTTGGGCCGGGGCCCGTTCCAAAAAAATAGAAAACCGAAATCAAATCAGGGAAGGTTTGAGAATCGCCGAAATTCTCAAGACAGACAAGGTTTTGCTGGTCGATGTCGATCAAAAATCGATCACGTCGCGTCTGGTCGACCGCCGCTATCGCGCCGGCCATATCCCACTCTCTTTTCCACTGGATGCCGATTCCCCCTCGTTCGAGAAAAATCTCGATAAAATGGCCCGTCTGATTGCCGCGCAGACGCAAATAGATCTGACAAAAAATCCGCGGGCGCATCTGGACCCCGATGGAATGGGAGACCCGATTCTGTTGGCAAAACGGCGCCGAAAAATCTCGAAGGGGTTTTTGTACGGGGGGCTCGGTGCCGTGGGCATTGGCGGATTGGTGGCGGGCATCCTTGCGGCATCGGGTGGCGGGAGTTCAACGCCGCAAACGGGGAGTGTCTCCTTAAATTTTAAATGATTATGAAAATCCTAAATTCTAAATCCGAAATCCTAAACAAATATCAAATCCCAAATTTCAAATCTCAAACAGTTTGGAATTTGGTATTTCGAATTTGCGGTTTGTTTAGAATTTCGTGCTTAGTATTTGGAATTTGTTTTGCCGTTGGTTGTGGCAGCGGTCCCGATGCCCCTTCCGGCATTTCTTTTTCTGAAACAACGGGCGAGACCGGTTATGTGCAGCTTTCGGTCCATGACGCCAAGACCCCTTCTCTCTCCGAGTCGGCTCGCATCACCCAGTATAAAGTGGTCATCAGCGGAGAGGGTCTCTCTCCGGTCGAAAAGTTGATTTCTATCGATGCCGCGGGCGTTGCCATTGAAGGCATTCCCGCCGGTTTGAACAGAAAAGTGGAGGTCTATGCCCTTAATGCCGGGGACAAAATTTTAAGGGAAGGGGTTGTTGAAAATCTGGCGATTCAGGGGGGAAAATCGGTCACGGTGGAGATCGCCCTTGTTTCGGTCCCCGCCGTGCTCAATCTCTCCGACGGTGATTTTTCAAGCAACCAGAGGGTCTGGTTCAAAGTCCTGACCGATCCGGGGCATACCATTGAAGTTGAAAGCGGGGGGGCGATCAAGGATGTCGTCACGGCCGCTGAATCGGTCACGGCCAACGAGAACGGCGAGGCCAGATTTTATCCCGGCATTTTCCCCGCGGGCGATTCCGTTTTTAAAATCACCGATCGAACCACCCAAAAATCATCTTCGGTCACACTGCATCTGTGGGAGGGGGCCGACATAAAAGCGGCGCCGTTTTTTTCGGCAAGCGCCTCCAAAGGGCGTTTGGGCGAGCCGGTCGCAAGGAGGAACAAATGAAAAAAATCTGGATCCCGACTTTCGTCGGGATGACGTTATTCTATTTTGGCTGCGGCGGCAGTCCCGCGGCTCCTATGGCACTGCCTGCGGCCAGCGTCTCTCCGTTCGTCTCCAAAACGGTTGTTTTTGAGCCGGCGTGGCCCGCTGATTTAGCGGCGGTTTCCGGCCAATTGAATCTTTCAGCCACCTTAAAAGGAGAAACATCGGCTGGAAAAAATGCCGGTGCCGTTGGTCCGGTCACGGCCGCGAAACAGGAATCGGGCTACCAATTCACTTTTTCAGAGGTTTCGTCTGAAATGGCCGATTCGGGGGACATCCTTATTGAAATAATCTGGCCCCATGAGAATCTAAAAACGGAGTGCCAAAAAGTGGCCTCTGTCGCCAAAAGTGTTACTTTTGCCGAAGATCAGGCGGTACTGCCGTCTGCCCCGGAACATTTTGATCTTTCTTACGATTGTGACGGGGACACCCTCTCCAATCTCAAAGAATTTCAGCTCGGTTTGAATGCCGGCGCGGCTGACAGCGATGGAGACGGCATCAACGATGCTCTGGACATTTTTCCGCTCAATCCGCAGGAGACAAAAGACACCGACCTTGATGGCGTGGGAGACAATAATGACAACTGCCCCAATCTCCCCAATGCCGATCAGGCCGATCTCGATGCCGATAAAATCGGCGATCTTTGCGATTTAGACAAAGACGGGGATGGTATTGTGGATGCGGTGGAAACAGAAGGGGGGACCAATCCTCTTTTGGCCGACAGCGACGGCGACGGCGTTCCCGATAACGTTGACCTTTGGCCTCTCGATTCTTCCCGCTATTCCGATGTCGATCAAGATGGAGCGGCCGACGATCACGGGCAGGATAACTGTCCCACCATTGCCAATGCGGGGCAAGAAGATTTGGATGGCGACGGTATCGGAGATGTGTGTGATGCCGACATAGATGGCGATGGCGTCCCGAACAACATTCCCGTCGGCGGCGATAATTGCCCCTATATTGCCAATACCAATCAAACGGATGATGATAAAGACGAGGTGGGTAACGCTTGTGATTGTAATCCAAATGACGTCCGCATCTTTCAATCCAACAAAGACGATCCGGATTTAAATAGTTTCGACAGCAATTGCGACGGCATCGACGGTGACAGAAAAAAAGCCGTTTTGGTCGATGCGGCATTGGGGGACGATCTGCAAGCCGCTATTTCAAAAGCCTTGGCCGAGGGAAAGGATGTCTACGTTGCCAATGGGAGTTACGATTTAAGCGGCGTCACTTTTGCAAAAGGTCTGCGCTTTTATGGCGGCTTTGTTTCCGGATTTGCGCAAAGGACTTTTGAGACCGAACTAACCAATATTCGGTCCGATACGGTTCTTTCTTTGTCCCAAATTCCCGGTGATTTTCTGTTCGACGGCGTCTCTTTCATCAACAGCAAGGGAGAGGCGGACCCGCTGATGGGTTCCAAAACAGTGGTGATTGAAAAAACGCAGGTTCGTATTGTCAACAGCCGTATTGACGGCTCTTCTCTGGGGACCCACACAACTGCCCTGGCCGTTTTGCCGGGTTCCACCGTTTATGTTGAAAACAGCCGTCTCAACGGTGGAGGGGGAATCAATGTCTCACGCGGTGTTGTGATAGAGGCAGACAATGTTGAAATCAAAAAAAGCGTGATTGCCTGCGGCGCCGGGCGGCTTTGCACCGGTGTCGATGTGAAAGGGGCCTCGCCGATTCTTTCCGGCAATACGGTCAATGCCGCCACAACCACTTCTTATGCGCCGTCCGTGGCGACGGTTTATGCGTTGCGGATGGAGAATGCCCTTTCGATTGCGCTCGAAAAAAACATTTTCTCAACCCAAAATGCCGACAATCGCTATCCCTTGTATTGCGCCGGTTTGGAGCCGACCGCCCCCGAAAAAATCACGGGGAATGTTTTGGCCTCGTTTCCCTCTTCCGCGAACAACGTGCTGGCGGCAACCTGCCTGGGCGGGTTTGATTTTGACGCCGATGACGGGTTGACGCTCGGGTATAAAACGGCGTCCGGCAATTTGGATTACGCGGGCGATTCTTTGGCATCACTTTTGGAGGACCCTGTCTATGCCGCCATCGGGGGGCCCAGATGATCGCTATTTTGCTCACCATGGTTCTGGCCGCACCCGCTTTTGAGCCGGTTCATTTTGTGTCGAACAGCGACCAGATTTCTGAATCGGAATTTGCCCCGCTGGATCACAATACAGCTCTGCTTCAAAACAATCGCGACGCGGTCGTTATTTTGGAGGGCCACTGTGACGAATGGGGTGAGGCCTCTTACAACATGGAACTGGGCGACCGGCGCGCCCGCGAGGTCAAGGCGTATTTGATGGAAAAAGGGGTCGATCCCGAAAGAATCATCATGGTGGTTAGCTATGGTGAAAGCCGTCCGGCCGATGAGCGGCACATTATGGATGCGTGGCGGAAGAATAGAAGGGTGGAGTTTGTTTTGAGATGAAGGGGAAAAATGAAAAAAAACATGGGCACCTCTAAAAACGTCACCCCGGCGAAAGCCGGGGTCCAAACATCGTCCCGACCCCGTATCGTGGTACGGGGCAGGCTCCAGTCGGGAACCAGAAATGAAATACTGGATTCCGGCTTTCGCCGGAATGACGCTGATGTTCAGCCGCCCGCTCTGGCGCCGAGGCTTGCCTTGGAATTGAGAACGGCGGTCCAAAATCCGAAAGAAGAAAAAAAGCGGAGGGATAAAATGAAAAACGGTCTTAAAGCACGTCTTGTATCGGTACTGCTGGTTGCGGGGAGTGTGTTGCTCTGGGGGCTTGTTCTGAAGGCGCAGGAACCGGCTGTCGTAAAAATCCCGCATCTTATTAATTTTCAATCGGCATTGACCGACCCCGCAGGCAATCCCCTCTCTGACGGCAAATATAATGTTCTGTTTCGTTTTCTGGATGTTTCCGGAAATTCTCTTTATGAAGAATGGCAGAATCTGGAATCGCAAGACGGGACGGTATCGGCGATGGTCGGTTCCCAAAATGATCTCTCTTTGGCCCTGTTGTCGCCGGCTTCGGTGAAATTTCTCTCGGTTCAAGTGGAAGGCCAAGGACCGGAGATACGTATGGAGATTGCCTCTGTACCGTACGCCTATTATGCCGAAGAGGCTCTTGCGGTGGCCCCATTGAGCATCGGCACCGAATCGATCAAACCGAAGTCGATCACCGCCGAATTGCTGGCCGATGATGTGTTGGCGGGGCTTATGCCGTCGACCGTTGTTCAGGTGAGCCAGCTTGATGATTTGAAGGGCGATTATTCGGGGACAATGGGGGCCTCGAAAATCGGCATCAACGGTTCGTTTGTTTATTCGCAGGGGAATCAGGTGCAAAATGTTTTGAAGGACCTTGATACCGCGATCTATCAAAGGCAGGTGAATTTGGATGTGGGTGCCTCCAATTTGCAAAATCAGATAAATACAAAGGCTCCTACAACTTATGTGGATGACAATATCAATGCGGCCAAAGATTTCTTTCAGTCGGCCTTGGATACCAGCGTCAGTTTAGCGGAGAGTGCTAATCAGGCTCTTGAAGAGTCACTTCAAGACCAAATCGATACCATGCCTAAAATCAAGGCCCATGGTATTGTCAGCTCGGCTGACCTAAGCATAACTCCTGAATCTGCACGTAGTAACATCTCCGGTGTAGAACGGATCAGTTGGGGGTCTCGCACGGCCTATCGCATTTCTTTTCGCGAACCAGTCCCCTTTCCCTATGTTGTGGTTGCCAATGCCTTTAATAGCGGTGCAGACGACGGGGACAGGGACGACATTGTTGCCATTGAAACAGCAGAGCAGACAAACACCAGTTTTATTGTCTCGACAGTCAATGGAGCCAGCGGAGGCG
>JAUYJH010000002.1 GCA_030688705.1 Deltaproteobacteria bacterium
AGCCCTTCCCATCATAGGGCCGCCGGCGATCACCTTGACCGTGTCGTGATGGATGCCGCCGCAAAATTGGGCGATGGCTTCGACCGACGTTCCTATCGGCACGCGCAAATTTTTCGGGTTTAGAATGCCGCCTCCGGAAACTGTAATGACCCGGTCGAGAAGGGGGCTCCCATAACGGATGGCATGATAACAGCTGAAGGCCGTCGCCACATTTTGCACAACAACGCCGACATGAAACGGAAGTTTTCCCGGCGGAACTTTTCTCTGGGTCAAGGCCTCAATCAGTTGTTTTTCAGAACCTTGGGGATACCTCGCCTTGCAGGCAACGATGTGAACCGGCATGGGGAGTTTCAAGTGAGACACCGCCTCTTTCAATACATTGAAAGCCAGCGGTTTATTATCCTCCACGCCGATCAAAACTTTTTGGGCCCCGACAATTTTTGCCAGAAGAAAACCCCCCTCAATAATTTCCGAGGCCTCTTCCATCATCAGGCGTTCATCGCAGGTGAGGTACGGCTCGCATTCCGCCCCGTTCAAAATCAGCGTATCGACCGCCACCCCCGGCGGCAGACGCAGTTTTCGATAAGTCGGAAACGCGGCCCCACCCAGCCCCACAATGCCGGCGGCGGCGATCTTCGCGATCATCGCCTCTGCGGAGAGGTGCCTCCAATCCGGGTCTTCCATAACGGGCGATTCTTCCGGAATGTCGGAGTTGTTTTCGGTTTCAATGACAATCGCCATCGATTCCGCAAGGGTCGGGTGCGGCTTTAGGGCAACCTGTGTCACGGTACCGCTGACCGAGGCGTGAACGGGGACACCCCCTCCTTGCGCCTCTCCAATCAGATCGCCGCGGGTTACCTTCGACTTTCTTTTGACAACCGGCTTGGCAACGGGAAGGGTCACCTCTTTCGGAACAAAACGCTCGATCGGCTTCAAAGCGGTGAGCGATTTACCGTCGTCCCTTAAATGAATTCCCCCTCGCGAGAAAGTAGAATGAATTTCATCCTTTAAACCCATGAAAATAAATTTCCTTTGCTTCTTTTTCAAGAAAAGTCATGCGGGCTGGGCCCAAAATATAGGCGCTGGTGCTCAAGGCATCGGCAAGAGCCGCCGTCTTTGCCGCAACGGTGGCGCTCACTCCCGATTCTGCCGGACGGCCGCTGCGCAGATCAAAAAGATGCCCCACGCGCCTTCCGTCAAGCACAACGCTTTGTTCATAATTGCCGCTCGTGGCGACCGCGCTGTTGTTGAGCGAAAGGGTTTCAAAATAGGGATTGTCCGCGTCTCCATACGGATTTTTGATGGCAACGCGCCAATTTTTTTCCGAACCTTCGCCTCCCATCGGAGAACCCAAGGCCAAAATATTGCCGCCGGCATCGATCAGGGCGTTTTCGACTCCCTCTTTTTTGAGGGCCTCTGCCGCGAGATCAACCGCGTAGCCTTTTCCGATGCCCCCCAGATCGATGGCACCCCCCTCTTTCGCAAGCCCGATTTTTCCCGAAGGTTCATCGATTTGAATCTGCTTTTGGCCTTGAGCCTCCATCACTTTTTGAATCGCGGCGTCTTTTGGGAAATGTTTTTCATCCAAAGAAGCCGAATAAAAACCGAAAAGCCGCATCAGAGGGAGACAGGTAACATCAAAGGCGCCGCCCGATTCGGCATGGACCCTGTTTGCCGTCTGGAGCACATCGATCAAAGAGGGATCGACAGAGACCATCCCGCGGCCGGCAAGGGCATTGACTCTGGAAACATCGCTCTCCTTGCGGTGGATGCTCATGACCCTATCGACCTTTTCAACGGCCTTAAAAGCCTCTTCCATCCCCTTTTCCGCAAAGGCCATGTCGGGGTGATGGACCGTGATGGAAACAAGGGTCCCCAGCATAGGACGGGCCTGCTTTAAGACAAAAATCGTTCCCTGTTTCCGAAAGCGCCCGAGACCGGCTCCGATCAAAACGCCGCCGACCGCCCCGGTGGAAAGAATTTTTAGAAAATCTCTGCGGGTCCACCCCTTTTTTGCCGTTTTCATCGCGGCGGACGCTAGCATCGGACCGCAAGAGGCCATATGAGGAAGATCAAGCCCATATCTGATCTTAATCATAAGAGGCTTCGGCCAGCTGATGTAAGGGGGGGGTAAAAGAAAGGAAAAATTTAAATATGTCGAAAGAGTTTCATATTGATGAGGACCTCTGCACCGGATGCAACGACTGCGTCAAAGCGATGCCGGAACATTTCAAAAGCACGGGCCAAGACACGGCCGAGGTAACCACCTGCGAAGGGACCGATTTGGCAAAACTGGAACAGGTAATGAAGGCCTGCCCCGGCAAGGCAATTCAATGGAAATAAACGCCGGTCAATTCGAAAAAATTCTATGTGAAGGATCGCTCGACATCCGCGGCGATGGGCGTGCGGGGAGCGGCATTCTTCTCGCCATGCAAAGCCTTGCCATGGTGGCCATCGGAGACCCAACTCTTTATGTTCAGGAGTGGCCCTTTTTTAGCGCCGCCCGCAAAGGGGCGCCAACCCGCGGTTTTTTAAGGTTAAGCCGAAGGCCGATTGAAAAATCGTCGAATATCCTTAGCCCCCAAATCTCCATTCTCATGGATGAAGGGGTGGCCAAGAGGGTCGATTTTGCCGAGGGGAGTCTTCGTGGCGGCATTTATATTTTGAATACCGGCCGCCCCCCCAAAGAGGTCGCAAAAAAATATCGTCTCACCGGCCGCGTCTACACGATTGACGGCGACAAGCTGGGAGAAAAATATTTAAAAAAACCGATCGGCAACATCTCTATTTTTGCCCTGCTGGTCGATATCCTCCCATTTTTTGATCTCAAGGCGGCGCGCGAAAAACTCTGCCAGATGCTTCAAAAACGCCGCCTTCCGGAAGCCTTGATCCAAGCCAACGGTGACCTGTTTGATGCGAGCGTCGGGGGGGCCCGTTTTGCCGACTGCGATGAGGCCGGCCCGAAAGATCACGTGGCGGCACCATTTCAGGGTTATGGAAAATTGACGCCGGGAGGGCAGTCCCCATTAAGACTCTCCAAAACCCATTTCACATCAAGTTACGCCAAAATCGGCTGGCGGCTCAAATTTGCCGACCCCTTAAACCTCTGCAACGGGTGCGGTTATTGCATTATCAACTGCCCCGAAAACATCATTCTCTTTGAGCCCGATGCCGAAACTGGCGTTAAGGTCAAGGGGGCCGATGTAGAGCGCTACTGCAAACTCTGCCGCGAATGCATCACCGTTTGCCCCAAAAAACTTTTTTCGGAGGAAAAAATTCCGGTGGAGGATTTTCAATGACAAAGGTGGAAACAGGCGCCGGGGCGATTTATGAGAAGGCGATCAATCTGGAAAAAGTCCGCGCCGCGCACAAGCCGCTCGCGGAAAAACAGACCGTTCGCGAAGCCGACGGCAACGCGGCCGCCGCCTATGCCTCTCTCCAAATGTGGCGCTCCGTGATTTTCGGCGGCTTTCCAATCACCCCCTCGACCAAATGGCTGGAGACGGTCGCCGCCGTAGTCAGCAGCGGCAAGGTCGGCGCAAAACAAC
This sequence comes from Deltaproteobacteria bacterium, assembly GCA_030688705.1. Lineage (GTDB taxonomy): Bacteria > UBA10199 > UBA10199 > SPLOWO2-01-44-7 > SPLOWO2-01-44-7 > JAHFSU01. The sequence continues at coordinate 3,549 of JAUYJH010000002.1, forward strand.
TCAAACTCCTCGAGGCCGAACACGCCGTGGCCGATTATCTGGCGGGGGCCGCGGCCGCCTGCCGCGATCTGATTGTCTCCACCGCCACCAGCTCCGTGGGTTTGGACCACATGGCCGAATCGGTCCGCTCTTTGGGCGCCAGCGGACTTGGCAACATCTTGCTGATCGATGTCTACCGGGCAACGGCCAATTATCCGCTCTGCATCGAGGGGGACCCCTCCGACACGCTGGCCCACCGAGATTCCGGCTGGATCCAGATTTGCTGCCGTGGCATCCAGCAAATTTACGACACAATCCTGCAGGCCCCATGCCTCGGCATGCACCCCGACATCATGACCCCGGTGATGCCCGGCTATTACGGCATCAAGGATTCCCACAAAAGTTCAAGGCTTCTTCTAGAAGCCGACCGCGACATCCACGCCTTTCAGGATGCGCTGATCGCCCCGTCGAAACTGCCGGGGCTCATCAACGGCGACACCGCCATGGGCAACTGCGTCACCTCCAATCTTTTTCAAGGGTATAAGATCGATCAAAAACAGCGGATGGAAAATGTTTTCAAAGTGCTTCCAAAAATCGGGAAGCTTTTTGAAAAACAGTTCAAAAGGCCCGGACTTGAATTTGTCGAAAAAATCCGCTGGCCTAAAGACGACGCGGTTGATTTGGCGATTGTCGGCATGGGCCCCGACATGGGGACCGCCGCAAGCCTAACCGAGGCCATGCAGGAAAAATTGGGGATACGCATCGGAGTTTTGGCGGCGCGGTTGTTAACCCCCTTTCCTGCCGGAGAATACAGCCGCCTTTTAAAGAGGGCCAAAGGGGTTTTGGTTGTCAACCAGGCCCATCATTACGGCAGAGGACACTTGGGGTTGGATATCACGCAGGCTTGTTACTCTCTTGATTCCCGCCCTGCCATTGTCAACTGCTTTGCCGGCATGGGAGGGGCAATCCTTTCGGATGCAACATGGGAGGAGATGATCCAGCACACAAGCCGTGCGGTGAAAACGGGGGAAAAATTGACCCCGCCGGTCGTCGTGCATGAAGGGAGGATCGAATGGCAAGGGTAGCCGATATTATCCAGCGGGAAAGCTGTTTTCAGCCCGGTTCCACGCTCTGCATGGGATGCATGGAATCGATCGCCTTTCAAAACATCGGCAAACTGACCGACAACGGAAAAAAAACGATTTTTGCGCTGGGAACTTTTTGCGGCGAAGTATCGACACTGCAATATCCGAACCCGGTCGCGTGGGGGCGCGGCGAAACAACCCCCGAAAAATGGGAAAAAAGTTTCGGCGTGATCCACCATGTCTTTGAATCAGCCCCGGGCGTTGCTGAAGGGATCCGCGACACCGCCGATATGCTCGCAAAAATGGGGGCCCTTTCCGGCCCGGTGCAGGTTGCCGCCCTTTCGGGGGATGGCGGAGCACTATCCATCGGACTGCGCACACTTTTGATGACCATCCATCGCCGCGTCCCCATCACCATTTTTGTTTTGATCAACGAGATTTTCGCCAATACCGGGTTCCAGTTCGGGCCCACCACATCGCCCGGTTCAGAGACCAGCACAACGCCGGTGAGTGAGTTGGTGGATGGCAATCCGGCGACACCACTCGACTATATAGGGCTCACTGTTGCCGCAGGGGCCGGTTTTGTGGCGCAGGTGAGCCCCGCTTTCCCCAAATTTTTCATGCAGACGGTCGAAAAAGCCCTTGCCTCTTCTGAAACGGCGGTCGTTTTTATTCCGGCCCCCTGCATTACGGGATGGAAATTCGGCGAGGGAGAAACCGTCAATCTGGCGAGACTTTCGTGCGAGACCGGATTCTTTCCCTGCTTCGTAAAAGAAAAAGGGCAAAAGGGACAAATCAAATTTGTCGATCTCGACCCCGCCAAAAGGCCCCCCATCGAAAATTTCATGGGGCCACAACGCCGATTTCACCATCTGGTTAAAAAAGATTCCAAAACGGACACCTTTTGCATGCGGCCGGGCAAAGAGGCCATGATGCAAAAAATCCGCGGCTGGATACAAAATCATCTCGACAGCTTAAATCAGTTGACCTAGGTTCACCGTTCCATGAAACGTGTCATTTTATTTTTTCTGATTGCCGGGCCCATTGTGGCCCTCCTGGCCTTTGGACTCACACGAAACCCCAGAGAGCTCCCGTCGGCCATGATCGGCAAAAAAGCCCCCGATTTTGCGCTCAAAAATCTGGAGGGAAAAGAAGTCACGCTGGAATCGCTGAAAGGGCAAAATCTCCTCATCAATTTCTGGGCCACCTGGTGCGGCCCTTGCTATCAGGAGCACGCGGTTTTGAAGGCAATTCAAAAACAGCATGCGCAAGAAAATCTGCGGTTGCTGGGAGTGGTCTACCAAGACAGCGTTGAAAACGTGAAAGAATATTTGAGGCAGGAAGGAAAACCGTTCGAGGTTCTGCTCGATCCGGACAATAAAATGGGGATCGACTACGGCGTCGGCGGCGTCCCCGAAACTTTTTTTGTCGATGCGGAAGGCTTCATTCGCGAAAAACATTCCGGCGTATTGACAATGGAATATGTGGAGTTCATGTTGAACACCTTAAAATGAAAAATTTCTTTTTTTACATCTTGTTTTTTACAATGGCCGTGCCGGCGCTTGCCGCCAAACCAACCCCTCTAGACCCCGCCATGCAAATCAAGGCCCGCGCCATAGCCGACCAGCTCCGATGCCCCGTCTGCCGCGGCATTCCGATCGCCGAGTCCCCCGCGGAGCTGGCCCAAAACATGATGCAAGAAATCCGCAACCAGCTCCGCCAAGGCAAATCGGAAGAAGAAATCTTAAATTATTTTGAAGACCGTTACGGCGAATGGATTCTGCTGAAACCGAAACCGAAAGGAATGAACCTCACCCTTTGGCTCTTGCCCGCGGCCCTTTTAGCCGCCGGCGTTGTTTTTCTCTTCTTTGCCGTCCGTCGATGGAGCGCCTGACGCAGACCTAGATACCCTTCTTGAACATTTTGGGGAAAAAGAAAACCGACCAGCAGACCGCGGCAAAAATCCACATCATCGCGGCATACGCCAGGTGGGATTCATAAGCATAAACAAAAGGGGCCGAAACGCGCGTCAAAAGAGACAGCATCAAAAACCCCAGCATCCCGATGAGTCCCCACGAGCGGCGCTCCAGAACCAGACCGTGCTGGCCATGAGAAAGGGTCACCCGCGTCATGATCGAAAAAACCATGAGCGACAAACCGCCGACGAAAAGAATGTGGGCCCAGTGAACGGCGCGAACCGAATCAAACACCAAAGGCCATCCGCCAATCAGCACCATCCACGCACTGATCCACAAACACCAGCACAACAAGCCGGGAGCAAGCGGCCTGCGGTAAATACGCCAATAATAAAGAATAACAAATGTAACCAGAGCGGCGCGGAGAAGCTTCCCCCAAAAAGCGGAAAAAAAAGATTCGACCGCAAAAGAAGCCATAAGAAAAAGCCCGTACGTAAAAAAATCGCCGGTCCCTTTTTTGTCGGCGGTCGGGCGATTCAGAGGAGTCGGCCCCTGCAGTTTGGCAATGCCTTGGCGGGAAAGCCCCAGAATCGAGGGGACCAGCTGCGTGCCAATCCCCAAAACGAGAGAATAAAAAGAGGCGTAAAAAAAGAGCTGCCGCGCAAAAAGCCTCCATGGGGCGCTGATGGAATAAAAATCCCCCGCCAAAAAAATAAGGTCGGCGACAAAAAAAGAAAAAATGCCGAAACCGGCCAGGACAAACGAAACCGCGGGCCTGAAGGCCGATTTCAAAAATCGCGGCAGGGCAAAGGAAACCAAAAAAACAATTTCAAAAAGCAAAACCACATGAAAAAAAAGGCGTTTCACAAAAAAGGCGGCGGCAAAAAGGGCCAAAACCAGAATCAGAAAGAAAAGTTTTTCGATAAAAGAGGCCGTATAAGTGCCGGTAAAGCGGGGAACCGCCGTCATCAAAAACCCGGCGGCCGCCGTGAGAAAAAACCCGCCGATCATCAGCTCGGAATGAAAAAGGCCGGGATAAATCGGCATCCAGCCGGCCCAGTAGGCAATCCAGAAAAAAACGCCGACAACGCCAAAGACAACGCCCGCCGGAAAAAACCACTGGTAGGGATCGGTCTTCATTCCGGAAGATTTGCCGTTTCAATCAACCTGTCGTGATTAAGGATGGTGATAATGCGCCCGTCGACCGCGATCAAACCATCCTGTTTGAATTCGCTGATAAGACGAATGACCGATTCCTGCGTGGTACCGATTAATTCAGCTAATTCTTCGCGCGTCAGCGAAATATTAAGACGCACACCGTTTTGAACTTTTTTCCCATATTTTTTCTCGAAGACAAGCAATAATTCCGCCAGCCGCTCCCGGATATTTTTATGGACAATGTTGACCACCTGTTTTTCCGCCTGCCCCAAATCTTGGGCAAGCCGCGACATCACATTAAAAGCGGTGGCGGGATGGGTCTCCAAAACATGAAAAAAGGTATTTTTATCCATAAAACAGACGTCGGCGTCTTCCAGTGATTCTGCCGTGGCCGAATAAGGCTCGTTGGACAAGAGACAGCGATAACCCAGAATATCGCCGGGCCCGGCCAACCTCACAATCTGCTGGTGCCCCTGTTCATCGACCTTGAACACTTTTATTTTTCCGGAACAGATGCAATACAGGCCATAGGGCTGATTTCCTTCATAGAATATGATCTGTTGCCTTTTGTAGTGATTGGTCGTCTTGGCCTTGTCGATTTCAAGCAAATGTTCCGCACTCAAATCACAAAAGACGCTCTCTTTGCGGTGGCCGCAGGTCTGACAGCGAATGGAGGGAACTTTAAACATATGCGATGGAGGCCTATACGATGATTTGAATCATATTTCAAGCTGTTCTCGATCATGGTAGTGTCCTAATTTGAGGATTTCCCAACAAAATAGCTTCTCATTCCCTCTCATTTTTTTATCTTTATTTTCATAGTTTAAGTACTTGACAGCCACCCATCTTTCCTCTAAGGGTCTCTCTATCATGGACGAAAAAGAAATATTGAGGCTCAAGAGAAACCTAGATGAGCAATATAGAAAAGATAAGGAAACTCTTGATCGAATGATGGATTTCATTTCTAGGGCCAATAAGCCCGCCAAATCTATTACGGATATGGAAAAGGGAGGTC
>JAUYJH010000004.1 GCA_030688705.1 Deltaproteobacteria bacterium
ACCGGCGCCTCGTAGCCCGGCACCAGACGCCTGTAAGAATTGGTGGTGGGGCAGCAGAAGGCGAGCAGGGCCGGGGCGTGTTTCAAAATGCCGCCGATGAAATGAAGGCCCATTTGTGAAAGCCCCCCATAGCCGTCGCCCGCGAAAAGATTGGTGTCGCCTTTCCAGATGCTGATATGGGTGTGCATGCCGGAACCGTTGTCCTTGAAAAGGGGCTTGGGCATGAAAGTCGCCGTCTTGTTGTTCTTCTTGGCGATATTTTTGACGATATATTTGAACCACATCAGGTGGTCGGCCATTTTGAGCATGGGGGCAAAACGCATGTCGATTTCCGCCTGGCCGGCCGTGGCGACCTCATGGTGCTGGCATTCCACGTGAATCCCCATCTGCTGCATGCAAAGGACCATTTCGGTCCGGATATCCTGCTGGGAATCGAGCGGGGGGACCGGAAAATAACCCTCTTTGTAGCGGGGCTTATAACCCAAATTTTGTCCCTCATCTTTTCCGCTGTTCCAGCTCCCTTCCACGGAATCGATAAAATAAAAACCCTGATTTTCCGACTGGTCATATTGGATGTTGTCGAAAATAAAAAATTCCGCCTCCGGCCCGAAATAGGCGGTGTCGCCGATTCCGGTTTCTTTCAGATATTTTTCGGCCTTTTGGGTGATGTGTCGCGGATCTTTGGTATAGGGCTCATGGGTTAAGGGGTCGATCACGTTACAGATCATGCTTAATGTCGGCTCTTTGGTAAAAGGGTCCATCGCCGCGGTCTCTGCTTGCGGTTTGATCAGCATGTCCGAGGTGTTGATCGGCATCCAGCCTCTTAAAGAAGAGCCGTCAAACCCAAACCCCTCCGCGAAGGATTTTTCAGTCAGTTCCATCACCGGCACGGAAAAATGGTGCCAAATACCGATAAAATCGACAAACTTGAAATCGACCATTTTGGCTTTGTGCTCTTTTGCCAAGGCCAGTGCCGCTTGCGGTGTCATGGATGCCCCCTTTTTTGATTTGCTTTTTGCCAAACGATTGTTTCCTTCAAGGCCTGCTCCATAGTGGATTGCGGGCTCCAGTCAAGCACCTTTTTTGCGTAATCGACATTAAGAGAGCTTTTGTAAATTTCTCCCGGGCGCTGTGGCTTGTGTTCCGGCATTCCGATAAACCCAATATCTTTTTTAAGAAGATCAAAGAGTTGGTTTACGCTGGTGGCCCTGCCGCTGCCGATGTTGATCGTTTCATTTTTGCCCCCGGTTAAGGCCAACAGATTAGCTTGGGCCACATCTTTTACATAGACGTAGTCCCTCAACTGGTTGCCGTCGCCATAAATAAAAGGGGTTTTCCCCTCGAGCATGGCGTTGATGAAGATTGCCACCACGCCGGCTTCGCCCTTTGGATTTTGGCGGGGGCCGTAAACATTGGCGTACCTGAAAATGGTAAAATCGAGGCCGTAGAGCCGGGCATAAAGCTGGATGTAGAGTTCCAATGCGTATTTCGAAGTGCCATAGTGGCTTAAAGAGAGGACGGGGCTTTTTTCATCGGAAGGTTTTCCGTTTTCCATCTCTCCGTAAAGGGCCCCGCCGGTGCCGGCATAAATTATTTTTTTGATTTTATACTTTCGGCACATTTCCAAAAGGTTGATGCCGCCGATAATGTTGATTTGGGCGTCTTCCTGCGGTTTTTCAACCGAGGCGCGGACGTCGATTTGCGCGGCGTGGTGGCTGACGATATCGAAGGACTCTTCTTTAAAGATTTTTTCCAGCGTTTTCAGATCGCAAATGTCGGCTTCGTAAAATTTCGCCTTTTTGGGAAGATTGGCGCGATGGCCGGTTGAGAGATTATCCACGATAACCACTTCATGGCCGGCATCCAGATAAGCATCCACAATGTTGGAACCGATAAATCCGGCGCCGCCGGTGACGAGGATTTGCATGCGGGCATCTCTAGTGTTATAGTCCCGATAATTCAATATGAAAAATGAGTTCAAAGACACCTATCATTTCAAACTGGCCCGCCTTTTGGCTGAGGGGGGGATGGGGAACATCTATGAGGCCATTTTGGGCGGTGATGAAGGGTTTGAAAAACGGGTGGCGATCAAAATGGTCCGCGAAGAATTTTCCAACGAAAAAGATTTTGTAAAGCTCTTCATCGGCGAGGCAAGGCTCGTGGCCGATCTGGTCCATCAAAATATCGTGCAAATCTACAAGCTGGGAAAGGCCGAGAACAACTATTACATCGCCATGGAATATGTGCATGGGGTGAATCTGCGGGAGCTGATGGCCAAGCATGAAGAGGTTGGGACCAAAATTCCGGTGGAATTGGGGGCGTTTATCATCAGCCGCGTCTGCCGCGGGCTGGAATATGCCCATGCCAAAACAGACCCTTTAGGCAATCCGCTGGGTGTGGTGCATCGCGACATCAACCCCAATAACCTGATGATCGCCACAGAAGGGGAGGTCAAAATCACCGACTTTGGCGTGGCCAAGGCTAAAAATTTTATGGAGGACAAAGAGGGAAAAGTCATCATGGGCAAGGCCCCTTACATGTCTCCGGAGCAGGCTTTAGGCAAGACAACCGACAAACGCTCCGACATTTTTTCTTTGGGCACGGTGATGTTTGAATTGCTGACCGGCGAGAGCCTTTTCAGCCACGGGGAAGATGTCAAATTGGTGATGGAAAATGTCTGTTCGATGAAGATTCCGTCGCCGCGCCAGTTAAACCCAGAAATTCCCGAGGCGCTGGAGACGATTATCCTGAAGGCGCTGGAGAGAGATTTGGCCAAGCGCTACCCGGATGCCGGAAAACTCGGCTACGACCTTGAATATTTCATGTATCACAAGGGGTACGGCCCCACCATCCAGACGCTGGAGAAACACCTGCGTCTCTTATTCCCCAAGCTCTACATTCACGGCGCCAAAAAAGACAAAAGCAAAGAGGCGACCAAGGCGATGTCGGCCCGCTGGCTGGCATAAGGAGCCCCTGAAAAACTTGGGCTGGGGTGACTTTTTCGAAAAGACGCGACATTTTTTGGGCCGACCCAAAAAATTCGCTCCTATGTCGGCGATTTTGATAATTGATACCGGATGTTAAAATCGCCTGACGCAGGCTTTTCTCAAAGATCACCCCAGCCCAAGTTTTTCAGGGGGTCCTTAACTTAAAAGAAGATTTTTTTGGCGAATTGGACGATGCCGGTTTGGGCATTGACGTAAAAAACGGCGGAACCGAGATTGATCTCATAAGAGAGTTCTGTGTCGTGGTTCAAGACAACGTATTTGGGCTGTTGCGGCGGGGATTTCGTGAATTGTTGACGGCATAATTCAAAAACCAGGACGCGGCCGGAAAGATCCTTCCATTTATAAATCATTTCTTGTGTCTGCCGGAATCCGGTTTCTATGGTACGAAGTCTTCTCTGGTCTGCAGTCAATTGCGCCGAAAGAAAATCATACACCTTTGTTAGCGCATCGGCAAAAGGGATCAGTGTTGTTTCATTGATTTCGCCTGCCTGCATGGGGCGGACATCGGCATCCAAAATCGCCGTCGCCTTACCGTTTGCGTTGAGGCGCGCCTGCATCCCGTGGCCTATCACATCGACAGGGCCATACAGTGTTGTAAAATAGCGTTGCTGATACGTTACAAAAACACCGCCGATGTAAGGGGCGCTGGAGACCGGCGAAAAATCGACTACGCCGCCGCTGTTTCTGATGTAATACTGCTGTGCCTTTTCAACGGAAAGGGGATAGGGGCGTTTTTTCGGCGTTGGTTTTTGGCTCCCCTCTGAACGAAGCCCCCTTCTTTTTGCCTCGCTTTCAATCATTTCCGTTACGGCCCCCAACGGGAGGGAGAGTTTTTGTTCGCGGCTCAAGGCCTTGGCACCAAGAATGACCGCATCAGCAAAATCATCCGGTTGGGGCCGGCTGGTCCGGTAGTGGGCGGCATGATTCAGGAGGAGTCTCAAGGTCAAGGCCCTCGCTTCTTCTTCCTGAAGCCCCCCTTTTTCAATAAAGGTTTCGTAAAGACTCCAGAAAAAGCCGGCATAAACGCGGCCCCGGTCGTGGACTTCTTCTCCGGCTTCACTTAATGTCAGGTCATTTCTGACAATCCGCAGTCCGTCGTCCTTACTGGGGCGGCGGCCGACTTGGGGTACAAAATCTTCGCTCATTTCTCCGTCTTTGAAGAAAAGCGCCGCCAAGGCATCGCCAAAACCTTCGTGAATAGCGCCCCCCTCGTGTCTTCCCCAGCCTCCCAGACCAGGATTGATATGGTCCAGAAAGAGATGACCCCCCTCATGAACGGCAACATCGCCATCGGAGGCAAGGTGCCATTTGTCATTGCCCCTGCCGAAAGCGAGACGGTCTTCACCGGGACTGTAATAGGCATTGAGATCCGACATAAAATTGGCGGCGGCCTGTATGGGGTGGGGGACTCCATTGTGTTTGGAGCCGAGGATTCC
>JAUYJH010000011.1 GCA_030688705.1 Deltaproteobacteria bacterium
CTTGTTGCAGCTGATGCCCTATAATCATGGCTCCCGCAAGCTGGTGGGCAATTTCATCGCCTATCTCGAAAATTGCGATAATTTAATCATGCTCGACGACGATAATTTCGTGACGAACCACGATTTTTTCGGTCATCATGATGTCGTAGGAAAAGAGACCGAGATGGACCTGTTTCAGACCCCATCGGGTTGGTTCAATGTTTGCGAGACATTGGTGGAGGAAAATAATATTCCCTTTTATCCGAGAGGCTATCCATGGTCGCAGAGAACTGTCGCGAAAGAGGCGGTGACCCGCAAGCGCGGCAAGCTTAAAGTCGCCGTCAACAATGGTTTGGTGTTGGAAGACCCCGATATTGATGCGATTTCTCGTTTATTTTGGCCGATCCGCGTGATGGGGATGAAACCGGCGTTTGAGCCGGTGTTCGGGTTGTATCCTGGAACATGGTGCTCTTGGAACAACCAAAGCACAGCGTTGGGAAAAAATGTGATTCCGGCCTTTTTTACCCCGCCTGGATCGGGGAGAAACAGTGATATCTGGTCGGCCTATACGATTTGCCGCTTGGCGGAACACATGCAAGAGGTGGTCGCTTATGGTTATCCTCTCGTTCACCAATTTAGGAACCCGCACAATTTGTGGCAGGACCTGGATGATGAAAGAGAAAATGATAAGGCGGCAGATCGTTTTGTGGCGCTACTTCGCTCAGTTCCGTTGACGAAAAGCACCTATCGCGACAGTCTTGGAGAATTAATGGATGGGGCTTTGGCCAAATTGACCGATTGCAAGGAGACCCCGGAAGAAGAAGCTTCGCTAATGAAAACATTCCTTTCGGAATATAAAGTGTGGCAGGAACTCTGTTTGAGTAAAGCCACTTGATATGTTGACTATAGTTATTCCAACAAAGAATCGGGCGCCGTTTCTAAAACGGCTACTTCGCTATTACATGGATGTTCGGTGTCCGTTCCGCGTCTTGATTGGGGACTCCAGCAGTCCAGACCAGATGGAAGAGACCAGCCAATTTTTGTTCCATGAAGTTAAAAATCGACTGCAGGTTACTCATTTGACGTATCATGGAGCGCGGGAAGTACAATCCAAGGGTTGGCAAGCCGATTCGTTCATGAGCAAGTTGATAGGTTATGTCAAAACGCCGTATGTCGCTTTCTACGCGGACGATGATTTTGCCATTGTGCCAAATTTGCAAAAGGCGGTTGATTTTTTAGAAACTCATCCTGATTTCAGCTTTGTCTGTGGCGAGGCTATTCTGTTTACATTGAAGTCTCCAGGGACGGTGGGGGAGGTGGAGGGGACAAATCGTTATCCGCAAGGCTCTTTCAACCAATGTAAAGTTTCTGAAAGATTAGAGAGTCTTTTTTCAAATTATATCGGGTTGGAATACGGTGTTTCACGGACGGTACAAAAACAAGAAAGATGGGGCCGCGTTTTTGATGCGAAGGTGAACAATATCGGGGGTGAGGTGATTAATACGGCGTTTGTAGTCATTCAGGGCAAAGTGTACAAAATGGATGAGATGCTTTTGGTGCGCCAAGGTCATCTCTTGCAAAGTTCTCGTGGAGAGAGTGACAGTTTTAATTTAGCATTTAGAGGATGTTCCACAGATTCTTTGGTAAAGCTGAAAACGATTTTCTGCAATTCATTGCAGAAAGCGGAAAAGGATTTGAGCAGGGAAGAGACGGAGCATATTATTAAAAAATGTCTTTGGAGTTTTTTAGTGGATCATTTGCGTGCTTTGTATGTTGCGCAATCTCCAAAAGGGTTCCGTAGGCGTCTATTGGAGGCCGTAAAAAAGAACCGTGATTTGAAAAAATGTGGGCTCTATCTTTATTCGTTAACTTCCCAAGGAAAGATGAAATTGCCAGCTTTGTTGCGCCCTTCCTCCCCCTATTACAAAGATTTTTTGCCTGTTTATAGGGTGATTACAAATTCATAGTTCCCAATGCTCACGATCGTCATTCCAACAAGAAACCGTCCAGCTTTTCTGGCAAGACTTTTATCCTGCTATCAGCAGATGCGTTGTCCTTATCTCATTTTGATCGGCGATGCCAGCGATGCATCTTTACGCAAGGAACACCATAAGAGTATTGATGCTACTTCTCTATATCCGCAACGGTCCTTGGAATGTAGTTCCTCTTCAGAGAGGTTTCGTGAAAACTTAATGACATTCAATACTACCGAATTTTCGGTCAAACGGACAGCCGTCATGCGAAAAAGCTGGCAGACCGCTTATCAACTGCAATTGGATAATTATTTTGGAGAATGGCTGGTGAGCAGTCTGGCTGCCATTCAAGGTAAAGTCAAAAATTAGATGTCTCCAAAATCAACACATAAACAAAGTCCCATTCTTTCATTTTATTGGCGCCTTGTTTTCAAGCCCCATATGGGGGCCACCTTGGGCATATTGGCTCTTATGGCGAGCGGCGCTTTTCTCGAGATGGTCACATTAGGGATGGGTGTCCCCCTTTTGGAAGCGGCGACCCGTTCGGAGCAGGCTTCTCAAAACAGAATTATTATCGCGGTTAAATCTTTGCTGGGATTTTTCGGTTTTTCAACAAACAATAATATTGTTTTATTTTCTTTGCTCATCGTTGTGAGTGGTGTGGTGGTGTTGAACGGAGCCGTGGTCCTTTTAAAACATTATGGGGGGGCTTTCGTCGCCAAAAACCTCCATCGGGAGGTCAAGTCCAAGCTGTTTCAAAAAACGCTTTCCGCCCAATACAGCTATCTTGAGGAAAAGGGGAGAGGGGCTCTGCTTTATAACATCAGTGCGCCAGCTCTCTCCATCTTCCAGGTCATGACCTACTCGGCTATTTTGGTCTCCTCAATTTTGAATATTCTTGGGGTTGCAGTACTCATGGTTTATCTCTCTTGGTGGGCAACTCTTGGTGTGGGAACATTGGGCTTCGGCTGGGTTTATATCTGGCGCCGGATGGCCGACCGACGCGCCGCCCGGTTTGGGCGTGAACTCTACGCGCTGGAGAGCCAGACCAACAAAATCGAGGTCGATGCCATTGATGGGCTCAAAGTGGTCAAATCCAATGAACTGATCGCGCCATTGGCAAAAAAACAGGAATTGCTTCTGTGGGCCCAACTCAAACCGCATTTGAAAAGTGTTTTGTTGATCCATGGTGTCAGTTTTGCCAATGACATTTTGGCCTGCGGCATTGTCATTACCCTTGGTGGATTGGCTCTTGGCCTTGGTTGGGGACAAATGCCTTTTGCCAAGTTGGTCATCTTTTTTGTGGCGCTTCGAAAAGCGGCGCCCCTTTTGGCCAGCATCAATTCCTCTTATGCCCAATTGAACCGTGACCGAAAAAGCATCGAAGTCATCGATGAGATTTTGCACATGGTTCCCGAAGAGCGGTTTGGAGATAAAATTTTGAAAGAAAGGGTCTTTGAAATTGCTTTTGACAATGTCCGTTTCCATTATTCTTCCAAACCGGAGAAGACCGTTTTAAAAGGGGTGAATTTGGTTTTAAAGCGTGGGGAAATCACGGCGCTGGTCGGCTCGACCGGTTCGGGAAAATCAACGGCGGCCAATCTTTTGGTCGGTCTGTATCGGCCCATGTCGGGACAAATTCTCGTGAATGGTAAGGATCTTTCGAGTCTCGATTTGAACCGTTGGCGTGAAAAAATCGGCTACGTTTCACAGGATGTTTTTCTGTTTCACGACACCATCCGCGAAAACATCTCGCTCTGGAACCCCTCTGTTCGGCCTGAAAATATAGAGAGTGCCTGTCGGCTGGCGCAGCTGCACGATTTTATCGTCACGCTTCCGGAAGGCTACGATACGATTGTTGGAGACCGAGGTTTGAGATTGTCAGGCGGGCAGGCACAAAGAGTAGCCATTGCCCGTGCCATATTAAAACAGCCGGATATCCTGATTTTTGATGAAGCCACCAGCGCTCTCGACAATCTGACGGAAAAGGCCATTTACGAAGCCATTCACAGTCTTCGCAAAGAAGCGGTTGTTTTGGTGATTGCCCACCGCTTGAGCACGATCCAAGACGTCGATCAAATTTGTGTTTTGAAACAAGGAGAGATTGTGGAAGAGGGAAACCATCGATCTTTGATCGCGTTGAATGGAATTTACAGCCGTCTATATCATGGAGGCGAAGTTCGGCATGTCCCGTCCAATTAGTCTTAAGAACCTTTTAGCGTATTGGAGAAAAGAAACTTTCAAAGAAGTAGTTTCTCAAAAACAGGTGTATGTCGATTATTAGCCCTAATATCCGACTGCGATGGCCCGATTTTTTTGTTGTGGGAGAGAATTCTATCATAGATGATTTTTGCTATTTCTCTACGAAAATTCATGTTGGCTGTTATTCGCATATTGCGAACAATTGTTCCATAGCCGGCGGAAAAGATTTTCAATTTAGTTTGGGAAATTTTTCGAGTTTGTCTTCTGGATGTCGTGTCTGGTGCGCATCGGATGACTATGTTAACGATGTCATCAGTTGTTGCGTTGGCGACGTGAGAGAAAATTTGATC
>JAUYJH010000050.1 GCA_030688705.1 Deltaproteobacteria bacterium
TTTGAGATTTCCCTTCGCATCAACAACGGGGAGTTTTTCAATGCGATGCTTGTGCAACAACTGCGTCGCCTCTTCCAGCTTGATCCCCTCTGTGGCCGTCACCAGTTTTTCAAGCGGCGTCATGCAATTTTTGACCGGGCGGGTTAAATCTTCTTCAAACTGAAAATCACGGTTGCTCAAAATACCGACCAGCTTTCCCTCTTTCACCACCAGAAAACCGGAGATACCGGTCTCTTTTTGCAATTTCAACACCGCGGCTAAAGGCTGTTCGGGTTCGACCGTGACGGGGTGGATAATCATCCCCCCTTCCGATTTTTTCACGCGTGAAACTTCGGCGGCCTGTTCTTCCACACCATTATTACGATGAATAATCCCCAAACCTCCGGCCTGTGCCATGGCGATAGCGGTGGAAGCTGCGGTCACCGTATCCATGGCCGCGCTAACTATTGGAATTGAAAGGTGAATTTTTGAAGTGAAGGCTGTTGTCAGATCACATTCTGTGGGCAAAACCGCGCTTTCTCCGGGGAGAAGCAGACAATCATCAAATGTGTAGGCTTCCAAAAGGGTGTCCAACATGGCGGGCGTCTACTCTTAAGGGTAAAAAATGTCAAGAGGGAGTCCGGACTTTACAAAATTTCGACTGGGGGTTAAAAAAGGGGCGATGCAAGCTTCCCAAAAATCATCGCGCCTTTTTGAAAATGATTTTCTGGAATCGCTGACGCACGTTCACCACAACACCCCTCTTTTTCTCTACACACCCGTCATTGTTTTAAGCATCTTTTTCGGCTTCAAAATGACGGCGGCTTCCGTTGCCGGGGGGGTCGGACTGATTGTTTTTGGCTTTCTCAACTGGACCCTTTTTGAATACTGGATGCACCGTTTTCTTTTTCACTACCAACCAAAAACAAAAATGGGGGAACGGTTCGTCTATCTTTTTCACGGAATCCATCACGATTTTCCAAACGAGAAAGACCGCCTTGTCATGCCAACCCTCACCAGCATCGCCATCGGGCTTGTTGTCTTTGCCTTGCATTACGGCTTGGCGGGCCCCAAAGGATTATTTCTCTACGCCGGTTTTCTGGTCGGTTATCTCTATTATGAGTTTGTCCATTATGCCGTTCATAACAGAAAAATAAAATTCGGCTGGACCGAATGGCAGAGAAAAAATCACCTGAAACATCATTTTCAGGATTCGGAAAACCGTTTCGGCGTTTCTACTCCGCTTTGGGATTATGTTTTCCGGACGTATCGGTAGCTTTTACAACCATCAATATTTCCGTGAAGCCGGCCATGGAATAGGTTTTCATTTTTTTGGAAGAAGAAACCGCCCCCATCAATATTCCCGGAAGACCTCCCCATACGCTGATGTTGGCGGATACGGTGACGGTTTTTTCTTGCGCCACCCCGTCTTCTTCGATGACAATCGGAAAATAAATTTTCAAGCCATCCATGTTTTTGACGATCCCGTCCGTTTTCAAAACGGTTCCCTCGCGTGACCTGCAGGAAGATTGAAGATGAAAATGAGACCCGTCCGAAAGTTCGTTGGAATACAAAACGGAACCGACGGAAAACCCAATAGCCGTCAAACTGGTGAAATAAGCGGATTTGCCGTTTTCCAATTTGCATCGCCGGGAATCATCCACATGAGGCCGGAATTTTTTGTACAACTCCTGCCGATTCACCGCGGGCCTCGCGATTCCCACCGGCGCGGGCAAAACAAAAAGCCCCGCCAACATGCCGGCATCCGCTTGATCGATATCCCGATAGGTGGTGATCACTCCCGCCCGGTTCACTTCTTCGAGCGAAAAAGAGACTTCTTTGGTCTGTCTCCCCAATTTGCGGATGTCTTCTCGCGTTAATGGAGATTTTGGAAAAACGGCCTTTTTCAAATTGCTTCGGGACAAAAAACGTCGGAAGACCGCGTCCATTTGGGGCTGTCCCTCCGCGTAATGGTCAAACGCTTTTCGGACGTAAGACCGGGCTTTCGCCTCCAACTCCTCCTTCAACCGCAGAAAGGCCGCGTCATTATTTTGTCCGGCGCGAAAAATGATTTCAGACATGATGGCCGCGGACCTTACGGGCCAACAGGCAAAATATCAAGGCACACTGCGACACAATTTTATATATAATTTTGTGGGGCTATACTTGGGGTGCGGGGTGTGGCCTGGCATTGGCTAGCGCCCCTGGCCTCACGGCAGGGCAGGCTGACCTGAATGGTCAAAATTCTAAGCACGAAATCCTAAATTCTAAACAATTTCTAATTTTCCAAATTACAAACCGTTGTTTGAATATTAAAATTTGGAATTTGGGATTTGTTTAGGATTTAGATATTCGAATTTAGGATTTTTTTTGCCCACCCCTTACCCCAAGCGTACTGTCAAAGAGAGAGCAGGAATGGAGGCAGTCAAAATGGCCGGAAGGATTGAGTTTTGAAAATGCGTTAAAGCGAATGCGGCAAAAGCGCGAGCGAACCGATTGAGAAAAGCCTGCGTAAGGCGATTTTGACGAAGCACTAGCGTAACATTGCTTCCATGAATTGGGCGTCGGCGGCGGCGCGGTGAAGATTTTTGAGCCATTTTTCCATCCGTTGTTTCACGCCGCGATCGCCGCCGAGAAAATCGGGTATGGGCCAGGTGTCGGCGGCGGTGGAACAACCGGCCGGGATACGCGCGGCATAGGCCCGCATTTCCATGATGATGACGGTGCCGTTGGCCACCTCCAAAAACTGCATCTGTCCAATATAGTTTTTCAACAAGTCGGTCCTGCGGTCCGGAAAAAGTTCCTCGGCTTTGAGCCGTCCCTCAACATCGTCCAGACTCCGCTGGGCAATCGTGACGCCATAGCGATAATCCCGGGCGATAATGTCGGTGAGATACTGCATGTCGCCCCCCTTTTGCAGGTTGTAAAAATGGTAAAGATCGGGGGGGTTCACGGGAAATTCTCGAACATTTTTGGAAGCCTCGACCCCTTTCAGGATTTTGGGGTGCAGTTTTGGATCGGCAATGATCGCCACCAGCAGGGGCAACATCCCTTTTTTTTCAGAAAACAAAATGCCGCGTGCGGTAAAAAGACAGGTCCGTTCGGCATCGGCCGGCATATTTTCCCACGATTTTTCCACGCCGCTCGCAAAAACTTCCGTTTCTCCATCATCCAAATCGGCAATGAAAGTATCCGGTTTCAACAACGGTTTTCCCAGATCAAAAAGAGACGATGTTTTTTGCCGGACAAATTTTTCCGCGTGAAATAAAGGAGAGGCCGGTTTGCTTTTGTCAGAAATAAAATAGACATCGCCGCTTTGAGAAGAAGAGGAAATCATCGATCCCCCGCTCACATGAAAAGGAAGGCGGGGAAAAACCTGGGCGGGCTGAAAAGATATGGGATTTTTGAATCTGTTTTCCCCCATGACGGGCGAAAGGTTAAGCCTCCTGCCAAAAAAGATCAAGGGGGAGCGTTTCTACCGAAGGGCAAAGGACTTAAATAAAAAGTTTTGAAAAAGGCAGGAACCTATTGAAGTTAAAATAGATTCAGGGTGAAACTGAACGCCGAAAATGGGCCAAGTTTTGTGCTGTAAAGCCATGATTTCCCCCTCTTCGGAACGGGCGGTGACTTTAAGGGACTCGGGCAATGTCGACTCGTCAACAGCCAATGAATGGTAACGGGTGGCTTCAAACGGGGACGGGAGGCCGGCCAAAATCCCCTCTCCCCTATGAGAGATATAAGAGACTTTACCGTGCAAAATCTTTTTTGCAGGGAGAAACGCACCGCTAAAAGCAACTGCAATCGCCTGATGGCCGAGACAAACCCCCAGCAGAGGAATTTTGCCCGCCGATTTTTGCACCAACTCGATGCAGATTCCCGATTCTTTCGGCGTTTTGGGACCGGGAGATAGAACAAGATGTGAAGGCTTCCATTTCAGAATGTCGTCGGCTAAGATTTGGTCATTGCGCACGACTTGAACCTCTCGGCCGTCAACAGCCAGCGCCTGATAGAGGTTGTAGGTAAAAGAATCGTAGTTATCAATTAAGACAATCATTTTGATTTCCGGCGGTAGATATCCATGCCGCGGATACTCGCTTCAAAAACATAATTCTTTTTCACATACTCCTGCAGGTCCGGAAATTCGTGCATCGGGTAGCGGCCGTACATCCGATAATTGGAGGGCGAGGTGTCGACAATCAATTCCGGTGGATTTTTTTGAAAATCTTCCATCAGCAAATTCCACGCCCCCGGAAAAATATTTTCCGAGGTGTCGTAATCAATCACCTCTTGCGGCGTAATAAAATCGCGGCGCAGTTTTTTCCAGACTGAAGGGGGGTTGGCCGTCCGGGGGTCGTATTCCAACCCCGCCGTCTTGGGGGAGCGGCCGGTCAAATAATCGGCGGTGGTAAAACGGGTGGCCGGCCTTCGGTCCGCAACGGTGTAGATTTGCGGGCAGTAACCCCAGACAAAAATCGAATCGGCAGGTCCGGTGCGATCTTGAATATAATCGACCACATAAATCCAGTAATCTTTGTGCTTGGGACGAAACGGTTTGTAAGTGGCGTAAGCAGTGAATCCGGTGACGGGGATAAAAATCATGACGACAAAAAGGGTCAGCCGCCACGCCCCCTTTTCAAAAGGCATCCCTTTAAGGCGTTCAAAAAAATGCCCCGCCCAATCTCCGGCCAAGAGACTCAAAGCAGGATACAAAATAATGTAATAATGAAAATACATCCGGCCGCCGGCGATCACCGCCGCAAAACCAAAAAGGACCCAAAGGGTAAAAAGAAAAGAGGGATGGCGAAGACTTTGGCGCATGGCCCGAAATGCAAAATACCAGAGCCCAAACCCGGCGCCGGCTAACATGGCGGTGCGCAGCAAGAATTTAAGAGTGATGTAGGGAATATCCGTTCCGGGGGGGCCTTTTGCGTAATCCATAATATAAAGGAAACAGCGAATGGCATCGGGGAGAGCGCCATTGTGGTAGAGATAATAAACCCAGCCAGCCCCGACCCACGCCGCCCCAAGCAGAAGAGAAAAAAAAGGCAAAAGAGTCCCTTTAAATAGCCCTTTGTCATTCCGGCGAAAGCCGGAATCCAGAACTGTTAACGGCTGGACCCCGGCTTTCGCCGGGGTGACGTTTTTATTTTTCCAAAAAAGATATAGGGCCAGCGCCGGCAAAAGTATCCCCCCCTGATATTTCGTCAAAATACTCAAACCCAAAAAAAGACCGGCGATGAAAAATTGTTCCTTCAAAAAAAAGAGGGCGCAAAGGGTCATCGGCAAAACCATCAAAAGCTCAATGTTTGCGGCCAGCATATCCTGCGGCAAAAAGGTGGTCGAAAAAATGGCATAAAACAGCGCGGCAAAAAGGCCGCGTGTCGGTTCTTTATAGACCTCTTTGCCCACAAGATAAATCGCAAGGCAGGTTGCCGCCACGATCAGAAGAAAAACGATATGGACCCACCACATTTCCGTCACCAGCTCTGTCGCAGGGACCAGCTTGAAAACAAGGGCATATAAATAATAGATGGCCGGCGGCTGATAGATCAGAAAATCTTTATAGGGACCCCCCCCCTGATTGATGATCTGGCCCGCCAGCGCGTATTCGTTTTCATCAATGTTGGCAAAATTGACCAGAAGGGATGGCGTTCGCAAAAGGATGCCGACCAAAATAATACAGGCCAGGTAAAAAAATATCCGCTTTCGTGGCATAAGTGGTCCATGATAGAAAAGCATTCCGCAAAAATATGCAACTTCATTTTAAAAAATGGGGCCTTTGTTATGCGCTCCTCGGATTTTTTTTCGGCTCGCTGATTTTTTTCAAGCTTGGGAAATACAGCCTTTGGCAGGACGAAGCCGATCAAGCCCTGCTTTCTCTCTCGATTTTAAAAACGGGTTGGCCCCTGGCTCTTTTGGACGGCAAATTCATCACCCAATGGCATGGCCAAGAATCGACGGCCCATTATCTCTGGTATTTCAACCCGTGGCTCCCCCTTTATCTGGTGGCAGGGAGTTTTAAACTGTTCGGCGTTTCGGAGTGGTCCGCCCGTTTTCCATTTGCCCTCTTTGGGTTTCTCTCGCTTCTCCCTTTGGGAATTGTTTTTTGGAGGTGGACGAAAAATCAGGCCATCGTCTGGCTCGCCCTCTTCTTCTTTGCAACCAATCCGTGGGTGATTCTTTATATGAGGCAGGCCAAATATTTCGGCCTCGTCTTTTTTGCCTACGGTTTGATGCTTTTGAGCCGGAGGTGGCTCTATGCCATCGGTTTTGTTTCATTGTTTCACTGCAATTATTTGGCGGCGCTTTTGAGTGCCGCCGGGTTGGTGTTGTACACCCGAAAAAAATCATTTTTTCTCTGGAATCTTTTTTTGTTTACCGTTTTTTGCCTCCCCTTCTTTTTTGTCGGCTCCATGGAGAGCCGTCTCTCCATGACCAGCCATTGGCCGACCTTTGTTTCCTATTTTACAAAACTGGGAACCCATGTTTTTTATTTTAATCGTCAGATTGTTCCGCTGATCTTATTGCCTCTCTGGATTTTTTGGTGGCGCAAAGAACCGTGGTTTCGCCTTACCGCTGTCGCCGTTTTGACAGGATGGTTGGGTGTGGCTTTTCTAAACTACGATGTTTTACGCTATAATTTGCAACTCATTCCCCTTTTTTGTTTTCTCTTGGCGGCAACAGTTTGGAAACTTTTTCAAAAAAATAAAATATTGGGCTTCGCCCTTCTCTTTCTTTTTTATGGTGTCCAACTCAAAGGCGATTGGCTGGCCATGAAAAATTATTATTTTAAAGATTACGCCGACCCCCCAAAAATACTCCCGCAGATCGTTCAAGAAAAAATGCGGCCGGGGGAGCTTGTCACTCTCAATAACAACCAGCCGGTCTGGCAGTTTTACTCCGATATCCCTTTGGCCTATCAGGTAGAGCCGACAAAGGCCCCGCTCAAACAACCGCCGTTGCAACCGGCTTGGAACGATATTCAAGCCATTGACTGGTGGATTGGGCCTGATCTCGTAAAATTGGGGAATGGGCCGTATCTATCCGAAGAGGAGATAATCGCGATCTGGGAAGAGAAGGGTTACAAATATGAAAAAATCGATTCTGGTATTTCTATTTTAAATTGGAGTTTAATCTCGCCGATCCGTTACAAACATTTTTTGGGCCGGTTTGCAGACAATCCCAAATCACCGGGGACAATCCTACTTATCCACCGAATCCCTTAAAAAGGGCAAAGG
>JAUYJH010000019.1 GCA_030688705.1 Deltaproteobacteria bacterium
AATGTGGGCCGTGTGGGGGGGTGCGGCATTCTGGATCATCTTCACTGGCATATTGTGCCGCGCTGGACGGGAGACACCAATTTTTTGCCGGTGTTGACCGGCTCCCGCTGTATGCCCGAATATTTGGGTGAAACGCATAAAAGATTGGTTGAAAAATTCAGGGGGACAGTATGAAACGATTTATCTTTGCCTTGGTGATGGCGCTTTTATTTTTTACCCTGCTCAATTTTGTCTATTGCAATCTGGACAGGGAGACTTTTGCCTATCCGGTTATCTTTAAATTTTACATCCCGGTCGTTTTGCCAAACGGCATCCAATCGGTTCCTCTCCCCTTGGGTTTTGTTCTTCTGATCACTTTTTGTCTGGGGATGATCGCAATCGCGTTGATGGAGGCCCTGCCGTCTTTGTACAAAACACTGGAGCTTCGCGCCAAAAACAAAAAAATACGCGAATTGGAGCGGGAGCTGAATGTGGCCAGGCAATTAGCGGGAGTAGAGAAAAACAAATCCTAAATTCGAAGCACTAAATCCCAAACAAACCACAATTTTTCAAACGTTTGGAATTTGAGATTTAGTGTTTGTGATTTGTTTAGTATTTAGAAGTTAGTGTTTAGAATTTCAAAGTTTTTTATCCCCTCAAACCCTTCTTCGACCTCTTAATATCTTTCAATGATTCCCCTGCGGCAGTGGGGGAGGGGGCGTCTGGAGTTACCGCCTTGGTCATGTTTTTGAGCCGTTTGGCTTCGGCCTCGGAAAAACTGGCGGGGCCTTCGGTGAAAGTGGATGTTTGCAACGCCGCCAGTTGTTCCGGAGTGGCGGCGGCGGAAACTTTTTGGACCGTCTCTTTGGCCTCTTTTTTGAAACCCTCTTTTTTAAGAAGGTTATCGAACATGATCTCCAACCGGCGGAGCGGCGAGGGATTTTCTTCCAGCAGTTTTTTAATTTTTTGCTTCGCCTCGGTTTTGATCAGAATCAGGTCATCGGGCTGGCGAAATTCCTTTTTCAGCTCTTCAACAAATTTGTTGAGCGTTGGGGCCTCCAGCCCGCAGGAAGGGGCGATCGATTCGTTCAGCAACTGCCCGAAACCCTCATCTGTATACTTTCCCTCGTTGATCCGCATGGGATCAAAGGGGATTTTCACTTCGCCCGCGTAGCGATATTTGGCCAAAGTCAAAAATTCATCGCGGGAGAGTTTAAAATGACCATCTGGTTGTTTGAAAGGTTCAAAAGCGGCGCGCCATGCTTCTTTGGAATATTTTTTGGTGTCGACGAAACCGAAGTCCATCAGGAAATCGACGAACTCAAGCGGATAGTGGACGCAACCGTCGGGGCCTTTGTCGACCGTGGCCCAAATAAACTCCATGACATTTTCAGGCGTTGCCATTTGGACGGTAATTTAACGTGATTAAAAAAAAAGTGCAAGGCAGGACAACAGAAGACAGAAGACCGAAGACAGAAGACCAACAGCTCGGTATTTTCCGGGTCATCGGTCCTCAGTCTTCGGTCTTCTGTCTTTTTACGCCGCAAACGGATTGCCATAGCCGTAACTATCCCGCGAATCCAACCCGAAGGCTTCATCGACACCTTGCAGGGCGGCCCGCTCTGTTTTGCCCCGTTCTTTGGCCTCATTCATGGCGATGGCGGTTTGCGATTGAACACGATCTCTGTCTCTGGCATAGCCGTTGGGTCCGTAGAGAAGCCGGTTTTGTTCGTCGAATGATTCTGCCTGACGCCCCAACCATTCGCCTTGTATCTCGGCAGTTTTTTCCGCGGCTGAAGCTTGGCGGTCATTGATTTTAATTTGGGAATTGAAATATCCGTTGGCGATGATCCCTTGAACGATATCCCGCGTTGCTTGGCCGGCAAGATTGAAAAGCCCGGACCAGAATTGGGACATGTAATCCATATTTTTCATGTCAATCTGGAAGTCGTGGCCACTTTTTTGTAGGGTTACATCGTGGGCACGATCTGCTACATTTTCTTGAACCAGTGTTGTCCCGGCGATGAATCTATCTCCGGCCTCTGGGGACGTGGTGACTCCAAACGAAGATCTAGGGCTACTGGACTCAAATGCTGGTGCCGGCGTAGGTGGCACTGGTGCCACTCCATCCGCTCCTCCTGCTATCATTCCTCCTGAAATCATAATATGCCTCCTTGTTTCATTTTTGTTTCCCCTTTTTGGTCTTCAGTCTTCAGTCTTCGGTCTTCTGTCCTCGGTCCGTTTTCATGCAACCGGATTTCCGTAATTTCTGTTATCGGCCACCCTTTTTCTTTTTTCATCCAAAAGATCTTTTTGTGCCGCGACAGTCCCCGCGGCATAGGCTTGAGCCTTTCTGTTGAAATCCTTTTTGGCCATCACCTCGGCCTTCCTTTCCTGTTTTGCCATCGCAGTCTCGTTACGGGCCTCCATCTTCTGGTTCATCTGGTCGGCGTCTCTTTTTTGATCGACGCTCGATCCTGCACTCAATCCAAGACCGGCACCGGAAACAGCAAGCGTTGCTACGAATGCTGCACCACCAGGGCCTCCAATCATAAGACCGACCCCCACGCCAAGCGCCGCTCCAAGCGGTGTTCCCAATGCTTTTCCAATCCAACTCATATATTGCCTCCTAAATTCTTTAACCCTTTCACTAAAGTTATCGGCATGATAGGAAGCGGAAGTTGCGTCTGAAGGCAAAAAAGTTGTCATCCTGACCCTGAGTGAAGCGAAGGGGAAGGATCCAGTTGAAATCACTAGAGATTCTTCGCTGCGCTCAGAATGACAAAATGTATGAACCTCCGCTCCCTTTCCAAAACCATCAGCCAGATTGAGAATGACCGGCCCAAAAGCCTTAAAATTTTAAGCGAACTTTATGCCAAAAAACGGGGGGTTCCCATTTTGGGGATTACCGGACTACCCGGCGCCGGAAAATCGACGCTGGTCGATCATCTAATTCATCATTTAAGAGGCCAAAGCAAAACAGTGGGGGTGATTGCAATCGACCCTTCCAGCCCTTTTAGCGGCGGCGCCCTTTTGGGGGACCGCATTCGGATGCAACGCCATGCCACAGATGAAGGGGTTTTTATCCGCTCCCTTGGAAGCCGTGGTGCTCATGGCGGGCTCTCTCAAGCCACCCACGATGCAGCCCTCTGTCTGGATGCTTATGGTTTCGACCAGATCATTATAGAGAGTGTCGGGGTGGGCCAAACCGAGCTTGATATAATGAGCCTTGCCACCACCACGGTGGTTGTATTGGTGCCGGAAGCAGGGGATGCGGTGCAGACCCTGAAAGCCGGCCTTATGGAAATCGCCGATATTTTTGTCGTCAACAAGGCCGACCGCCCCGGCGCTGAACAGATGAAGATAATGTTGGAAGCTATGGTGGCGATGGATAGCAAAATGGGTACTTGGTTAGCCCCCGTTTTACTAACTAAAGCCGATAAAGGATCAGGGATCGCCGAATTATGGAAAGCTGTTTTACAGCATGGTGAAATTTTAAAAAAAGATCCGGCCCATGCCAAACATCAAGAGGCTCTTCGCCGCGCCCAATTTTTGGAGATGTGCGGCGAGGCGGTAAAACAACATCTCAAAGAAAAATTGATCTCCGATAAAAAACTGAAGGCCATTTTGGAAAAAGTCGCCAAGGAAGAAGTGAATCCTTATGAAGCGCTGAAAAAAATTCTCCCCTCCTTTGTAAGGAGGGGTCGGGGGAGGTAGATATATCTACCCCCTGTGGTCCCCCTTACAAAGGGGGACAAAATTTGTGGCTGGGGGCGGAGTCGAACCGCCGACCTAGGGGTTATGAATCCCTCGCTCTCACCAACTGAGCTACCCAGCCAAAAAGCGAACGGAACTTGCCTTTTGACCCTAATTTTGTCAAGTATCCCGCCCATGTCATTACCGATCATCGCCATTGTGGGGCGCCCCAATGTGGGCAAATCGCGGCTTTTTAACCGGCTGACCGGCGGCGGCTTCAAAGCCTTGGTCGACGACCAGCCGGGCGTCACGCGCGATCGCCACTACGGATTTGGCGACTGGCGCGGACAACAATTTATTGTGGTCGATACCGGCGGCCTTATTCCAGGCGCCGAAGATCCTCTTAACAAAAAAGTTTGGGGCCAGGCCTTTTTGGCCATTCAAGAGGCTGACATTATCATTTGTCTGCTCGACGGGATGTCGGGATTAAATCCGGTCGATGAAGTGCTGGTCCAAGAATTGCGCAAAATAGACAAGCCGGTTTTTTACGCGGTCAATAAAATTGATGAGGCGACGCATGAAAATAATGTGGTCGATTTTACACGTCTTGGACTTGATCCTTTGATTCCTGTCTCTGCCGAACATGGCCGCGGCGTATCGGATTTGCTGGAGGGGATATACACAGAAATCTCACAAGGAGTCAGGCACCTCATGAGGAGTCAGGCACCTCGTGCATTCGGGTGGCCATTATCGGGCGGCCGAATGTCGGCAAATCGACCCTTATCAACCGCCTCGCGGGGCAAGAGAGGGTCGTGGTGCATGAAGAGGCCGGTACCACGCGCGATGCCATTGATGTGGTGATCGAAAAAGGGAAACAGAAAATGATTCTGGTCGATACCGCCGGCATCAAGAAAAAGAGCGCCACAAAAACCCGCCTTGAAAAATTCAGCGTCATCAAAAGCCTGAAGGCCATAGACAAGAGCGACATCGTCTGTCTCTTGATTGATGCCGCGCAAGGCCTTACCCATCAAGATTTGCAATTGGCTCACACCGTTTGGGAGGCCCACAAAGGGCTTATCGTGCTCATCAACAAATGGGATCTGATGAAGGCCTCCATGAAACAATATATGGAAGATATCACGCCGCAGTTCGGGGAAATAAGAGAAGTCCCCATCCGGTGCATTTCAGCGGCGACAGGCGCCCATTGCGACGCGGTTTGGAAACAGGTTTTTGATCTTTGGAAGGCGATGCAAAAAAGGCTTACCACCGCCGTTTTGAACGCGTGGCTCGAAAAAATAGTCGTCTCGCACCCGCTTCCAATGTATAAACAAAGAGACGTCAAACTTTATTACGCGACACAGGTCGGCGTGAGTCCGCCCCGTTTTCTTTTGTTCACGAATTATCCGCAGGGGATTCCGGCCGATTATCGGCGTTATCTGATGCGGCAGTTGAAAAAGGCGATGGGTGTGGAGGGGATTCCCGTGGTGTTGTCGTTTCGGGTCAAAAAATAACATGCGAACCGTCACGGCCATTGTCAAAAATTTTTTCCGCCACGACTGTCTTTATTTGGCCACCAATATCTCTTTTTGCGGGCTTCTGTCTCTGATCCCGATGATTTTGATCGCCGTCTCCATCACCGGTTTTTTGCTTGGCTCCTCCAATGATATTTATCAGCAACTCGTCAGCGCCATCGTCGATCTGCTGCCGCAGGGAAAAGATTTTCTGATGAACAATCTGCGCGAAGTGGTCGGCCAGCGCCATTCACTGGGAGTGTTGGGGGCGGTGATGCTCCTTTTCATCGCCAGCATTCTTTTCGGCGCCATGGAGCGCTCGCTCGACATTATTTTTGAATCGGAAAAACGCCGCAATTTTCTCCATTCCCGGCTGGTGGCCATCGGCATGATCATGCTGGTCTCGCTTTTCTTTTTCATGCCGACGATCGCGGATCTGCTGACCCGGGGGCTTGTTCGTTTTGGTTTTTATTTTCCGCTGGGCGATATTGTCCGCGGGAAAATATTTCTGGTGTTGTTTACTTTTTTCGCCTTTGTGGCGATTGTCGTCATTGTTCCCCACCATAAAGTCCGTTTTCGCTATGCCGCTTTCGGCGGCCTCTTTTTCGCCTTCGGCGTCTGGGTGGCCCGGCTCTGGTTTCGCTGGTACATGGTGAAGGCCTTCAGCCAGTACAACGTCATTTACGGTTCGATCACCGCAATGATTCTTCTGCTCCTCTGGTTTTATTACGTTTCCAATATTCTTCTTTTTTCGGCGGAGATTGTTTCTTATCTGCAGCAGCGCCATCGTCATTCTGAGGGCAAAGCCCGAAGAATCCCGGGATCCTTCTCCGCCAGAGGCGGCTCAGGATGACATTTTCAAATCAAACTTAATCCCCTCATTCAGGTGTTTTCGAATTTCCAGATAGGCCTTTTGTTTGATGACAAAATCGGAATGGCGCGTCTGCGGCAGGTTCACATTGACGACCCGCGTTCCGTTGGAAACTTCGGAGAGGCGGCAGAATTTCGGCGGCGTGGTCTTGTCCGCGGGGGAATAGATCGAGGCGACATAGACTCCGCGCGGAAACGGGAGTTTCGCGAGCCTTCGCATGAAACGCGATTGGGGCATCATCTGCCTCAAGCCTTTGGACAAAAATCCGACGAGCAAAGGGATCCCCAGCAAAAGCCACGGGCTTCCGCGATGCGGGGTGGCGAGCGTAATCAGCGTGTGGACCCTTTCTTCTCCTCCCAGTTTGGCCAGATAATAGCGGCCGATCAGGCCCCCCTTGGAATAGCCGATGATGCTGAAGCGGGGGAGTTTGTGGCGGCGGCTCAAATTTTCTATTTTTGCCGCGACCATCAATGCCGTTTTGTCGATGGGGGCTGTGTTGAAAAGGTCCATAAACCCGCCGAGGTCGATCGAAAAAACCCCGAAGCCGTCGGCCCGCAGGCGGGATTCCAAAATCTGCACACTGCGACGGGTGGCGCCGAAGCCATAGAGACTTAAAACAGGGTGTTTGCATCGGGTGAAATCGGTGAGCCGCTCAATGGCGTTGGCATCGGACAAGGTGCGAAAATAGGTGTTGAGATGGTGCCATTTGAGCCGCAGTCGTTTGAGTCGATTCCAGAACCACATAGTTCGGATTCTACGATAAGGTTGCACTCATCGGCAAGATTTGTTAGCAACTGGTGAAGTCATCCTGAGCGAAGCGAAGGATCCCGGGATTGCCACTCCGCCTCGGGCGGATCGCAATGACATCATCTATGGATTTGAAAAAGAAACTTATTTTTGCTTTTGCCGGCGGGATCGTTTTTTTCGGTCTGCTGGCGGCCCTTACCGTCTGGCAGCAAAAAAGAGAGATACGCTTGCGGCAAGAACTCATCGCCCAGACCGATTTGGCCGCCACGGCGCTGAATGGCAAAAATTTTGAAACGGCGTTCAAAGAATACGAAACACTTTATAAAAAAGCGGGGTCCGGCAATTACTTTCGTGTTTTGGCCCTTCACGGAATGGGAACCAGTTTGAGAGGCAGTGGGGATTATAAAGCGGCGCTGACTTATTTTGAACGGGCGGCAAAAGAGCCTGAAAATCCCGCCGCCCTTTACAGCCGCTTTGAAGCGGCAAGAACATTGAGTCTGGCTCAAGACCCTAAGGCAAAAAAAGCTTTTGAAGACCTGCTTCAGGCCAAAAATCTCCCCGCCGATCTCAAACAAAAAATAGAGGAACAGCTTTCATGGCTATCCCCGCAAAAAAAATCGTAATCCTCATCCTTTCCCTTTTCTGCTTTGCCTCCTTCGCGCAGGCGGGCGCCCCGGTTTCGTTCGTCAAAAGAAAATGGGTGGTCAAACTCAAACAGAATTCTTTTTTCAACCGCAAACCGTATCAATTTGCCAAGCCGGTCGTGGACGGCGATAAAATTTTTGTCGGCGTGCAAAAAGGGTTTTTTTACGGCATCGATGCCAATCGGGGGAAAAAGCTCTGGATTTACAGAACGCAAGGGCCTGTTTACGCGGCGGCCCGTGTTCAGGAAGAGGTCGTTTATTTTCCAGATTTCAAGGGAACCGTTTACGCCCTTCACAAAGAGACGGGAAAACTGCTCTGGATATCCAAGGTGGACGGCGAGGTGATGTCGGCCCCCCTCATTTTGGGGGATAAAATTTATATCGTGACGCTGGCGCGCGAGCTGGCCCAGCTGGACCGGGCCACCGGCAATATTTTATGGCAGACCTCGCAGTCCCTGCGGGAAAGGGGTTTCAGCATCGTCGGCGCCGCGGATCCTGTTTTGGCGGAAGGGCATATTTTGGCCGGTTTTTCAGACGGGTCTTTTGCCGCCTTCAATCCGGCCAATGGAGAAATTCTCTGGTCCAAACAGCTGGGAGAACGGTCCGCCGAATTTCGCGATGTGGATGGGACCGTTTTGCTGGCTCCTTCGACCGCCGTTCATGCTGAGCCCATCGTGAGCTTGTCGAACGACGAAGCACGAACGGCGCTCAGGACGAGCGGCAATCTGGCCTATATCTCCAGCGCCGACGGCAGAATGTTCGCACTGAACCCCAAAACGGGCGATGTTGTCTGGGAGGCCCCCTTTGGCGGCGTCAACAGCGCCGCTTTGGCCGGTGATCTTTTGTATGTCACCGCCGGCGGGGTTGTTTATTGCGTGAAAGCCGAAAATGGAGAACAGATATGGGAGCAGAATCTGGAAATTCCCGGCACCTCGTCGCCGGCCCTGTATGATAAATGGCTCTCTGTTGTGGCCACCAAAGGGCATATCTATTTTATCGACAGAATTCATGGCGATGTTTTGTACAATTACTATGTAAAGGGGGGGAGTTATTCCGACCCGATCATGGCCGATAATCGCCTCTACCTTCTATCCAACGCCGGACGCCTCTACGCGTTTCAATATAAATCACCTTGACGCAACTGCATGACATTGTTATGAAGCCCCACTTCAATTTTAAGGAGCGTTTATGTCTGTAAGAATTCGTTTAAGCCGGGTTGGAACCAACAAAAAGCCCCTTTTTCGCGTTGTGGCCGCGACACGCACAAAGGCGGCTGATGGAAAATTTCTCGAGGTTTTGGGGACCTATAACCCCAAACTGGAAAAAGAGAAACTGAAAGTCGACAAAGAACGGGTCCATTTCTGGATCAAACAGGGTGCCACCCCTTCCGATCTGATTTCACAGTTGCTGAAAAAACAGGGCCTCACGCAATAGGGGGAAACATGGGTGATGACACGATCAAGTCGTTGGTTGAAACCATGGCAAAAGCGTTGGTCGACAAACCCGAAGCGGTGGAAGTGACCGAGGTGGAAGGGGAGCAGACAACGGTCATTGAACTGAAAGTGGCCAAAGACGACCTGGGCAAAGTGATCGGCAAAGAGGGAAGAACCGCCCGCGCGTTAAGAATCATCATGGGAGCCGCTTCTACAAAGTTGCGCCGCCGCTCCGTTTTGGAAATCATCGAGTAGTCCCTTGCGGTTCGATATTCTAACCATTTTTCCCGGGTTTTTTGAGTCCCCCTTAAAGTGTTCCTTAATCGGCAAGGCCCTGCTTCAAAAAAAACTCTCCGTTTATCTTCACGACATTCGTGCTTTTGCCACGGATAGGCATAAAACCGTGGACGCCATCCCTTACGGAGGGGGGGCCGGCATGGTGATGAAACCAGAACCCCTCGTTGCCGCTGTTGAATCGGTTCCAAGGCAAGAAAAAAGTTTAAGGATTTTACTTTCTCCAAAAGGGACCCTTTTTGACCAAAAAATGGCCAAAGAATTGGCCCAAAAAGACCAACTTATTTTGGTCTGTGGGCGTTATGAAGGGGTTGATGAGCGGGTAAAAGAGCTGGCCATCGACGAGGAAATTTCAATCGGCGATTATGTGTTGAACGGGGGAGAGGCCGCGGCTTTGGTGATTGTAGAGGCCCTTGTCCGTTTTATCCCCGGTTTTATGGGAAACGAGGCCTCCGTTCAGAGG
This sequence comes from Deltaproteobacteria bacterium, assembly GCA_030688705.1. Classification (GTDB taxonomy): domain Bacteria; phylum UBA10199; class UBA10199; order SPLOWO2-01-44-7; family SPLOWO2-01-44-7; genus JAHFSU01. The sequence continues at coordinate 9,639 of JAUYJH010000019.1, forward strand.
GAATCCTTTGAGGAGGGGCTTCTGGAACACCCCCAATACACGAGGCCTGCCGAATTTCGGGGCCTCAAAGTGCCGCAGGTATTGCAATCGGGCCACCACGAGGAAATTGAAAAATGGCGTCGCGAGCAGGCCCTGAAAATCACACAGGAAAGGCGCCCCGATTTGTTGAAAAAGGTTGCAAAAGAGATTAAAAACGCTTAAGTAGCCCGCAATCTAAAAAAAGAAGAGGTGAGTTATGAACATGGTAGAGCGCATTGAGCAGGCCTATTTGAAAAAGGGGGTCCCTGATTTTCGTCCCGGGGATACCATCCGTGTTTTTGCGAAAATCAGGGAGGGTGAAAAAGAGCGTCTGCAGGCCTTTGAAGGGGTTGTCCTGCGTTACAGAGGGAGCGGCTCCCGTTCCACCATCACCGTCCGTAAAATCTCCTACGGTGTCGGCGTCGAAAGAATTTTTCCAATCAATTCCCCCGTCATTGACCGCATAGAAATCGTCCAAAAAGGCAGGGTGCGCCGTGCCCGGTTGTATTATTTGAGAAAATTGGCCGGCAAAAAAGCGCGCGTGGCCGTGGAAGAAGAGTGGGGGCCGACGATAGAAAAGTCGGCGGAAACAACGGGGGAGTCCGTTGGTCCATCCAAAGAAAAAGAAAACCAGCCTTCTTGAGTTTGAAGAAGATATCCGCCTGCAAGGTTTCCAAAACATCGCCGGTGTCGATGAAGTTGGCCGCGGTTGTCTCGCGGGCCCTGTCGTGGCCGCCTGCGTCCTGCTCCCGTGGTGGGAGGTTTTTGAAGGTGTTGATGATTCCAAAAAATTAACCTCCGCACAGCGCGAAAAAGTATTTCCCGTTATTATTGAAAGGGCTTTTGCTTACGGCATCGGCATTGTCGATGCCGGCGATATCGACACCATGAATATCGGCAGGGCCACGCTCAAGGCAATGCGGATGGCGGTTGAGTCGATGCAAATCAGGCCCGATTTTTTGCTGGTCGACGGCAATCGGCCAATCACTCTGATGACCATTCCCCAAAAGCCGGTCATCAAGGGAGACTCTCTTTCTCTCTCCATTGCCGCCGCATCTATTGTGGCCAAGGTGACAAGGGACAAGATGATGGCGGCATTGATATCGCAATTTCCCGGTTTTCGTTTTGATATTCATAAAGGTTATGGAACGAAAAAACATTGGGAAGAGTTGGAAAGGCACGGCCCTACAGCGATACACAGAACCAGTTTCAAAGGGGTTTTAAGGTCCTCGGTCTTCGGTCTATTAAAAAACCGCTTTACAGATTTTGGGTTCTCGTGATAGGTGTCCCCCCCTCATTATGGTTATTACAGCAGAAAAAAAGCAGGAGCTGATCGGCCGGTTCAAGACCAGCAAAGAGGATACCGGTTCTCCAGAGGTGCAGATTGCCCTTTTATCAAACCGCATTCAGGATCTCAAAGGCCATTTTACCTCCCACAAAAAAGATCATTCTTCCCGCAGGGGCCTTCTGAAAATGGTCGGCCAGCGGCGCAAGCTATTGAATTATTTGAAGAAAACGAATAATAATCGTTACAAAAAATTGATTGAAGATTTAGGATTAAGGAAATAATAACCCGGGATTGTTGTGGCCGGCTGATAATTGATAAGAGGTGGCGGGGACCCGCGCTTCTTATAAGTTATCAGCAGAATTCACCGCAAAAATCCCACACAATTTGAGGAGGCACCATGAAGACATCCGTTCACGCCGATTTCGGCGGGAGGACATTAACCATCGAAACAGGACATCTGGCCAAACAGGCCGGCGGTTCCGTAACCGTCCGCTACGGCGATACCATTGTTTTGGTAACGGCCACAGCGAATGAAAAGCCGAAAGAAAATTGCGACTTTTTGCCGCTGACCGTCGATTATATTGAAAAAACATTCGCCGCCGGAAAAATTCCGGGGGGGTTTTTCAAGAGAGAGGGAAGACCTTCTGAAATGGAGACGCTAACCTCCCGTTTTATCGACCGCCCGATCCGGCCACTTTTCCCCGACAACTATCACAATGAAACGCAAGTGATTGCTACCGTCTTGTCGGCCGATCTTGATAACGAACCTGATATTTTAGCCATGGCCGGCGCCTCTGCCGCCCTGATGCTTTCACCGGCTCCTTTCTTGGGGCCGATCGCCGGCGTGCGCGTCGGCAGAATCGACGGCAAATTTGTCATCAACCCGACCCCCGCCCAAATTGACGAATCGGATATCGATATTATCGTATCCGGCAGCAAAGATGCTGTCGTCATGGTGGAGGGTGGTGCCAAAGAGATCGAAGAAAGTGTCATGATCGAGGCCATCCGTTTTGCGCATCAGTCGATTCAGCCGGTCCTTAAAATTCAGGAAGAGCTGGCCAAAAAAGCGGGCAAACCCAAATGGGAAGTCAAAGCGGTTGAAGTAGATGCCGGTCTCAATAAAAAGACGACCGATTTTTTGAAAGGCAAACTTAAAGAAGCGTATGCCACACCCTCCAAGCAAGAGCGGAGCAACACATTAAAAAAACTTGCGGAAAATCTTTTGTTGGAACTGTGCCCGCTGGGTGCAGAAGATCCAAATTTGGAAACCGTCAAACAGATTTATGAAGAAGAACAGAGAACGCATGTGCGCCAGATGGTTTTGGAGCAGAAGCGCCGCATCGACGGCCGCGGCACCAAAGATATTCGCCCGATCACGTGCGAAACATCGCTGTTGCCCAGAACACACGGTTCGGCCGTTTTCACTCGCGGTGAAACGCAGGCTCTTGCCGTGACCACGCTCGGTTCTCCCGATGATCAACAGCTGATCGACGCGCTGGGGGGCGTTTATTACAAACGCTTCATGTTGCATTACAACTTTCCTCCGTTTTCAACCGGCGAAGTGAAATTTCTCCGTTCCGCCGGCCGCCGCGAAATCGGCCATGGCGCCTTGGCGGAGCGGGCGCTCCGCTATGTGTTGCCGACGGAAGAAGATTTTCCCTACACCCTTCGCGTTGTTTCCGAGGTTTTGGAATCGAACGGTTCTTCATCGATGGCCACCGTTTGCGGCGGCATTCTTTCCCTGATGGATGCCGGTGTTCCGATCAAAGCCCCCGTTGCGGGCATCGCGATGGGGCTGATCAAAGAGGGTGAGAAATACGCCGTCTTGTCGGATATTCTTGGTGACGAAGATCACTTGGGCGATATGGATTTTAAAGTCGCCGGCACACGCAAGGGTGTCACCGCATTGCAGATGGATATCAAAATTCAGGGACTCTCGCAAAAAATATTGGAAGAGGCGCTGACGCAGGCCCATGAAGGCCGCATGCATATTCTCGACAAAATGGAAGAGGCGCTTAATGCCCCGAGAGAAAATCTTTCGCCCTATGCCCCAAAGATCACGACATTGCAGATCAACCCCGACAAGATCGGCGCGTTGATCGGGCCCGGCGGCAAAATGATCCGCTCGATCGTCGATGAAACCGGCGCCAAAATTGATGTGGAAGATGACGGCACCGTCAGCGTTTTCGCCATCGATCAAGAGGCCGGAGAGCGGGCCTTGAAACGGATTCGCGAAGTCACCGCCGTTCCCGAAATAGGAAAATTTTACAAGGGGACGGTCGTCAAAATCATGGAGTTCGGAGCCTTCGTCGAAATCATGCCGAACACCGATGGCTTGGTGCATATTTCCCAGCTTGCCAACACCCGAGTCAAACAGGTGACCGATGTGGTGAAAGAGGGGGATGATATTGTCGTGAAGGTGCTGGAAATTGAACCCGGCAGCGGCAAAATCCGCCTTTCTTTGAAAGAAGCCCTCGGCCATGAAACCGAAACGGTGAATTGAACTGATTAGGTGTTGGGGAGCTGTTTAAAAACCTTCTCGACCTGCTTTTTGGTGTTGGCGGGGTCTTTGTTGTTGTCGACAGTGAAAGTCGCCTGCTTCGCCTTTTTTTCCAGCGGGAGTTGAGAGGCAATGCGGGCTTTGATGGCCGCTTCTGATAATCCAAATTTCTTTTTGGCCCTCTCGGCTTGTGTCTTGTCATCCGCGGTGACCACGATAATCGCATCGAGCGGTTCTTCGACATTCCAACCGGCCTCAAAAAGCAGGGGGATTTCCAACATTACTCTTTTGGCCCCTTGTTTGCGCAATTCCTCTATTTTTTTATGCATCGCCTCGCGGACTTTGGGGTGGATGATCGCCTCTAGGGTGCGGCGCTGCACGGGATCACTGAAGACAATTTCACCCAATTTTTGCCGGTCGATGGTTCGGTCGGGGGTCAGAATATCTTCGCCGAAGCGCGAAACGATTTGCTGCCATGCGACGCGATCGGGCTGCATCAACTCATGCGCCAGAACATCCGCGTCGATTCTTGGAATCCCCAAATCTTCAAAAAGCCTTCCCACAGTCGACTTGCCGGTTCCAAAACCGCCGGTGAGAGCGATCAATTTCATCACCCTTTCATGCCACCATCATTGGGGTAAGGCAAATCCTAAATTCTAAACACTAAATTCCAAACAAATTCCAATTTCCAAATTCCAAGGTCTCAAACGATCCTGTTTGGGATTTGAGAACTTAGAAATTGGGTTTTGTTTAGGATTTAGAATTTATGATTTAGGATTTTTTTCTTGTAGCCCATTTATAAATATGTTAGCGGCGTTTTGCACCATCCGCACAAAAGGAGAAAAAAATGAAAGGTTTTGTTCCAGACAAGGTCTTTTTGACAAAAGGGGTTGGCCGTCACCGCGAAAAACTGCAGAGTTTTGAAATGGCCCTTCGCGATGCCAAGATTGCCAAGTATAATCTGGTTCGCGTATCGAGTATTTTCCCCCCCAACTGCAAAATCATT
>JAUYJH010000023.1 GCA_030688705.1 Deltaproteobacteria bacterium
GACCAAGGACTATGGACCTAAAAAGAAAAAAAAATTTCCGATTTTTTACATTTCTGCTTTTGGTCCTTTGTCCTTGGTCCATTGTCCTTTGTCCGTTGTTTTTGGTCCCTGGTCCTGCTTTTGCCGCGCCCCAATGCATCGATTGGCCGAAAGTGTTTGCGCAACAAAAAGTCGATGAAGCCATTCGCGAAAAAGAAATTGTAAGCGTGGGACCTTTTGTCAACGATACCCGCCAGCCGGCCGATGACTGGTTGGCCGCGGGGATTGCCGATTTTTTGATCCGTTATCTCAAGACCGATCCCCATTTGGGTGTTTTAACACAAGCCGATGCCAAACTTTTGCCGCCGGAACATCCGGCGCAATATCGCGTGGAGGGAATGTATCAAAACGTCAAGGGATGGTTGCGCGGCTTTATCCAACTGCAAGACGGCAAGGGAAAGCTGTTGGCGCAATTCACGGTGGAGACCCCCTACCCGGGCCACAAAGATTTTTTTGTCGATCTGCGGAAGGCCGCCGAGGGGATTTTGAAAAAAATGGGGAGCAAAAAGAGCGACGCCAAAAAACGGAAAGCCATTCAAAATGAAACCGACAAGGTTTCCGCTTACGAAAATTACATCAAGGGAAAAACGGCGCTCGAAACTTTCGAACCGTCCAAGGTTGAGGTGGCCCTGGTCTGGTTTCAGGAATCGCGCCGTGAAGATCCCCATTACCCGATGGCCTATTTCGGTTTCATGGAGGCCTATGGTTTTATGAGTCTCGACCGCAAACAAAGGGGAGAGCCTTACAATCAAGATTTGGAAAACATCGGGGCCACGCTTCGGGCGATGAAAAAACAGTCGAAGGGATCATCCTATCCCGCGGAGAGCCCCTATCTGGGCGCCTATGCCGATTACATCGACGGGATACGGGCGCTGGCCAACGGGGATGGAGAGAAGGCCGTGAAGGAATTTGGCGAAGCGGTTCAAAAAGTGCCGCAAGACGCCATGAACGCGTATTATTTAAGCCAGGCTTATGCTAAGCTGGGCCGCGTGGCAGAGGCAGGCCGATATCGAAATCAAGCGGAGGTCATCAATCCATGTTTAAAAGGAAGATAAACGCGTCATTCCGGCGGAAGCCGGAATCCAGTATTTCTGTTTTTTTCTGGATCCCGACTTTCGTCGGGATGACGTTTTTAGCAATTTGTTTGGTTTGTTTTCCAGCTGAAGCCAAAAAGAAAAAAATTCTTCCGTCGGAACAGGCGGTCTTTCACAACAATCAGGGAATTTCCTTTTTAAGCAGGGGGGACCTGGACAAGGCGGTGTTTGAATTTCAGACCGCCACCGAACTGGCGCCGCAATACGCCGAGCCGGTCAGCAATTTGGGGGTTATCTGTAAAATTCGGGGAGAATATGACAAGTCCCTCTCCTACTTCAACAAGGCGGCCAAAATCGACAAACATTACGCCGCTCCCTGGAGCCACATCGCAGCTGTCTATTTGGCCACCGGCAAACCAAGAGAGGCCCTTAAAGCCGCGAAAAAAGCGGTGAAGATAGATCCTCTTTTGGCCGATGCCCATTACAATCTGGGTATCGCCTACTGGGATCTGAAAAAACGGGGGGACGCCGAAAAAGAATTTAAAAAAGCAACGGTTCTAAATCCCAATCTCGAACCGGTCCATTTAAGGCTGGCCGAAATGTACCGTGAAGACGGCAAATATGATCTCGCCGTGGTCCGCTACCGGCTGGCGTTAAATATTTCCGATAACCCGCAGGTCTGGGAATCTCTCGGAAAACTCTACATGGAGATGGGCGATCCCTTCCGCGCGCAAAACTGTTTTCAAAAGGCGGCCGAGCTGAACCCCGCGGCCGAAGAAGCGCACATCCAGCTCGGCACTTTTTACATGAACCAAAAACGGTTTCCCGAGGCGATGGCCGAATTTGAAGCGGTGGTGGCATTGAATCCCAAAAATGAGCAGGCCTTTTTCAAACTGGGGACGCTCAAAATGGAAGAAGGCGATTTGCCCAAAGCCCTGGATTATCTGAAACAAGCCAAGGCGATCAACCCTGGAGATGCCGATGCCGTTTATAATCTGGGGGTCGTCTATTACAAACAGGGAAAAGCCGATCAGGCCAAAGAGGAATGGGAATATGTGGTAACCATCAGCCCCGGCTATCCGCGGGCGCTTTACAATTTGGCGTTGGTGGAAGCCAAAACGGGCCAATACAAAAAAGCGGGCGAATATTATTGCCGGTTCTCCGGTGTTGCCAAAGGGAACTACCCCGCCGAAGAGGCCATGGCGAAAAAATTCATTGAGGAAAAAGGAATCAAATGTCGAAACTGATCGTCACCGAAACGGGCAAGAAAAAGGAAAAGGTTTTTAATCTTTCAACGCAGGCTTTGATCGGCCGGGTGCAGGAGAGCGACATCCCCCTGGCGGGGAGCGGCGTCTCCCGCGAGCACGCGAAAATCATCCGCGAAGACGAACAATTCTACCTTTTCGATCTGGGAAGCGGCAACGGCACACTCTTGAACGGCATGGTGTTGAAGCCCCATGAAAAAAACCTCCTCAAAAGCTCCGACCGGATCACCATCGACAAATATCATTTGAGGCTCTGGCTCACCGACGAACTTTTTGAAGAAAGCCTCAAAGAGGAAGAAGAGGTGACCGATGCCGATATTCTGGAAGTCAAACTCTTAAAAAAAGTTTTGGACGCGGTCGATCAGGAAACGGTGCCGAGCCTTGAAGTCTTGAACGGTTCCGCCGAGGGAAAAAGGGTTTTCCTGACCGATGACACGCCGGAGATGATTATCGGGCGCGATCCCTCGTGCGATTTTCCGATTAATGAACAGGTCATCTCACGCCGGCACGCCAAAATTATGAAAAAATGGGGGGGGATTGCGCTGACCGACATGGAGAGCAAAAACGGCTGTTTCGTGAACAACAAACGGGTAACCGAAGAATTTTTGCACGACGGGGACCGGATTGCCTTGGGGACCATTGTGTTTCTCTTTAGAAATCCGAAAGAGGTCGATCTCAAGAGCCTAAGCGAAGAACTGATCCGAAAGAGGCCGTTGATAACGCCAAAAAGCAGGACCGTGGACCAGGGACCAGGGACCAGGGACCAAAAACAAAAAGAGACTGAAGAAGAATCAATAGAAACCGATGAAAAAGAGACAAAAGAATTGTTGGAAGACATTCCCTCTCTGCAACCGGCGGCGGCCAATCGTTACCCTGCACCGATTCTGCATCAGAAAAAATTCAGCTCATTGGAAATCGGCATGATCGGTTTGGGCATCGCCGTCTTGGCCTTTGCGCTGATTACGCTGGTGAACCTTATTTTGGAGTAGGATTCCATCCACGGATCGCTTTCTTGAGTAAAAACCGACCTTATGTTCCAATGCGCCTTGAGAATGGGGCAATATGGCACAAAAAATAAATTGGGAAGAAATTCTCAAAAATTATCCTGACCAATGGGTTGCTTTATCAAGCTACAAAGAGACGGGAGCAATAGAAATAGAGGGACTGGTGATAGCGCATCACACCGACAGAAAAAAATTCTATCTGGCACTAGGCAAAATAAGAGATCAATATCCAAAGGGCACCTCTAAAAACTTATGAAAACTGCAATTTGTCATTCTGAGCACATT
>JAUYJH010000033.1 GCA_030688705.1 Deltaproteobacteria bacterium
GCCGGCACATGAGTTTGACATCGCCATGGCCTTGGCAAATCCAGCTGCGATTTCCCATTGGTCGGCTATGCATCATCACAGTTTGACCGAACAGGCCCCCAGGAAGGTATTCGTGCTGACAACAACACAAGGTTCGGTTCCGACCCTACGCACGAAGGGTGATTACCGAATCGGAGACACGGCTTATCAATTTATCAAGGTAAGACCTGAGCGATTTTTCGGAACGGAAAAGGTCTGGATCTTTGATCGCCGCATGACTGTCACCAATCTTGAACGCACGCTTATCGACGGCCTGACAATGCCGAAATATTGCGGCGATTTTTCTGAGGTGCTGCACGCCTTCGACGTCGCATCCGAAAAGATCAATCTGGAGCGGATCATTGATTACGCCCTCAAGCTGGATGCGGCGACGGCCAAGCGTGTCGGTTGGATCTTGGAGCGACGGGGCGTGGCCCTGGAACGTCTGTCGCCGTTGGCGAATTTGCCAGTCAAAGGATACCGAATATTGGATCCAACCGGCCCTCGCAAGGGACCTTGTCACCGGTATTGGATGATTCAGGAGAATCTGCCCGGAAAGATGAAGCTATGAAACCGTTACATACCCGTTTGCAAGAAGCCAGAAAACGCCTCAAAATCCCCTGGGAAGTCTTGGAGCGCGATTATCTGCTCTCTTGGGTCCTGGCAGGTATTGCTCAAGTCGGCGTTTTCCGTGAGACCCTGATTTTCAAAGGGGGAACCTCGCTCAAAAAATGCTACTTCGGAGACTACCGCTTTTCGGAGGATCTGGATTTCTCTGGAGTTGGAAATGTTCCCCGCGGAAATGCTATGGAGTCGTCAGTACAGGAAGCCTGCGTAGCCGCCAAGCAGCTGCTTGATGAGTACGCACCAGTTGAAATTATGTGCGAACGTTACACTGAAAAAGAACCTCACCCGGGTGGAATGGAAGCATTCTCTATCCGTGCTCGGTTCCCTTGGCACCGGGAATTGCACACGCGCGTTATCATCAAAACGGCCGTCGACGAAAAAGTCTTGAAACAATCCATCAAAAGAAAAATTATTCATGAATATGGCGAGCCACTTGATGCCCATATCCAGGTCTATGTGTTAGAAGAGATTGTTGCAGAAAAATTGCGTGCGATTCTTCAACACAGGGAAAAACTTGAATCACGTGGATGGGGCCGATCCCGTGCTCGCGATTACTATGATTTATGGCGTGTACTGGGAACTTATAAGGCTCAAATGAACCTAAGAAATTTCAGTGATTTCCTACGTGCCAAATGTGCCATCAAAAACGTCTCCTTCCAAAGCGATGAAGATTTCTTTCACAAAATCATGATAACGCACGTTGAGAAAACTTGGAATCAGTGGTTGGGGCCTTTGGTGCCCGATTTGCCTTCATTTCAAACGGTCATTGGCGACCTTCGTCCCCAAATCAGTACCCTGCTCAAGGGAGACTGGGAATGAGTGCGACTCAAAAAATGGAGACCAGAGAAATCTTAAAACTTTAAGCAACCTTTTTCATAAGAACTTCATTAATAATTGTTTGGTATCCCACGCCCATTTTTTTTGTCTGCCGTTTGGCCCATGTGAGAATTTTTGGATGAAAAGGATCGAGCTGGCGCTCACCCCGTGACTTGCCTCGGGGGGCTTCAATACAAAAATAGGATAGAATTCCTCCCAATCAACTCACGTCGCAAAAAACCAAAACCTTTTTTTAAACAAGCCCACCGCGAGTTGAAAACAAAAAGAATCGAAATAGCTCAATCAAGTTATGATGGCCTCAAAATAAAAGATCACACCGACTGGCCATCCCGCAATACCATTGTTCGAGCCATTACTCGAAGCAATCGTCAATGGCTTAATGCCTTAAAAAAAAGCGGGCATCCAAAAATAAGAGCCTGTAACAAATTTAAACTCTACTGCGAATAAAATAGTTACAGATGCACGACTGTTTCGAATAGCACATAGGCCTTAATAATTAAGATATATGTGTTTGCTATTTTGTTAAACATGCACAATAATCATAATTATTATGAGGTTTGTGCCTATGAACAATTCTCCCGAAAAAAGACTTTTTGAAACAGCGTCAGCCCAACAAGGTTATTTTACGGCACGTCAGGCGATTGCGGTGGGGTATCGGATCAACAATCACACCTATCACGTCAAGCAAGGGAATTGGATCCGTGAACATCGGGGCATCTACCGTTTGTCCAATTTTCCAATGGGACCCGATGATCAGTATGTTCTTTGGACCCTCTGGTCTTGTAACCAGAAAGGTGAGCTCCAAGGGGTCTATTCTTTCGACACGGCGCTCAGCATCTATGACGTCAGTGATGTCATGCCCGCCAAACTTCATATGACGGTTCCAAAAAAATTTCGTCGGAACAGCGAGATTCCTTCCGTACTCGTGCTTCACAGGGAGGATCTCGATCAACGAGATTTTCAAACCATGAGAGGATTTCGGGTGACGACGCCATTACGGACCATCTTGGACATCACGGCTGCGGGTCTGATCGAGGATCACTTGATCCAGCAAGCGGTTACCGAATTCATGCACCGCGGTCTTCTCACCCGCAAGGACGCTTTGTCCATTGTCGACCGGGTTCCCGGGACCGCGAAATTCTTCATTGAAAGAGGCAGGAAGGAGCGGCCAGCATGACCAAGAAATACGGGACTGCGACAGCATTCAGGACAGCTTTGGAAGAACGACTTAAGCATTTCTCCAAGAAACACGGTATCGACCTGCATAAATTACGCAGGCAAGTCGCGTTCGACCGCTTGCTCTGCCGTCTGTTCAGATCTCATCCGGGCAATCTCTTCCTCAAGGGTGGATACTCAATGGAACTGCGGATACAAAAAGCTCGAACTACAAAGGATATCGATCTGGTACTGAGGGCCAAAACGCTGGCCCAATGGGAAGTGCAGGATCAGGAAATCTTCGACCTGCTGCAGGACGCCGCCAGAGAGGATTTGAGCGATTTCTTCGTTTTTATGGTCGGCAGTCCCACACTGGATCTGGAAGCCGTTCCATACGGCGGTTCCCGGTTTCCCATCGAAGCGCACCTGGACGGCCGATTGTTTATTCGTTTTCCGATGGATGTGGTGGTTTCTTCTTTGGTGCTGGAACCGATCGAGGAAATCGACAGCCAGAATTGGATGGAGTTTGCCGGTGTCGAAGCAATGCCATTCCCGGCCATTTCCAAAGAGCAGCAATTCGCCGAAAAGTTTCATGCCTACACATTACCGAGGGATGAATCCGAAAATTCCCGGGTGAAAGACTTGGTTGATTTGATCTTGTTAATCAGGACCGAGACCTTGAAAACGGATGCACTGAAAACGGCGGTCAGCAAAATATTCGAATACCGAGGAACTCACCAAATTCCGCAGACAATCGACCGCCCACCCGCAAACTGGGAGCCGAAATTCAACAAACTGGTAAAAGACTGCGGACTGGATTGCGACATGAGACGCGCCTTCGAACAGGTCGAAGCCTTCACCAGCAAGATTCGATAAGCCGTTCCTGCGCTTTGTCGAATCCAACCCAACGGCCGTTCTCGTCGATGCCCCGGGCGACCTTGCAAAGCGTCGCGGTGTCCCTGCACTGGATGATAGAGCAGAAAAAACTTTAGGCTAATAAACTTTAAGCCCAATATATCCTCAGACTCTCTGAGACTCTACGTCTTTCTCATTCTGATATTTTTTCAAAATGAGAGGCAAAAAAGTATATATAAAATGAAAATGTCAAAATTTTGGAAATTATTAAATTTTTTGATTCAATAAAATTTAATAATATCAATTACTTACAAAAAAGCTCTCTTCAGCCATTTAGGCATAGTCTTTGCAGTATACCCCTGTGGGTCAGGAAAAAAAGTTTAAAAAAGGGGGTTGGTTTATGAAGGATCGTTTTCAAGTCTTAAAAAGTTTATTTCAAATTACCCATCGTGAAAAAAAAACAGCGATTGATAATCGGGAGCCCGAAACACACCTAGAAAACCTATCTACAGATTACGCCCCTATCGCCTGTTATTTATTTCATCAAAGAGCTACCAATCACGATCAACCCATTGTCAATTTTCCTCATCTGAATGCTCTCAAATGGAAACAAATTCTAGT
>JAUYJH010000046.1 GCA_030688705.1 Deltaproteobacteria bacterium
AAGAAGTCTTAATCCGCGCAAAGCCGACAGCGATGGCGATGGTTTTGCCGATAGCATCGATATCGATCCGTTTGAGTCCCAAGCAACCAATACGATTACCGATTCCAATCGCGAATCCTTAAGAGGTATTTTTCAGGGGCGCGGGCCGGCCCCCAATCTGCTCCGCTGTTTTGTTGACAGAGATGGAGACAGATTATCTGATTGCGAAGAGTCCAAAGAAATCACCGATCGCTTTGTACCGGCCTCCAATATGACCACGGAGCAGTTTTTGGAGCGTACGGCCGCGGGAAATTATGTTGAGAGCGACCCTCTCAAACCCGACACCGATAGCGACGGTCCGACCGATTATCAGGAACGCCAGCTCGGCATCAATCCGCAGAGCGCCGATACCGATCAGGACGGATTGCCGGACGGCCTGGAAGTCCGCGATTACGACACGGTTGTATCCAGCTATAATATCCGCGACGGTTTGCAGTGCCTTGGCTCTGACATGAGAATCGATCCGAACACCAGTTTCGAAACATTGATCCAGCTTGGTAAAGATAGCCCCGGCAAACGGTTTGGAACCGATCCGGCCAAAGCGGATACCGACGGTGACGGGGTCCAAGACGGGGAAGAAGTGAAGGGGGACCATAGCAACGGCAGTGACATTCTGGCGGACATTCAAAACAACCGCTTCGCATCGAATGGCTACCATATGGCCACCAACCCCCTCTCCGCCGACAGCGATGGTGACGGCATTCCCGATGGAGAAGAGGTCGGCAGCGACTCTATACTGCAATGGGGCGAATCCAACCCCTGCGCCCGGTCGACCAACGGCATCACTCCGGATCGCACCGCGCGGGCAGAGGGCTGTCCCACAAGCACACAGACCGGCATCCGCTGTTCCGGGGACGACTCCCTTGACGGCGATGGTGACGGTCTTTCCGATTCTTGCGAAATCCGCATCGGAACCAGCCCGAATCACCGCGACTCGGACGGCGACGGCGCCACCGACGGGGAGGAATTGGGAGAAGAAGGTGCCAGAACTTGCCAAATCAATCTTCCCGGTGCAACCGACCCCTTAAACCCCGATACCGATGGGGATATGCTGGCGGACGGTCTTGAAAAAACTCTGGGGACCGACCCGAACAACCCCGACTCGGACGGCGACGGCATTCGGGACGGCATCGAGCTTGGGTTGGGCGATGACGCGACCCTGGCCTCCGCGCTGACCAGCGTGACCATCAACAGTGCCAACGGCACCACTTCCGGGGCCACAGTGGTTATTCAAAGAACCTACACCGCCGGAAGAGATACCAATCCGTTAAGCCCGGATACCGATCTCGACGGCCTCTGCGACGGCAATAAAACGATTCAGAATTATCTCACCGCCGACGGCCAGACCATCAGCTGTCGCGACGGCGAAGACAGAAACTTGAACGGCATCGTGGATATTGACCCGATAAGCGGGCAATTTTTGGAAACCGATCCGAGAAATCCGGATACCGATGGCGACGGAGAAAACGATCTGTCAGAAATCTGCCACGGCAACTCCTGTAACATCGCCGCGAACCTTGGCCGCGCCACGCAAGGCGCCAGCTCTGGATGTTTCTCGGTCAGCGGGGCAACCCCCACCGATCCGTCGAGCATGCTCTATGTGTTCGGGTTGTTGGTGATGATTAACAGATTGATGGCGATGCGTGTTCGTAAGAAGGAAAGTACCAGCGTACGAGCGTACTAGCGTACCAGCGTACTCTTAAAATAGGACTCCCCCAAAGGCCCCGGTGGTGCTCGAAAGAGCCCCCGGGGTTGTTTTTTACTACAAATCTGAAATCCTAATCTCTAAATCCTAAACAAATTCGAAATTTCAATTTTCCAAATTTCAAACACGGTATTTTGAAACATTGGAATTTGGTAAATTCGGATTTGTTTAGAATTTAGAATTTCGTGCTTAGAATTTATTGTTTCTCTATTATCCTTTTCAAAATATTCCGTTCTTTTTCTTTGTATTTCCGCTGGGAGATTTGGTCGCGGATAGAAATGGCAGCGGGGTTTTGGGGATCTTCGGCCAGAATCTGGTTGGCCATTTCCAAGGCCTTTTCTTCGTCTTTCACATTAAAATAGAGTTGCATCAGTTCCAGCCGTGCCAGTCTTTTTAAGGGGCCAAATTCAATCGGAGGGGCTTCAAATTGGAACGATTTTTCAAAATAGGCGATCGCCTCTTTTGTTTTTCCTTTCATCCGGTACATTTGGCCCACCAAATAGAGCCTAAAAAAATTTTCCCCCTGATGGCGGATGGCCAACAGATATTCCGGCAGGGCTTCATCATATTTGCCCATCTGATAATAAAGCCTCCCCAAATGTTCCGATAAATTGACGGTAGCCGGGTACTTTGGATAGCGGTTTCTCAAAAGAGGTTCGGCGGTTTTCAACATTTTGGCCGCCTCTTTTACATCTCCGCGCAATTCTTTCACCATGGCCAGCCGGTACAAAACCAAACCGTCTTTACAACCGGCCCCTTTGGCCCTCTCCAAAAAATTAACTCCGGTATCCAGATTGCCCCCATCCAGCGCCCCAAAGCCGGCCTCCACAAACGGGTCCCATTTGGGGGAGGTGTGTCCGCTTTTTTGATAAGCGGCCCAATCGGTTAATTGAGAGTTGAGGGCAAAGGAAATGGCACTGATAGACAGAAGACAGAAGACTGAAGACAGAAGACCAACAACCCGATATTTCACGGGTCCTCGGTCCATCTGCCTTTTACCTTGCAAATTCATGGGCTTTAAGATAGCAAACGCGGGCTTTTACGTCATTCATTAAATCTGCACGCTTCTCATCCTTTGGTGTCCTGTTGCCCTTCGACAAGCTAAGGGCGAATGGAACGGAGAGATGCGGAAGATATAACCAAAGGAGATGTATATGTCCGAAGTATCCGTCAAAGATCTGCTCGAGGCCGGGGCCCATTTTGGCCACCAAGTCAGCCGCTGGAATCCAAAAATGCGCCCCTATATTTTTAGCGCAAAGGGGGGCATTCACATTCTTGATCTGGAACAGACCGCAGAGGCCCTGAAAAAGGCCTGCAAGTTTGTCACCGACACCGTATCGCTGGGGAACACGGTTCTCTTTGTCGGCACCAAAAAACAGGCCAAAGCCGCCATTGAAGAAGAGGCCAAAAGAACCGGCCAGTTTTATGTTTGCAACCGCTGGCTGGGGGGGATGCTCACCAATTTTAAAACCATCAAGGCCTCCATCGACCGGCTTGAATCTCTGGAAAAGCAGGCGGCCTCTCCCGAGTTTGAAAAATACACCAAAAAAGAGAGATTGATGATGGAGCGCGAGATCGCGAAGCTCCTGAATGTTTTGGCGGGCATTCGCAACATGCAAAAACTGCCGGGCTGTGTTTTCATCGTCGATCCCAAGAAAGAAGATATCGCCAAAAAAGAGGCAAGGCGTTTGGGCATTCCGATTGTCGCCATGCTCGACACCAACTGCAACCCTGAAGGGATTGATTATGTGATTCCGGCCAATGACGATGCCATCCGCTCCATCCAGCTGGTCATCAAGTCGATCGGCGAGGCCTGCGAAGAGGGGGGGCGAAGGCGCCAGACGATGCTGGTGAAAGAAGGGCTCAAAGAAGAGGGGGCGGAAAAAGCTCCCGGTCTGGCCACCGAACGCGAAATGGCCGGAACAGAAACCAAGGCTTATGTCGGTCTGGGCAAAAAAGGTGAAAAAACAGAAGCTGCAGAAGAAGATGTTAAAAAATTTTCCAGCGCGAAGGTGGCTGAATGATGGGCACCATCATTCAGTCATTGCGAGGAGTCCGCCAAAGGCGGGCGACGAAGCAATCCCTCGGTATGACGAGAGATTGCCACGGCCCCTTCGGGGCCTCGCAATGACAACGAAGGAGATATAATGAGTTTCACGGCAACGGATGTTAAAACATTACGCGAAAAAACAAACGCCGGCATGATGGATTGCAAAAAGGCGCTGGAACAGGCCAAAGGCAACATGGACCAGGCGGTCGAAATCTTGCGCAAGCGGGGTTTGGCTGTGGCGCAATCCAAGGCGGGGCGCACCGCCGCCGAGGGCATTTTGGGCCATTATCTGGAGCCCGCGGGCAAAGCGGGTCTTTTGGTCGAAGTGAATTGCGAAACCGATTTCGTGGTGAAAACAGACGATTTTCAAAAATTCGTCGCCCATGTCACCGAGCGGGTCAAGGCGGAAAAGCCGAAAGATTTGGAAACGCTTTTGGGCCATGTCAAAGAAGACCTGACAGCTTTGATTGGCAAAATCGGCGAGAACATTCAGGTGCGCCGTTTTGAACACTGGATAGCCCGTCCTGAAAAAGAGGTGGTGGGCCTTTACTTGCATGCCGGTTCCAAAATAGGTGTTTTGGTGGTGATCAGCGATCCGGAAGGCAAGGTGACAACCGATGCCGCCAAAGAGATAGCCATGCACGTTGCCGCCATGCACCCGGGGTATGTCCGCAGGGAAGAGGTTCCGGCAGAGGTTCTCGACAAAGAGCGGGAAATTCAGAGGGCCACCGTTGACACAAAAAAACCGCCCGAGATTCAAAACAAAATTATTGAAGGCAAACTGAATAAATTTTTCGGCGATTGTTGCCTTGAAGAACAAATTTTTGTAAAAGACCTGGAAGGAAAAAAGACGGTGAGAGATTGGCTGAAAGCCATCAGCCCGACCGCCAGAATTGAAAGGTTTGTAAGGTTGCAGGTAGGGGCTTAACGTACGCTCGTACGATCGTACTCTGGTACGATCGAGAGAGAGTCCGAGCGTACGAGAGTCCGAGCGTACGAAATATGTTAAAACCGAAATACAAAAGAGTCTTGTTAAAATTGAGCGGGGAGTCGCTCATGGACCCCAAGCTCAAGTTTGGCATCAGTCTCCCCATCGTCAACAAACTGGCCGAAGAAATCAAAGGGGTGCACAGTCTGGGGACCGAACTCGCCATTGTACTGGGGGGCGGCAATATTTTTCGCGGCCTCTCCACCGAGGCGCAGGCCATGGACCGCGCCACCGCAGACTACATGGGGATGCTGGCCACCATCATCAACAGCATGGCGCTTCAAGATTCTCTTGAGAAAGCCGGGATTTTTACGCGGGTTTTGTCGGCCGTCAGCATGTCGCAGATCGCCGAGCCCTACATCCGCAGACGCGCCATGCGCCACCTTGAAAAGGGGCGCATTGTCATTTTCGCGGGGGGGACCGGCAACCCCTATTTTTCAACCGATACCGCCGCCTCTTTAAGGGCCCGTGAAATCCACGCCGAGGCGATTCTAAAAGGGACCAAAGTGGACGGGGTTTATGATTCAGACCCGCTCAAAAACAAAAACGCGAAACGTTTCGATTCCCTTACGTATATCGATGTGCTACAAAAAGGCCTCAAAGTGATGGATGCAACAGCGATTTCCATGTGCATGGAGGGCAAAATGCCGATTGTCGTTTTTGATCTGTTCAAAAACGGCAACCTCAAAAAAGCGGTCTTGGGGGAAAAAATCGGCACAAAAGTAAACTAATGGAAACGATACTCAAATCAACGCAGGTCTTGATGGAAAAATCGATCGCGCTTTTCAAGCAGGAGATTGCCAAAATCCGTTCGGGCCGCGCCTCGCTCTCCATTTTGGATGATGTAAAGGTCGATTATTACGGCAATGTGGTCCCCCTCAACCAGGTGGCTACCTTGAACACCCCCGACCCGCGGATGATCACCATTCAGCCATGGGAACCGAAAATGATTTCAGAAATTGAAAAAGCCCTTTTAAAAGCAAGTTTGGGGCTTAATCCCACGAATGACGGCAAAATGGTCCGTCTGGCCGTTCCATCCCCCACAGAGGAAAGGCGCAAAGAGCTGGTCAAAATCGCCAAAAAATACGGGGAGGATGCCAAGGTGGCGGTCCGCATGGAACGCCGCACCGCCAATGACCAGATCAAAAAATTACACGATAAAAAAGAGCTCTCCGATGACGATTTCAAAAAAGGCC
Source organism: Deltaproteobacteria bacterium (assembly GCA_030688705.1). Classification (GTDB taxonomy): domain Bacteria; phylum UBA10199; class UBA10199; order SPLOWO2-01-44-7; family SPLOWO2-01-44-7; genus JAHFSU01. The sequence goes on from JAUYJH010000046.1 coordinate 5,979, forward strand.
AGGATAAGATTCAAAAACTGACCGACGATTATGTCAAAAAGATCGACGATCTTTTGACCCATAAAGAAAAAGACATAATGTCGCTATAGTCATTGCGAGCAGAGCGAAGCAATCTCCCTGCATGACCGAGAGATTGCCGCGGCCCCTAAAGGGGCCTCGCAATGACACCGTGCCCCATGCCAACACTTCCCAAACACATCGCCATTATTATGGACGGCAACGGGCGCTGGGCCAAGGCCAAGGGGCAACCCCGTCTGGAAGGGCATCGCCGCGGGGTAGAGGTTGCCGAAGAGATGATCACCGCGGTCAACGATCTTAAAATTCCTTTTCTTACCCTCTATGCCTTTTCAGACGAAAACTGGAATCGGCCCAAGGAAGAAGTCGATACGCTGATGGGGCTTTTGGAATGGTTTCTCAAAACTCGGCAAGAGAAAATGCTTAAAAACGGGATCCGTTTCCGCACCATCGGAGACACGCAAAAACTGCCGGAATCGGTGCAAAGGGTGATTGCCGAAACGATGGAAGTAACCGCTCATGGCAAAGCGTTGACACTCATTTTGGCGTTAAGTTACGGCGCGAGGAATGAGATCATGAATGCGGTTAATAAAATACTTTCAAACCAGGTACCAGGTACCAGGTACCAGGTACTTCGTGAAAACGAATTGAGTGATCTTTTAGACACCAAAGACTTCCCGGATCCCGACTTGCTCATCCGTACCAGCGGGGAATACCGCTTGAGCAATTTTTTGCTCTGGCAATTGGCCTACACGGAACTTTATTTTACCAAAACCATGTGGCCCGAATTTTCAGAGGCCGATTTGGCCAAGGCCCTTGAGGAATATTCCAAAAGGGAAAGACGTTTCGGGAAGATTAGCGAGCAGTTGTAAAAAGATTATAGAGGCGTCACCCCGACGAAAGTCGGGGTCCAGTCGTTGTAAACGTTACTGGATTCCGGCTTTCGCCGGAATGACAATATGAATTATGATCCGTGTATTAACCACAATTTTGTTAGCCATTGGGGTACTGGCCGGTATCTGGTATCTGCCGTTGATCGGCTTTCAACTGGTTATTCTGGCCGCGATCGGTTTGGGGCTCGGGGAATATTCGAAACTCGTTTTTCAGGATAAAAAGACACAAATTTTTACCGTTCTTTTGGGGCTTGGCCTGGCCGCGCTGGTGACATGGGGTACCCCCGAGCTGATCCTGTTGGGTCTGATTTGTTCCGTCTTTGCCTCCTTTTTATGGGAGATGTCGCGTGGCGCCCCCCTTCCGCAATCGTCACATCGCATCGCCCTGATCATTTTGGCCGTCTGCTATCTGGCTTTGCCGCTCCCTTTTTGGAGTCACATCAAGGCGGCCGGGCGGGAATGGGTGATGCTGCTCCTGTTTCCCGCCTGTTTGACCGACACGTTCGGCTATCTGGTCGGCAAATCGATCGGCAAAAGAAAGCTGGCGCCCAACATCAGCCCCAACAAAACATGGGAAGGGTTTATCGGTGGTCTTTTGGGAGGGGGCATTTTCGGCACCTGGCTTGCCTATACGCTTTTTTTTGACGGGCGCGCCGTCAACTGGACGGCTCTTTTTATCATAGGACTGTGCGTCAGCGTTGTCTCGGCCTTGGGCGATTTGATCGAATCGCTGATCAAAAGAAGCGTGGGGGTGAAAGATTCCAGTCATTTAATTCCGGGCCATGGCGGCGTGCTCGATAGGCTGGATGCCCTGACATTCGTCGCCCCGTTGTTTTACTTTTTAAGGCATTTTATATGAAAAACATTGTCATTCTCGGTTCCACCGGTTCTATTGGGCAAAACACGCTCGATGTCATTCGAAGCCACCCCGATAAATTCAGGGTGCTGGCTCTGGTGGCGGGGAATAACGTGGCGCTATTGCAAAAACAGGCGGAAGAGTTTCGCCCGAAAATGGCCGTCGCAAAAAGCGACGGCATGGAAGCCGCCGTGGAAGCCGCCACTTTGCCGGAAGCCGATATCGTGGTGTCCGCCATTGTCGGAGCCGCCGGCCTCCGGCCGACTTACGCCGCGCTGAAAGCGGGCAAAAGGGTGGCGCTGGCCAACAAGGAATCGCTGGTCGCCGCGGGCGCCGTCATGACAAAAGTCTGTGAAGAAGGGGGTGGGGAACTTCTGCCGGTGGATAGCGAACACAGCGCCATCCATCAGGTGTTGCACGGCAAAAAAGAGGCTGTGCTCCGCATTATTTTGACCGCTTCCGGAGGCCCTTTTAGAACGTGGCCGATTGAAAAACTGTCCAAGGCAACCGTGGAAGACGCGCTGAAGCACCCCAACTGGAAAATGGGGAATAAAATTACCGTCGATTCGGCGACGATGATGAACAAGGGGCTTGAGATCATAGAAGCCCATTGGCTTTTTGGATTGCCGCCCGAAAAAATCGCGGTCACGGTACACCCTCAAAGCGTTGTCCATTCTCTGGTGGAATATATCGACGGATCGGTTTTGGCTCAAATGGGGCTTCCCGATATGCGCACACCCATTGCCTACGCGCTGGCCTATCCGGAAAGAATCACGGCGCCGGTCTCTTCGCTCGATCTGGCGGCCGCCTCGCCCCTCACTTTTGAAGCACCCGACCCGGAGCGTTTTCCGTCTTTGAAATTGGCGCAAGAAGTGTTAAGGAAGGGAAAATCTTTTCCGGCCGTGTTGAATGCCGCGAATGAAGTGGCCGTAGAGGCCTTTTTAAAAGGAAAGATCGGGTTCATGGACATCGCAAAAACTGTCGAAACCGTGCTGGGGTCGCATCAACCGGTTGCGTTGAATACATTGGATGATGTTTTAGAAACCGACCGGCGGGCCCGGGAAAAATCAAACCAGGTACTAGGTACCAGGTACTAGGTACTCACATTATGATCACATCTATCATCGCCTTCATCGTCTCTTTCGGCATTCTGGTGCTGGTCCACGAGTTCGGCCATTTTTGGATTGCCCGCAAGGTCGGCATTTTCGTTGAAAAATTTTCGATCGGTTTCGGCCCCAAGATTTTTGGATTCAAAAAGAAAGGGACCGACTTTTGCATTTCTCTTCTGCCGCTCGGCGGTTTTGTCAAAATGAAGGGGGAGGGGGATGAAAAAGAGAGTCAAACGACCGACCCGGACGCTTTTTCCAATAAGTCGGTCGGCGCTCGTTCGGCAGTGGTCCTTGCCGGCCCCATGATGAATCTTCTTTTGAGTTTTGCCCTCATGCCCTTTGTCTTTTGGCTGGGAAAACCCGAAATTTCTTTTTTGAGCGAACCGGCCGTTATCGAAAGATTGCTCCCCCAGTCTCCTGCGGAAGGGTCGGGTCTTAAAATCGGCGATAAAATCATGCGGATCAACGGAAAACAGGCCCCCAATTGGGAAACTGTTTTGGAAACGATCACCCTTTCTCCGCCCGGAAAGCCGGTGCAACTGCATATTGCCAGAAACGGGGAGGAACAAGAGATCGCCGTCAACACGGTCCCCCTCCCCAACGGCGAAGGAACTTACGCCGGTTTTGAAAAATTTTTCGGGAACGCGCCCGAAGCCATTGTGACCGATATTTTGCCCAATTCACCGGCAGAAAAGGGGGGGCTTGAAAAAGGGGACAAAATTATCGCCGTTCAAGGAGCCCCCGTTACCGATTGGGACAGTCTTATCCGGCAGGTCAGCCTGCATCAGGGAAAGCCGATGAATATCACCGCTTTGAGGGAGGGCCGGCCCATCGATCTGTCGATCCAGGCTCTTTGGGACGCCTCGTCGGAACGCTGGCTGATGGGAATCCGGGGGCCCGAAGGCTCCGGCGTCGGCATTTTGCAGACGAAAAAATACGGATTTGCCGACGCGGTAAAAATGGGTTTTAAAACCAATGTCAAAAATATTCTTCTCACGTTTGAGGTCTTGAAAAAACTGGTTACGCTGGAGCTCTCCTATAAATCGCTCGGCGGTCCGGTGCAAATTGCCGTTACTTTGGGCAAAGCTTCCGCCTCCGGTTTTGCCGATTTTCTCTATTTCACCGCTTTTTTAAGTCTTCAGCTGGCCATTCTCAACATTTTACCGATCCCCATGCTGGATGGCGGCCATCTTTTGTTTTTTGCGTTTGAGGCGGTTCGGGGGCGCGCGTTGAGTCTCAAAACCCGCATTATTGCCCAACAGGTCGGTCTTGTTTTACTTTTGACCCTCATTTTATTTGTCACGATGAACGATTTGGAACGCCTGCTGGGGTGGTCAAAATGGTTTAAGTAGTCACCCCGTGAAGAGTCGTCACCCCGACGAAAGTCGGGGTCCAGCCGTTATCAATGTTACTGGATTCCGGCTTCCGCCGGAATGACGTATGAGGACTCAGAATGACACCATGAAAATCCTTGCCGTCGACACATCCACAAGAATGGGGTCCGTTGCTCTGGCCGATTCGGAGCAGTTGATCGCCCAAACGCATCTGCACCTTAGTGTAACCCATGCCGAAAAACTGCTCCCCGCCATCGATGAAATTTTGAAACAGACCGGATGGGAACTCTCTGCTCTGGGCGGCTTGGCCATTGCCATCGGCCCCGGCTCTTTCACCGGCTTGCGCGTCGGTTTGGCCACCCTGAAAGGCTTTGCTTTAAGCCACAACCTGCCGCTGGTCGGCATTTCCACGCTTGAAGCTCTGGCGCACAACGGCGCTTTGAGCGACTGGCCCGTCGCCGCGATTCTGGATGCCAAACGGGGGGAGGTTTACGCCGCAGTATACCAGTTTCAAAAATCGGACAGGGTGAGCCTGTCGAACTGTGGACCACGGGTCCTTTTTCCAGAAAAGGCCATTCAACCCAATCTTTTATGTAACGCTTTAAAAAAGATGGGGCCCTGTTGGCTGATCGGGGATGGAGCCCTCCATTATCAAAAAATCTTTAAAGAGTCCCTTGAGGATTTGGCTTTTTTTCCGCCGGAACCGCTGATGCATCTGCAGGCGAAATGGATCGCCTGGCTGGCGCTTCCCCGATTGCAAAAAGGGGAGGGGAAAAATTGGGCTTCTCTGGTCCCCAACTATTTGAGATTGTCGGACGCGGAGGTGAGGGGCGGTGGGTCGATTTACTGACGTCACCCCGGCGGAAGCCGGGGTCCAGTCACTGTAAACGTTACTGGATTCCGGCTTTCGCCGGAATGACGATTTAAAAATATGAAAACAATCGAACTCACCGGATTTGATTTGAGTTGGAAAGAGGTGAAAACCGTTCTCCACGCCCTTCCAAAAATTTCTTTATCGAACAAAGCCAAAGAAAAAATTGAAAAATCGCGTCTGATTGTGGACAAAAAAGCGGCCTCAAAAGAGCCGCATTACGGCATCAATACCGGGTTCGGCAAACTGGCCACGACCCAAATTGACCCCGAAAAACTCGAAACTTTACAACACAATTTGATTTATTCTCATGCCGTCGGCGTCGGAGAACCTCTTCCGGAACCGGTTTCCAGATTGGCGCTTCTTTTGAGGGCGCATGTTTTGGCACAAGGGTATTCGGGCGTGCGTCTCGAAATTGTGGAGAGACTGATCGATTTTATCAACAAGGGGATCACGCCGGTCCTCCCCGCGCAGGGTTCTGTCGGCGCCAGCGGCGACTTGGCACCCTTGGCCCATATGGCGCAAGCGGTGATCGGGGAGGGGGAGGTCTGGTATCAGGGAACGCGGCAAAAGAGCGCCGCTGCTCTGGAAAAAACCGGCTTGAAGCCTCTCCTGCTCAAGGCCAAAGAGGGACTCTCGCTCGTGAACGGCACACAAGTCAGCTTGGCAATCGCCTGTGATGTATTGTTGCAGGCCGAAAGACTTCTTAAGCTTTCTGATATCACCGCCGCTTTAAGCATTGAAGGAAACCTCTCCTCTTTTACCCCCTTTGAAGAACGTCTCATCCAGACCCGCCCCTATCCGGGGGCCGTCAAAACGGCATCGAATCTGCGCAAACTGCTTTTGGAGAGCAAAATGAATCTCTCCCACAAAAATTGCGCCCGGGTGCAGGACCCCTATTCCTTCCGTTGCGTTCCGCAAGTGCATGGGGCCGTGAAAGACACTTTTTCTTTCGCCAAACGGATGTTGGAGGTGGAACTGAACAGCGCCACCGATAACCCGCTCGTTTTTTTGGAGGGGGATATTGTAAGCGGGGGAAATTTTCACGGCGAGCCGATCGCTTTCGCGGCCGATTTTCTTGGAATCGCCCTGGCGGAGCTCGGTTCCATCTCGGAAAGACGCGTGGCTGTTTTGATCGACCCCGGCTTTTTGACCCCAAACCCCGGTCTGCAATCCGGTTTTATGATCCCGCATGTGGTGATGAGCGCGCTGGTTTCTGAAAATAAGACGCTGGCCCATCCGGCCTCTGTCGATACCATACCGACGTCGGCGGGTCAGGAAGATCATGTGAGCATGAGCTGTTGGGCGGCGCGCAAGGCCAAAAAAATTGCCGACAATGTCGAAAAAATTCTGGGGGTGGAGCTTCTGTCCGGCTGTCAGGCCATCGACTTGTCCGCCAACGGCAATAAGCCGGGGAAGGGGACCCATGCCGTGCATCGCTATGTTCGGGAACGGCTTCCCTTTTTGAATGAGGATAAGTACTTGAGTTCCCAGCTCGAAATCGCGTATAAATTCATGCAGGAAGAAGTACTGGTTGATGTTGTGGAGAAAGCAATAGGGATATTGGAAATATGAAAGGGGAAATTCTAAGCACGAAATCCTAAACTCTAAACAAATCCCAAATTCCAATGATTCAAATTTCAAACAGTCAGTTTTGAATATTGGAATTTGAAAAATTAGAATTTGTTTAGAATTTGGGATTTAGAATTTAACAAGGGAAATCAAATGGAAATATTTTTACTCTGCTTTATCCCGTTGTTTGTCGCCCTCGACCCGGTCGGGGTGATGCCCATTTTTTTGGGGCTGACGGAGAGTATGCCGCGGCGGGACAGGCAAAAAGTTTTGAATCAATCTGTTTTAACGGCTGTTTTGGTGAGCCTGCTTTTTTTATTCGCCGGCCAGTGGATGTTTAAAGTCTTGGGGATAAGTCTTGCCGATTTTCAAGTGGCCGGAGGTATTTTGCTTCTGGTTTTAGCCATTGTCGATCTGGTCAATCCCACTAAACCGGAGCGGCAGCCGAACCAAAGCGTGGGTGTCGTGCCGATCGGCATTCCTCTCATTATGGGCCCGGCGGCTTTGACCACTCTTTTAGTCTTGGGAAAACTCTATCCGTTTCATTGGGTAGCGGCGGCGTTGCTGGCCAATATGGCCGTCATTACGGCGGCTCTTTATTACGCCGGTTTTACGGAAAAAATTGTCGGGATTAACGGCATGCAGGCGGTCTCTAAAATCATCTCGCTTTTTCTGGCGGCGATCGCCGTCATGTTCATCCGCGTCGGCCTTCAAACAGCATTGGGTATTTGATGACGTATCCAGCTTTCGCCGTTTTGCAGAAGATGCAGTTTTTCGGCCAAGAGGGGATCTCCGGCGGCCTTTTTTCTTAAGACCTTTTCTGTTTTTTCCGGGTCATTGAAAATTTTAAAAAAACTCCCCCAGTGATAGGGAATCAAATCGGGCGACCCCAGATCGCTCCAGCATTGAATCATGTCATCGATGTTCATGTGGCGCTTGCGGGAGTAAAAACTGCCATAAACTTGTGCCGCCGGCAGAAGGGCGGTTTTAATCGGAAACAGATTTTTAAGATCGGTAAAATCATTCCGGTATGCCGTGTCTCCCGCGAAATAGAGGCTTTCGTTATCCAGGGTCAAAACATATCCGTGGCACCGAGGGTAACGCCAGCGGCAGAAAAGACGGCCGCCGGGGTGCTGGGCCGGCACGGCGCAAATTTCCAATTTGTCCAAAATGGTGTGGCGCCCCCATGTGGCCAGCTCCACAACCGGATTTTTGACAAAATGGGTGATCGCCTTGGACATCCCCTCCGGAATAAAAACAGGAACATCGCTCGGGAGATATTTGTAGCTGAAAAGATCGAGATGATCGTAATGGGCATGGCTTAATAACAGGGCATCGATTTTTGGCAGATGGGCAGGATCATAGCGAAGCGCTTCCAGCCGTTTGAAAAATAAAACGCGACTGCTAAAATTCGGATCCGTCAAAATATGAAGGCCGTTCCACTCGATTAAGAGCGTTGCGTGACCGATTAAAGTAATTTTAAGCGACATAGATCGCTGACTTCTATCTTTTCCCCCCGCTTCTGCCAATGGAAAAATATTTAACGGTTTGTTTAGGATTTAGAGTTTAGGATTTGGGATTTTATCTACAAAAATTGGCACGGAAAATGCTGGGGAATGTGTCAAAATTTCCATTGGGTCAGATTGTACACGATTAATAATCAATATATTTCAAATAGATAAGTATTGTAGGTAAAATAGTACTTTTCAGTGTGTCAAAATTCCGTTACCCTTGGCTTCACATGGCAACACCCCACTTTACACACGAAGATAAATCTCCCGATGTCCCGTTGTCCCGCCTAAGCAAGCCGGAACTCGTCGCTCTTCATAAAGCGCTTCTCTCCAAAATTCGAGAACTGGAAAACCTCGTTCAGGTGGTTTCAAAGGGAAAATATACGTGGGAGGCCACTTTTGACGCCATTACCGAGCCGGTCATGATCGTCAACAAAGATTATATTGTGGAAAGGGCCAACTTGGCCACCGCCAAGGCGGGGGGACAAGAGATCACCAAGGTGGTCGGCAAAAAATGTTTCACCGTTTTCGCGGGGAGAGAGACTCCCTGCGAGCATTGTCCTTTGCAAAAAACCCTCTCAAAGGGGAATCTTGCGCAGGCCCGCTTGACCAACAAAATTTACTCCAATGATTTTGAAGCCCATGCCTATCCCTTTCACAATGAAAAGGGGGAACTCCATTCGGCCGTCATGTATTACCGCAATATCACCGAAGAACTCCGTTTGCGCCAAGAGGTGATCCAGCAGGAAAAAATGGCGGCGATCGGCATGCTGGCCGGCGGTGTGGCGCACGAAATCAACAACCCCTTGGGCGGCGTCTTGGCTTTTACCCAGCTTTTGCTTAGAAAAGTTCAAAAGGACCCCGAGACGCGTGAAGATCTGGTTGAAATAGAAAAAGCGGCGACCCGCTGTAAAAAAATAGTGCAGGAGCTTCTCGATTTTTCCAGAGTCTCCAAGGACAGGGAAAAATCGCTTGTGTATATCAATGAACTTTTGGAAAAAGTGCTCCCCTTCATACAAATGGAAATCCGTTCGTTGAATATCGACGTGCATTTTGACCTGGTGAAAGATTTGCCGCCGGTTATGGCGGTGCCAAACCGTTTACAGCAGGTTTTCTTGAATTTGCTCACCAATGCCTGTCATGCCATGCCGCACGGCGGAAAACTGGTTTTGTCGACCCGGCACAACCCCAGCAACAATGAAGTTCTGGTTTCCGTGGCCGATACGGGCGGAGGGATTCCCAAGGAGATGCAAACCCGGATTTTTGAGCCCTTTTTTACCACCAAAGACCCGGGAAAGGGGACGGGCCTTGGGCTTTCCATCAGCTATCGCATCGTAAAAGAGAACGGGGGACGCATCGAAGTGGCATCGGAAATCAAAAAGGGGACCACGTTTACCGTGAGATTCCCCGTAGCTAATTAAGGGAGTGGTGGAAAATGCGCGAAAACCGTGTTGTCATTCTGAACGCAGTGAAGAATCCCGTTAAAAATCGGGATCCTTCGCCCTTCGACAGGCTCAGG
>JAUYJH010000057.1 GCA_030688705.1 Deltaproteobacteria bacterium
ATCCCGGCTTTCGCCGGGATGACAAACACTGCAGGGATGACATTTCTCTTCCCAATTTTTTTGCTTTTGCTATACCGCCTTGCATGCAGCCGAACCGCCTCGAAAAAGTCTGGAAATATTTAGAGCCCGAAATCCTTCAAAAATGGGATGCGCTGACCTCTGATGATTTGGAATCGTGTGACTTCAAATATGATCTTGTGGTAGAGGCGATTCGAAAGGCTTATTATCCGGGCCGCTCCCATCTCTCTTTAGAAGCCGACATTCGCGACTGGCTCAACAGCCGCGTCGCTTTTCATGAACGCTCTCTTTGAGAGATCTTCTGATTTTTAGCAAATCCCCATGATAGGTATCGGCTTTGAAATCGGGGAATGTCCACTCAAACGGAATCCACCCCCCTTTTTCATAACGGAGCAGTGTGTGGGCATGAATATTTTCGGCAATGCAGATTTTTTGCCCGCCCCCTTTGCCGGAGGCCAAAACCACCTTGAATAAATCGACGTAACCGGGGTCGATATTGATTTTTCTGCCAGTTGTCATTGCGAGGCCCCGCAGGGGCCGTGGCAATCCCGATTCTATTTTTATACACTCCCTTTTCAATTCCGCCAGGTGCCACGGTTGAAAAGGATTTTTAAAACCGACCACGCACCGTTTTAGATCAGGGCCCAGCTCTTCTTCATAATAAGTTTTCTCAAAAAGATGCCAATCTCCGCGCAAGGCAACAGGTCCCAAAGTTTTTTCAAAATGGGCGATGACTCCATCCGCCAATGCCGGATTTTGGGTCAAAAGAAATAAAACAGCTTTCGCTTTCATCGCACCATTTTATAGCCGATTTGAAACAGCCAGACACAGACCGCGAAAAGAAGAATGGCCAGACCGGTTATCATTCCGGCGGAAATCCACAACGGGGCGTCATGAACGCCCAGCACTCCGTAGCGGGTTCCATCGACCATGTAAAAAAGAGGGTTGAAAAGGGAGATTTCCCGCCATGGCGGGGGCAAAATGGTGACCGAATAAAAAACACCGGCCAAATAGGCCAGCGGCGTGATGACAAATGTCTGTGTGGTGGCCAGATTGTCCCATGTTTTGGCGCGCAAGGCCCCGATGATCCCCCAACAGCCGAAAAAAACCGACTGCATCACCACAAAATAGAGAGTGAGCCAAAAACTGAAAAGGGGCTGTTTTAACAAGGGGAGGGCAACGGCCAAAGTCAGAATGGCGATCAAAAGACCGCGCGCGATGCCGCCGGTCACCAGCGCCAAAACCATTTCAAAAGGCTTGAGGGGGGCGGCCAAAAGATTATCGAGGCTTCTGTCAAACTTGGCCATGTGGAGCGATGTCGAAGTGTTGGAAAAGGCGTTGTTCATCACCCCCATGGCGGTGAGCCCCGGAATGATATAGACGATGAAGGGAAACCCATGGATTTCTTTGATGCGGCTCCCCAATGAAAAACCGAAAATGAGGATGAACAAAAGGGTGTTCAAGACCGGCGGCACGATCGTTTGCCGCAGCAGGCGCCAGAAGCGGAAAAATTCCATCTGGACTAAAGCAGCGAGGCGGGTAGTGCTTCCCATTTTTCTTCTCCTGATTTTTTAGAGGCCTCTTCTATCGGCCTTCCGGTGAGGGCCACAAAGACTTCTTCCAGCGAACCGGAGCGCACAAACTGAAAAGCCCCGCTCCGCTCCGCTTTTTCATGCAGACGATGTTGTTCAATCAGTTTTAAGGGGCTTTCGCAGGCGATGATTTTTCCCTGATGGATGATGCCGATTTTTTCGCAGAGGCGTTCCGCTTCTTCAATATAGTGCGTTGTCAAAAGAATGGTGATCCCTTTTTCTTTGAGCTGTTTCAAAAAGGTCCAGAGTTCGTGGCGCAATTCCACGTCGATGCCGGCGGTCGGCTCGTCCAAGATCAGGATTTTTGGTTTTCCCATCAGGGCTCTGGCGATCATCAGCCGCCTCTGCATGCCGCCGGAGAGCTGATAGCGGCCGGCTTTTCGCTTGTCCCAGAGCTTGAAGTATTTCAGCAGTTCTTCGGCGCGCCGCCTCGATTCTTTGACCGAGACGCCATAGAAACCACCCTGAAATTCCATGATTTTACCGATCGGCATGTAGTTGTTGATGTTGATATCCTGCGGCGAGAGGCCGATATATTTTTTAGCCTCGGTCGGGTTTTTGCGGATATCACAGCCCATCACGCGGATTTCCCCGGCATTCGGTTTTACCAACCCGACGATGGCGCTGATAAGGGTAGTTTTGCCGGCCCCATTGGGGCCGAGCAACCCAAAAAATTCTCCCTGCGGAATGTTGAGAGTAATCCCTTTTAAGGCCTGAACCGTTTTGCCATACGATTTTTCAATTCCCTCAATTGTGATGGCGTTCATATTTTTTGTTATTGCGAGCTTTAGCGAAGCAATCCCAATTCTTCAAGAAGAGAAACCATAGTGGGGAGCAGGGACATTAGATCTGGGAAAGGAATCATTGTACATAGAGAAAGAGGCTGGCAAAAGAATGGGAAGGCTCTTCATATTGAGTCCTGAAAAGTGGATATGGACCTGTGAGGGATCGATTCCCAATAAAGTTGCATCCTTCATTAATATTTCAGCAAAAGCCTGTGATTGGTTAAACCCCCCTTCCTCATAGAGAGGTTCTGCAGTGTAGTGGATGCCGTCTTCTTGTACGGTCACCTCCACGAGGCTCCGAGCTACTTCTTCTCCATCGATTTTAAAAACAGCAATCATGAGAGGCCCATGAAGGGCACGCCCTACCGGTTCTCCCTTTCTGTTACCGGGTGCCGGATCGGTAGGTCTTGTGCACGATTTTTTTCCAATGAGTCCGGCGCGGACGATGTCTCGTGGGTCTCCAGAAAAAATCACCTCTCCATTTTTTGACTCTTTAAATGTGCGGTCCCATCCACGTCGCAACTCCTTAAGGTCATTATGGATTTCATGAAATGCTTCCCTGCTCCTTTGCTCAAAAAATGTGCAGACCCTCCCCACCCTATCTCTCTCCGGACAATTTGAATGGCGCAACGCCTCCAAAATGGCATTCAGATCCTCTGCAATGTCCGGGTATTCTTCTCTGCCAAGATGTCCTTGCATCATTTCTCCCAGCTCAAAAAAGAATCTTTTTTTGGCTGTCTCTGCAGAATCGATTTTCATATTTTGGACTGTATACTCCCGATTTTTTCGCCAGTGTGCCGCAAAGGCCGCACCGAATAATCGGGTCATGCCGTGATAACGGAATGAAAAGTTGATATCTCCATTTGCGGTTTCTGGTGCTGCAACAATCTGTATGACAAGGGCCTTGATTGCTTCGATCCCTTCTTTTTCCACGAAACCAGAGAGGGTGACCAAATAATTATAAAATCCTTTTTCATGCCAGGCTTGGGCGTGTTTTGCATAATGGCTCTGAAACTGTGCTGTTTCTTTTGTGTCCAGCCCGATTTTTTCTGCAAAGCGCTGGCGGAGCCAGTTGGTGAGAGTTTTACGAATGCGCGGCGGGGTGAAGTGGGCCTTGTTTTGCATGGCATCGAAGCGGAGATTTTGTTCGGCGATAAAATTATTCCTCTCTTTTTTGGGAATGGCCTGCAAATCCCTAAAAAGCAATATCCATTCATAAACCATTCCATCTTGAGGGGTGTTTTGCGTCACATTTTCAAAAAAGGAGCAGGCCATCGGATTTTTGCAGGTCTGTGCCGCGGCGATGGCCGCAATCCATTTCTGTTTTGTCGTCAGGGGATGGGCCGGTTGATTGACAAGTCGTTCTATGGCGGCTCTCAACTCTTGAGGGAGAGGAATTTGTCGCAGATAATCTGAAAATCCCCCTTCCGCTTGCAAATCAGGAATCTCTCCAAAATTTTCCCGAATGACTCTCAAACGGAGGGCCCCCTCTTCGGAAGAGGGATCTTGAAAATAGGCGGGGAGCATCTGTTGACAGAAGAGGAGCCTTTTTTCTTCGTCGGTCAAATAGGCCAGCAGGGGGGAGAGATTTTCCGGCGGCTTGTGGCCCCCCGTCATTGTCAACTCTAGCCTGCTATCGGCATAGTTTTCAAAAATCAGTTGCGCCGTTTGAACAACCCATTCCCTTTTTTGACGGGGGAGCAGACGCCAGGCCAATGCGACAACCTCCTTAAAGCAAAAAGGGACCGGTTCTCTTGCGAGCCATCTATGGAGAGAAGTTGCCGTTTCGTCGAGATTTGCTCTGCGCAGGGTCGGCTGTAAATCGATGAACAACTCGATCATCAATTGGAAAAGATGGCACACATCGAAATAGGGGTGATTGTGAACAGCTGCCTCTGCATGAAGTCGATAGGCCTCATCAGCCGCAGCCAGCATGTGAGAGAGATGTTTTTTAACTGCAGGGCGGTGTCGATATTCCCATAGTTTTTGCAAAACAAATTTCATTTGAGTTGAATACTTGGCCACATGGCAGGGTTTCAGAAGATTCCAAAGTGAATCGTAATAAGAGAGCCTTTTCTCCGGCGGCAATTTTTCAATCAGCCGAAAGACGGCCTCGTTATGGATTAAGGTTGTCTCTTCATCCCGCCGGTAGAGCGCCAAAAGCTCCTCAAGCTGATCGTCAGAAATATCGGAATTGGGATGATGCTGTGTGATAACGGCGATGTTCAAATCGGGCATTTTTAACGCAATCGTTTTTTCGCAAATCCCCCGGATTAATTTGAATTGCAACCGAGGCGGCAGCTGCCGCATGACAAAAACACCACTTTCATTCTCGCAAATGAAGGGTATGAACAGATTTGCAAAGGGGACGGCATAGGGACCGGTACAGGTGGCTACGGGAAAAAAGTGGATGGCGGCGTCAATCAAGGCCTCTTGTGTTGTTTCTGAATAACATTCGAGATGATACCGGTCTCGATAAAGACCCGAGGCTAGTTTAAAGACAAGAGTCAAATCGACCATGTCGAGTTTTTGTTCCCGCGCCCTTGTTTCAATATATTCAAAAAACCCTGGGAGTGAAGGGAAATTGTGACTTTGAACATCGCGCGGCATATTTCCTGCCAGCAACATGGCGGCCATCATTCTTTCATAGAGAGAGTGCGATTCTTGTTTCACAATCTTCCATGCTTTTTGATAGTCCGCCGCCTCTATCTGATAATAGAGATAGTCCCGTCGGTGATCCATGATGTTTTGGCGAAACCAGAGCGTATCTTCGGAATGGGGTGTCAGGCTGAATTGTGTAAACAATTGACTGAAAACCTCTACCACGCTGTGGCTCCAGGCAAAAACAGCTCCCGGTTCCCAAAATTTGAGAAAAACTCTTCGGGCAACGGCCCGGGCATCGGTACTGTTCCAGCGATGTTGCAAAAAATGATTGCGATGACTGCTGGCTTGAAGAATGGCTCCCAATTCCTCCAAATTTTTGGCCTGGTTCATTTTTGCAATCAGCTCGTTTTGGAGTGCTGTAAAAGCATTCTCTTTTTTTTCTCTTACTGCCGGTTGGTTTTGCCACGGTAGTTGATAAGCCGCATCCAATCTTTTTTTCCAATCATCGAGCCACTCTTTGAGCGGCATCTTATTTTGGGGGAGGGGATTCAGAACATGGGTAATGACGGGGTCCGGATTGATGATAGGCTTTTTCCCCCGTAGTCGGCTGATAAAAGTCTGCCAATGTGTCAAAGGAGCAAAAAAACCGGGGGCCGCCCCATTCATCCAGGTTGTCCAAACTTCCGGGGGAATGCGTTCAAGAAGGGGAGCTATCTCGGCCCGAATGACATGGCGTGCCCGATTGAGATCCCCACTTTCCAACGCTGTTAAAAAAGAGCGATAAGGGTTTTGAAACGTCAGGTCGGTATTCAGTACTGCCAGCTCCTCTTTAAGGTCGGCAAGATTGTAGGTGGCAGACAAAAGACGTTGGGATGCAATGGCAGGATCGACCAAAGCAATACCGGAAAAAATGGAAGAGGAGAGTGGAATCATTCCAATGTGTTATCGACTCACTCCCCAAAGAAGTTGTGCGCCCGACTGGCTTAATTCCCCACCCAATGAGTGGGGAATTACTTCCCTTTCAAAGTTTTTTGAATCTTCTTATGTGGTAAAAAATTTGATTTAGAAACCACAGATCGCCCCAGTCGCTTTTCTAATTCTCGGCGAGCACCGCCCGCAATCTCGCCACCAGATTTGGCATCGCTTTTAAGTTTTGCCAGACCTTTGGAATCTTCATTTTTGTGGATTTCCGTCGTAGAACGTTCGCCAAGCATGGTAAAAATGAGTTCAAAATCGTCCATGTGGTCGCGCAGGTTCTCCCGTTTGAGACCTTTAAGATTTTTATACTCGGAGGGAGTGACGCCAAAGGTGGCTTTTGAAACTTCTGCTGTCAGAATCTCGTAGTCTTTTTGTTCTTGTGCACCGCGTTTTTGCCACTCATCGGTGAGTTCCTCTCGAATGGCGATGCCACGCATACGTTTCTCGATCCAATCTTCGGGATAGCCTTTAAGCTTGTAAAGAATTCGAGTGCGTTTGGTAGCCAATTCAGG
>JAUYJH010000062.1 GCA_030688705.1 Deltaproteobacteria bacterium
TGTATTGTATTTGCGGTCGACCAACGAAGAGAAGCGTGAAATCCTCAATTTGGTCCAATCGAACTGCCGGTTGAGACGTGGAACTCTCGAATATTCCTTGAAAAATCCGTTCAACTGGATGGCCGAATGGGCCTCAAATCCACTAGTGTTCGGGGGCGTGGATTCGAACCACGACGAGCAGAGTCAGAGTCTGCAATCCTACCGTTAGATGACCCCCGAAAAACAAAGCAAAAACAATGGGTTATCTATATATAATTTCTATTTCGATGGCAAGCAACTTTTTCTCCTTTTCTGACGATAACAATAATGGGTAGAATCACTCCCCTTGGGACTCAAAATGGAATCGAAAAAGGTCACACAAGAAGAGAATATTTACCTCAATTATGAAGAGGGGGTTTGTGAAGCGCCGCCGCCCGCCGCGGAAAATCTGGCCGTAAAAACCCCCACCGAGCATCTCGATTTTGACAAGAATGTTTGTACCGCGGAACCCTTAAATTATTCCATCCAGCCGGGAAAAGACGATCAATTTATTTTTGAACCCCAGCCGAAAGCGGTTGCGAAAACAGAAGAGAAAAAAAGCATCGAAAAATCGGCGGAGCGTTTTGGTGAAGAGCCTCAACCGGTGCGCCGTGTCGCTTTGAAAAAGGCACCGGAAGAAGAAACGGTTTTTGTCGGCGCTATGGCTTATGCCGCCGCCGCACCGTCTTCCGCCACTGCCGTTGCTCCAGAATCTTCTCATCCGCTTTCCGCTCCCGCGTCTGCGCTCCCTTTCAAAGGCGCCGTAATTTTTCTTGGAATAGAAACGACATCGCCGTCTGAAAACGCGACACGAGCGCGCCGGGAAAGGGGAGAGGGACAACCCATCACAGAACCTGTCTTGGAATCGGAAAGAGCCCTCTTGGCGATCGGTTTTGCAAGAAATGAAGCCATCTCAATTTCAGAAGGAACAGGCATTGCGATACCCGCTCTTTCATCGCCGCTTGTACTTGTGCAGGAAACGGCCGCCCAATATCTGGGAATACCCTTGGCGCAAATGACGGAAGCCGGTTTGCCATCGGCCGCTTCGGCATCGACGGTGCGGGAAGGCGAAAAAGAACCGGTCTTGTATAACGGCATGCCCTACGCTTTGCTGGCCTCCGAAACAATTTATGTTTCCCTTTTTGTCTTGAACAGCGAAAATCGCGAGACCCGTTCCCACCAGCCGGTTTTCAACGATGCGCAAAGCCTGTTGGTTCTTTTGTCGCAAACCTCGCCTGACGAAGGTTCTTTTCAGACGCCATTGGTTGTTTTGCACCCCGCCATGCTCCCTTTAGAGACGACACGCACGCCTCTTTTTAATCTTGGGCGCGGCGCCGTCAGCTCTGAATCAGAACGGGTTGTTGCCCGCGCGGAGGCTCAAGGATCCAAAAACAACAACGGACAGCAGGGCGGTAACGGTCAGAACAAACAAGACGGTGAACCTTCCCATGAGTTTGAGTTTGTGGACGATCTACAGCCCCAAGTCTAGCAGTGTTGATAATTCCCTCTGCAGTTTTTTCGCCGTTTCCGATTCCGAGGCAAAAAGCCCCAGCGCCTGGAACGCCTGGATCGCGTTTTCAAACGTCGCTTGCGAGACGGCCTCTGGATATTGAATCTCTCCCAGCATCAGCTGATGTTTGCCATGGGTCAGCATGGCTTTGGTGAGTTCTTTGGCGTTATCGGGGTAGATGGGGCGCAAGAGATAGGTCTTCCACGCGATGTAATAGGCTTCGATAAAGTTGCGGATCAGCATGGAGAAATCTTTCAAAAGAGGGCGGCCTTCGCGCAGCAGACGCATTTCTCCGTCGTGATACTCGACCGCTTTTCTCTCCTGCAGATAACAGCACAATTTGTCCAGATGCTCTTCCAGCGCGCGGCGGGTGCTGAAACGAAATTCGTAATAAAAAATCCGCTGAAAAAAAGCGAATGCATCCACGAGGTTTTTCACCAAAAAGGTTTCTGATTTTCTGGAAAGAAGCAGATTGCACCAGAGCGAAAGAGAGACAAAATAATGGATGGAGACGTTTTTGAAAAAGTCGAGCTCCAGACGTTTTTCAGGCGGAATTTCATAGAACGTCTCATCCAGCCCCATATGTTTTTTGATGAGGCCCGTCGATGCGAACTGATGGATCGCCTCTTTGTAGGCCCCATCCGGGCTTTTGGCGAGCGTGTCGGAGAGCTTGATCTGTTTCCATTGCAGGTAGTGAAGCAGTTCTTTAAAAACAGACTCCGTTTTGTGGTCCTCGGCCCCCCTTCTGGAAGTAATCAAAAGGGCGGAAGCCGCCAGGGCCTGCGGGATCACCACCACCTGTTTGTTGATGGCGTGGCAGATGTGGCTCGCCAGCGTTTCGACGATTTTCGGTTTTTTTTCATCCCACGCGCCCTCCTGAATTTCGCGGGCGACTTCTTGCCAAGAGATCGGGTTGTCAAAATTGACGTAAATTTTTCCGTAGCGCCCCTTAAGATAGCGTGTCAGTTTTAAGAGGTCCGTTGTTTTCTCTTTTGGTTTTGGAGCCCCTTCCATTTCGGAAAGATATGATTTTTGTTCCAGCACCCGGTCATAGGTGATGCTGACCGGAACAAACTGGATATCCGGCAGGGATCCCTTGCGCATGACCTCGGAATACATCGAGAGCATTCCCATTTTTGGGCTTTTCAGTTTGCCGCTCCGCGAACGCCCCCCCTCGATGAAAAATTCCTGCAGATAACCCTCTTCAAGCAATACTTTAAGATAGGTTTGAAATACCTTTTTATAAAGGGCGTTTCCAGAAAAACTCCGGCGCATAAAAAAAGCGCCGCAGTGGCGGAAATAATAGCCCAAAGGCCAAAAGGAGAGGTTGATTCCGGCCGCCACGTAAGGGACCACGATATCGTTGAAGTAGCAGGTATGGGCCATCAGAAGATAATCGATATGGGAGCGGTGGTTTGGGACCAAAATGGTGGGGCCTTTGCTTAAAACCTGTTTCAGTTTTTTTAAACCTTCCGGGTCGATCAAAACCCCTTCGTAGAAATTTTTCAGAATCCAATCGACGATTTTGGCGCCGAATTCGATGTAGGAATAGCGGACATCGGCGGCTATCTCTTTGCCGTAACGCCAAGCCAGCCTCTTCACCGAATGGAGCGGTTTGTTTTTTTCTTTCGCGATTTCATAGAGGGTGCGGGAGAGTTCTTCGTCTTCAAAAATGCGGTCCAGAAACCAGCTGCGCGGGCGTATCAATGGGCCGGTCAGGGTCTTTTTTTCGATTTCAAGAGAGCCGACGATTTTTTTGTACAATTCCTGCTCCGAAAAATTATCCAGCGCGATCGGCTCGCCGAAACGGACGCGGGCCCGTTTTCTAAAATGTTTAAAAAAGAGGATCAGCTTGCGCCAGCGCCCCGGATATTCCGTCTCTCCGAAAAGATTTTCAAACAGGGATGGTTTTTCCCTCCTGGGGCGTTTGTCCCAGACCAGTTGCAGGGGGACGACGAAAATCGGTTTTTGAACATCGGCGGACTCCAAAAGGACCCTCAAAAAATCGCGGCTGGGGGTGGAGAGTTGGCCGGCATCTCCGGCGTCCAGAGAAAAAAGAAGGCTTTTTTGTTCGCTCAAAAGGCTTTTGACGTAACCCGAAAGAAGGGGGTGGGGGAACTCTCCAAATTGCGCCAGAAAACGCGTTCTCTGGGCGTAACTGTTCCTGATTTCCTTTAAGGGGAGCCATCGTCGAATCCGAAGGAGATTGTTAAACTGGGCCTTGGGAAAACCTTGTGCCGCGATAATTTCGTTAAAAACATTATAGTCCAGCTGTCCCAGATTGACGGTGACGTAGACGAACGTCCCCAAAGGCATTTTGGCCCGGATGGCCTCCAGATTGGTTTCATCGACCTGTACGTGAGGCACCACCCGCCTCAAGATGCGGCGATGCACAAAATTCTCCTCGTTAAACATGCAGCCGCAATACAGCTTGGTGAGGGCGGCGGTGTCGGGAACCGGCTGATTCTCCTCCAGGGAATGCAGGCCCAACAATCTTTGCAGAGCGCTCAACAGCCATTCCAGCCGTGTCGGGTTGGCAATTTGCATGGTTCTTTTATGCATTTTTTCTTGAAGTTTCGCAACTCTTTGCTAGGGGTCTCTTATGCCTCCCATTCATATTTTGCCGCCGAATTTGGCCGACAAGATCGCCGCGGGCGAGGTGGTGGAACGCCCGGCGTCGGTCGTTAAAGAATTGATGGAAAATGCCCTTGATTCCGGAGCCACGCACATTCGGCTGGATGTCTCGAAAAAACCGAGCGACGCGCTCACCGTTTCGGACAACGGCTGCGGGATGAGCCTTGAAGAGGCGTGTCTCTCCATTCAACGCCACGCCACGAGTAAAATTCTGGAAGAAGCCGATCTTTTTTCCATCCGCACGCTGGGGTTTAGGGGCGAGGCGCTCCCTTCCATTGCCGCCGTTTCCAAAATGGCCATGGAATCCAAGGCGAAAGAAGGGGGGTCGGAAGGGGTCACTCTTATCATCGAGGGGGGAAAGTTGCTGGAGGCCCGTCCCGCCGGTGTTCCCGATGGAACGCGGATTATCGTGAAAGAAATTTTTTACAACACCCCCGCCCGTTTGAAATTTCTGAAATCGGATGGGGTGGAGTTGGGTCACGTTGAGGATACTTTTATCCGGTTGGCTCTTTCAAGACTCGATTGCGCTTTTGATTATTCCGCGGGGGGTGTTTTGAAAATTTCCTGCGCCGCGGGGGGGGATCCCTTGGCACGTCTGCATGCCTGTCTTGGAAAAGATTTTGTGGCCGATGCCGTGGCCTTTGAGGAGAGGCACCCGGAACTCTCTCTCAAGGGCTGGATTGTTCATCCGCGCCAAACCGGATCGAGCGCCAATGACATCCATTTTTATTTGAACGGCCGTTTTTTGCGTGATCGGATGCTGCAGCATGCTCTCACCGCGGGCTTCAGCGATTTTCTGATGAAGGGGCGCTATCCCAAGGCATTGTTGTATCTGCAGATGGACCCAAGGGAGGTCGATGTGAATGTCCACCCCGCCAAGCGCGAGGTCCGCTTTGTCAAGCCGCAGATCATCCATGAATTTGTGGCCAAGGCGGTTAAAAAAGTTTTGCAGAAAAAGATTTATGCGGTGGATGAAGGCGGATTGGAAAAACAAGCCGGCCTTCCGGATGATGAGGGACCGGCATATTTTTCGGGTCGGCCCGAAAAATTGCCTTATCCCTCGGCGATTTTGTCTTCATATCCCGGATGTGAAAATCGCCTGCGTGAAATCCCTCATCATCCGGAAAGCAGGCCGGATATATCAAAACCCATTTCTTTCAAAGACATCAAAATCATCGGATCATTTTATGATACCTATATCCTCTGCGAAGCTGTCGGCGGAAAATTGATTCTCATCGATCAGCACGCGGCGCATGAACGGATCGGGTTTGAAAAGTTGAAGAAGAATTTGGGGGGCAAAAATGCGGCACAGCGGCTTTTGGTCCCCATCACTTGGGAGACCAACGCCAGACAGGCCGGTTTCTTGCAAACCTATTTGGGCGATCTGCGGGAAGCGGGCATTGAGATTGAACCCTTCGGACAAAACACTTTTGTCATCAAAGCCGTTCCGGCTTTGCTTCAGGAAGCGAAGATGGCGCCATTGCTCGACGCGATTGTGCGGGAGTTGGAAGAGGTGGGGGCTTCGCGTGCGATGGGAAACGCGATGGACCTTGTCTTAAAAACAATGGCCTGTCACACAATGGTTCGTGCAAAAGATAAATTGTCTCTGGAAGAGATGCGGCATCTGTTGATAGAGATGGACGAATATCACGCCACCCACTGCCCCCACGGCCGCCCCACCGCGGTTGAACTGACGCTTGGCGAAATAGAAAAGTGGTTCAAGCGGACTTAAGGCCGTGCAAGATTATTTATAAATTGAGTTTACCCGCTTTGTCCATGTTAGCCAGATCGTCAAAGCCGCCAATCGGTTTTTCATCGATAAAAATCTGGGGCACGGTTTTTCTTCCGGTTGTTTTGACAAGCCATTCCCTTTTGGCATCGTCTTCGGTGATATCCACCTCTTCAAACGGAATTTTTTTCGACTCCAAAAGCGCCTTGGCTTTTTTGCAATAGCCGCAGTAATCCGCGGTATAAATTTTGATTTTCATGGCATCTCCTCCATGGGGTCTGGTATCTCCGGTGCGGCGCATTTGTCAATGGCATAGGGTTTGATTTCGTAGGTGCCGCCGTTTATTACGATGCAGATTGAACCGTTTTTTGTTTGATGGAGTTCAATGCCGGCCTTTTGATAGCGCGCGACAACGGAAGGGTGGGGGTGAAAAAAATCATTTTGGGCCCCCGCGGAAATAATGGCCGCTTCGGGCTTTAGAATTTCCAAAAAAGCGGGATTGGAACTGGTGTGGCTGCCGTGGTGGGAGACTTTCATAATATCCACATCGCCAATCAGCGGGGCCAGCGGCGTTTCCAGATCGATTGTTTGATAGGGTGGATTGCCGCCGCCTCCGGTCAAATCACCGCCGGTGAAATAGCGAAAATCGCCGTATTCCAGAACCAAGGCGATGCTTCTGGCATTTTCGTCGTCTTCAACAAACGGCGTGAAGTCGGCTTCTCCAATGTGTCCGTTAACCCCGATAATTTTCAGAACGCCCCCCTCAAGCGGCAGAAACTCCCCGATTTGCGCCGAGTCCCTGTCGATGATTTTGGCTTGGGCGGCCACCTTGTCTTTGAGAATTTCCGCGAGGCTTCCGTTGTGGTCGAGGTGATTGTGAGAAATGAGAATGGTGTTAATAGCTGTAATCTCCATCTCTTTGGCTATTTTTAAGACGGCTTGCGCCCCGGTTTGCGGCGGCCCGGTGTCGATCAGCATTGTTTCGCCGTCCGGCGCGATTAACAGTGACGCGTCTCCCTGCCCGACGTCGATATGGATGATGCGGAAGGCGGGGTTGTTTTCGGACGAAGAATCTTGTGCGGCGAGGAGAGCGGTTCTTGCAGGTTGATGCATCGAAGGCGGCGGCACCAAAGGCCCGCATCCCGCCAAGATTGTCAAGATTGTCATTCCCGCGAAAGCGGGAATCCATCGTAGCAGATTCAACATTATCAAAAGTCATTGCAAACAACGTGCCGCGTCTTTGTGAAAAAAAGCCGTCCTTTTTATGACAAGCGACCGATTCGCGTCAGCCGGCGACGAAAATTGATCACCATGGAAACGCGACGGCCATTTGGAGCTGATTACAGTTGGCACCGGTTTTGCTTTTGCACAGGTTCATGCGGGGGAGAGCCATTTTAATTTGCGCGATTGTTTTTTGGGCAGGCGGTGCCGTTGCTCAAGAGAGAGTTCCCCCCATCGAAATAGTTTCCCAAAAAGCTCTTGCCTATGCCCGTCTTGATCCCGCGACCATCTCGGGATGGAGAAAAAATATCCGCAAGGCGCCGATTCTTCCCCGTCTTCAATTTGGCTACGAGAGGCGGATTCGCGATTATGTGAATGTCGATATTCAGGATACCGTGGCGGTCAATTCCAGCGGGATCACTGTGGGGCCGGCCCAGCAACAGCAGGTGCAAAATCTCGACAATAACAACAATTTTGAGGTGAAGGCGATCTGGTATCTCGATCAGCTTCTCTTTTCTCAGGACGATGTTGACATCAGCGCCGAAGCCCGCGAGTTGGCCCGGGAGCGGGAGCGGATTTTGGGACAGGTGCGGCAGTTTTATTTCAAACGGGAAAGGATCACGCGTGAAATGGGGGCGCTTAAAAAAATGGGAGGGACAGGGATGGAATGGGAATTGAAGCGGTTGGAATTGGCCGAAGCGACCGCCGCCCTGGATAATCTTACGGGTGGTTGGTTTGGGGCCGCGTTCGGGGGGGAGGGATGAAAAGAGGGGCGCTTTTGTTGTTTATCGCGCTGACCGGTTGCGGCGGTCCCATGGAAACCGCTTCGTTCAGCTCATTGCTCGATTATCAGCCGGCTGTTTTGTCGGTTTCTCCATCGGATGGAGCGGCGGATTATGAGTCCAATCAGGTCGCGGTGGCGTTTTCACAGCCGGTTGATTCCAAAAGCGTCACCGCCAAGTCGTTTCTTGTGGTCACGGTGCCGGAAGGGGAAATTGATCGCACAGCCCTCTGGAACGATGTCAAAAAGGAAAGAGTGCGGGGGGTAAAGGGGAATTACGAGATTGATTCGGACAAAAAAAACGTCCGATTTATCGCCAAAGAAAATTTTGAGCCGGGCGTTCGTTGCGGCGTTTTGTTGACGCCGGACATTTTGTCCGAGGCGCAGGTGCCGCTCAACCAGACTCCGGGGAGCGGGCCCACCCCCTTCTTCAGCACATTTTACGCGAAAGGGGGAACCGTAGCGGGCGGTGTCGGCGCTCCGCAAGAGGGAGCCGAAGGCGTTGGCGGAACGGGGGCCAATACGGCAAGGCCCTCCCATTTGTATTTAAGCGAAATTTTTTATGATGCCGTGGGGGTGGATACGGAAGGCGATCTTTTCATCGAACTTTATGGAGAGGCGGGGGGTGATCTTTCCGATTATCAGATTATAATGGTCAACGGGGCTGATGGAAAAGTTACCTCATCGGTGAAAATTCCAAAGGGGATGCAGGTTGGAGAAGACGGTTTGTTTGTCGTAGCGGATGCGGTGACAAACCAACCGGGGATTACCAAAGTAATAGGGGCCGATTATGTCGCCACACTCGATCCCGCCAATGGGCCCGATTGCATCCAGCTTGTCGATCCTTCAGGACAACTGGTCGATGTAATCGGATATGGGACCCCGTTGGTCTTGCGCGCCGCAAATAATCTGCTCTGTTACAGCGGCACTCCGGCTTTGGACGCCCCGAACGGCACAAGTTTGGCCAGAAAAATTCTGCGCGACGGCGACTCCCGAAACAATTCGGAGGAATGGATGATAGCGGATGCGCCTACTCCGGGCCAAACGGATTTTTTGGAAGACGAAATCGAGGACAGCTCTGAATCTGAATAAGCGTCCTAGGTGTCGGACCCCTACGGTGGGGACCCCTTTGTAGGCGTCGGACCCCTAGAGGGGGGACCTTTAGTTAACTATTGGAATGATAACATAATTTATATGCCTCGTTTGCCACTAATACATATCCCTAATGGAATTTACGCTGTGGTCAGCAAGTGTAACAACAACGAATTCCTGTTTGATTCGCCGCATAAATTCGATTTGTATATTCGCCATTTGATTGAATGTAAAAAAATATTCGGTTTTAGAATGTATGACATTGGATGCATGTCCAATCATGTTCACGAGCTTTACCGGATACCCACTGATGTCGCTATTTCGCAAATTTTGCAGAGGGTGAAAGGGGAGTTTTCACGAAAATTCAATAAGAAATTTGGGAGATCCGGTCATTTTTGGCGCAATAAACCTTTCTACAGAATTATTGAAAACGAACGCTACGCTTTTAATAACATGAACTATTTTCACTGGAATCCTGTAAAAGCGGGTCTTGTCAAAAGGCCGGAGGATTGGCCCTATTCGGGATATCGCTTTCATATTTTGAGGGAAAGGAGCGGTCTATTAGGAGAATTATTGGATCCTCTGCCAGGGGAGGAAGAGTTAAAACTCGATGGCAATATGCTTCGTCATATCGAAAAAGTTTATCAGAGTCGGGAAAGCCGTTATATTGGCAGTCAAGAATTTTGCAAAAAAATGCGTTTAAAATTCAGTGGGATAGCCTAAGGTCCCCCCTCTAGGGGTCCGACGCCTACAAAGGGGTCCCCGCCGTAGGGGTCCGACACCTAGTGAAGGTGGAAGTGGAGAATGATTCCGATGAGGAATAAAAGGCTGATGATGCCGTTGGCGGTAAAAAAGGCGGCGTTCACTTTACTCAAATCGTTCGTTTTAACGAGACTCTGTTCGTATAAAAGCCCACCCCCGATTAAAACCACGGTAAAGTAATATATGAGATGTAATTGGTTAATATATCCAAATTGAAAGAAGAATAAGATGCTGGCCAGGTGTAAAAAACGGGACAAAAGAAGGGCTTTATCAAGGCCCAGTTTGGAAACGAGTGATCCCAATCCCATTTTTCGATCAAATTCCACATCTTGCGTGGCATAGAGGATGTCAAAACCGGCGACCCACAAGGCGACGGCCGCGCCCAGCGGCAAAGCCGGCCATGGCCACTCCCCCGTTACCGCAATCCATGCCGCCAATGGCGCAATCCCCAAAGCCACTCCGAGCCACAAATGAGTAAAGTGAGTAAAACGTTTTGCAAAAGAATAGCCCAATAAAATTAAAAGTGCGACAGGGCTCAGGCGAAAACTCAATGGGTTGATGTAAAAGCAGACGAGAAAAAAAAGAAAAGCACAAGCGACAGTAAAAAGTGTAACAAAACCTTTGCTTAAAGTTCCCTGCGGCAGGTGGCGCGCTTCGGTTCTGGGGTTCAGTCTGTCAAAAGGGAGATCGACCAAGCGGTTAAAGGCCATTGCCGCAGAGCGGGCCGATACCATCGCCGCCACAATCAACAAAAATATTTTCCAACCCGGCCATCCGCGTGCCGCCACGATCATCGCTCCTAATGCAAACGGCAATGCAAAAATCGAATGAGAGAATTTAATCATCTCCAGCGTCGATGCCAATTTTTTTAGGGATGTCATTCTGAGTGAAGCGAAAAATCTAGGGGATCCTTCACTTCGTTCAGGATGACAACCTTACTCACCCCAACGGTGGCGCAATCTGTTTTCCACGCCCAAATGATCCAGCACCCTGGCCACTACCGTATCGACCGCCTCTTCAATTGTTTTTGGCTTCGAATAAAAAGAGGGAGTTGCCGGTAAAATCAGCGCACCCGCCAATGTCAACAAACGCATATTTTCAATCTGCACCAAATTGTAAGGGGTCTCGCGCGGCACTAAAATCAATTGTTTTCTCTCTTTCAACTGCACATCGGCGGTTCGTGCAATGACATCGTCGGAATAACCGTGGGCAATTCTTCCGACCATCCCCATGCTTGCCGGGATGACCACGCAGGCCTCCCATGCGTTGGAGCCGCTGACAAACGGGACCGTAAAATCGCGGATACCATAAATCGGCCGGTCATATTTTTTGATATCAAAACCCTCGAGCTCTTCATTCCAAATTTGAGCCGCATGTTCACTCATGACGATGGCGACAGTGTGCGGTGTCTGCACCAGGTTGTCGAGCAGACGTTTGGCGCAGATCGATCCGCTCGCTCCGGAAATCGCGACCACAATTTTTTTCGGCTTAATGTCCATCGGTATTGGCCAGAATGAGCGAGTTGACCCCGCCGGTCAAATCGCGCGACGTAATGATTTCAAAACCATGGGCCTGAAGCAATTTTTCATATTCCGTGCGGGTGAAAAACTTCTGTATGGAACGGTGGAGATAATCGTAGGCCCCTTTATCTCTTGAAATCCATCTGCCGATGGCCGGCATCACATGGCGCCCGTAGGTTTTGGCAAAAATTTTGGAGACGATCCGTTTCGGTTTGAAAAATTCCAAAATTAAAAAAGAGCCCCCCGGTTTTAAAACGCGGGCCACCTCTTTTAACGCGGCCGGCGTATTGGGAATATTGCGCATCCCCCAGGCGCACATCGCCGCGTCAAAATAACCGTCGGGGAAGGGGAGCCACAGACCGTCGCCGCAGACCAGATGGATTCTGGAATCGAGCGTCGGCGGCGTTTTTCGTTGGCCGGTCAAGAGCATGGCTAAGGCAAAGTCGACGCAGTAAATTTCGCCCTCTCCCCGCTTGGCATATTGCAGGGCCAGATCGAGCGTTCCGCTGGCGAGATCCAACACGCGGATATTTTTTCCGTGGGGCAAAAGAGAGACCCCTTTTTTGCGCCACCGCTGGTCGGTGCCAAAACTCAAAACCCGATTGAGTAAATCGTAAGTGCCGCTGATATTGCTGAAGAGTTGTTTTACAGATCTTTCCATAGGGCATCAATACGTGTCTTGGTCGCCGCATCCATCTCCACGTCATCGGGCCACCGGCGATAATATTCTTCTTCCGGCAGTTTGCGGGTCGCATCGATCCCCATTTTGGAGCCGATGAATTGATGCGGCGAAGCATGGTCCAAGTGATCAACCGGCCCCTCCACAAAACTGATATCCCGTTTGGCGTCTATATTATTGGTCACCCGCCAGACCACCTCATAAAGATTATGCACATCGACATCATGGTCGACGATGATGAGACATTTGTTTGTCATCATCTGCCCCATTCCCCAAAGACTCATCATCATTTTTTTTCCGTGCCCCGGATACTGTTTGTGCAAAGAGATGATGGCAAGATTATGAAAACAGGCAACCGCCGGCACATGCATATCGACCACTTCCGGGAAGGTCATTTTGAGAAGCGGCAGAAAAATCCGCTCGACCGCTTTGCCCATCCAGGCATCTTCCATCGGCGGGCGGCCGACAATCGTTGTGAAGTAGATCGGATTTTTTCGATGGGTGATGGTGGTGACATGAAAACGGGGGAAAGACTCCGGCGGCGTGTAATAGCCGGTGTGATCGCCAAAGGGGCCCTCAATCACAAAATCTTCTTTGGGATCGACAAAACCTTCCAAAATAAAATCGGCATCGGCGGGGACATAAAGATCATTCGTTTTGCATTTCACAAGTTCCACCCCTTTTTTTCGGGCAAAACCGGCCATCAGACACTCATCGACCCCATCGGGGAGTGGGGCACAAGCGGCCCAGGTGAGCGAAGGGTCGCCGCCGATCGCCACCGCCACCGGCATTTTTTCGCCACGCTCGCGGTATTGTTCAAAATGGCGGCGGCCGGTTTTATGAATCTGCCAATGCATGGCGGTCGATGTTTTGTCCAACACTTGCATCCGATAAATGCCGATGTTTCTAATTTTGGTGTCGGGGTCTTGTGTGATGACAAGTGGAAACGTGATGAAAGGCCCGGCATCTTTGGGCCAACAAGTCAAAATAGGGAGCTGTGAGAGATCGACATCTTTGTCTCTTAAAACGACATCCTGACAATCGCCCGATGCGACTCTTTTGGGCATGAAAGAGGCGATCTGCTTAAGCTTTGGGATCATCTTGATTTTGTCGCGAAGCCCTTGCGGCGGCTGGGTTTTGATGAGAGCGGCCAGCTCATCGGCCAAGTCATCCAATTTTTCACAACCCAACGCCCAAGCCATTCTTTTTTCAGAGGCGAGCGCATTGATCAAAACCGGAAATTTGGAGCCCTCCACATTTTCAAACAGAAGGGCGGGGCTATCCCCTTTTTTGACCAGACGATCGGCGATTTCTGTGATTTCGAGTTTGGGGCTGACTTTTGTCTTTATTCTTTTGAGCTCGCCCCGCTCTTCCAAAAAATCGACAAAATCTTTTAGGGATCTAAATGACATGGGAGGGGGCTATAACATCCCCATCAGGGGTTGGCAACTAAACCTTCCACGCTTTTTGTTTGATTCCGCGAGCCAGAAGTATGGGAATAGCCATTGTTTGAAGTTGGATGAGAATTTTGACTTTTTCCTCTATAGGAAGTCGGGCTAGCTCTTGGCGTCTTTGCTTCTTTGCCTCAAAAATTTTATCTACTGTGGTTTTATTTTGTTTCAACAACAACCCGCCCCTTATTTTGATAGGCTATGAATTTTGCCATCGCAGCTTGAAAAACCTGTTCTCTCACCTCAAGTTCAGTGGTTACCCTTGATTGCCCGCTCACATTGGTTCCATCAAAATCGACATATTTTACCATTCCAACCGCATAACCCTCGGGATTTTTTGAGGCGTCTGAAGGGAGAAATGGAGAGGAGAAGCCCGCTGCTTTGTCAAAAAGATAAACACCACCGGCTTTGATGCCATCGCTTGCAAGGGGAACTTCGTAGACATAAACATAACCGAGGAGCTGTTGAGACTTAATCGGGAAAAAAACGGCGACCTGATTTTTATTGTCATTCGCATATTTTGCAAAGAGGGTGTTCAGGTCTGTGAAGGTGTCTTGCTGGCGGCTTTTGTCAATAGCCAGTTCAGTAACCACAGTTGCCTGTTGTTGCAATGCCGGGTTGGCCTTATCGAAAAGGCGAAGCTCTCCTTTGATAGCTGTGGCTTGGTACATCTTGAGCTCGCTCATAAATTACCTCCTTATTGATTGATCGAGCGTGCATATCCCTCGGATCATCGAAAAGCAACCCTTTTCTGACAGCAAAATGTTGTCCAATGGCGATTTGCTGTTGTTACGAAGAGGAACTCCGACAATATTCGCCAATTTGTTGACCTTTAATGAGCCTATTTCGGTTTCACGCATCAGGGCTTTGGCGCCATTGAGGGTTGCCATTTTCAAGACCGATTCGGGGGTCAGCTCCGGATAGGTGTCGAGGACTATTTGCATCTGTCGGAGCATGCTTAAACTTTCATTGCTGGCGAGGCTGTCGGTTCCCAAAGCAACATTTATTTCGGCATCGAGAAAAAACCCCATCGGGAAACGGTCGTGCTCAAAATAGGCGTGGCTTCCGGGGCAGTGGACCACAGTTGCTTCGGCGCGTAATAGAGCGGTGATGTCTTCATCTTCCAGATAATTGGCATGAATCGCCATGAAGCGATCGGGTAAAAGCCCAAGGCGCTCTAGATAATGAATCGGTGTTTCATTTTGAGAGGGGGGTGTTTTTCCCTTAAGCTGTAAAAATTCAAACAGAGGCCCGCAATTTTCTTTGAAGAGCAGAAACTCTTCGGCGCTTTCAGCGATGTGGATGGAAAGAGGTGCTGATGCGCGGGTGTGCGGATGTGGTGATGTTAATTTTTGAAATATCTCCGGCAATAAAGAATAGGGTGCATGCGGTGTGGGGATGATTTTGAATTTTAGTCCATGGTCCTTGGTCCATGGTCCTCGGTCCATTTTTCGCTTCGCTTCCTCGTAAAACTTTTCCGCCCGTTGTCTCTCTATCCCCATCACTTCCAAATAAACAATCCCGTCGAGCGGTGAATCAAACAGCGGCTTCAAATCGGTGCCGACGCTGACATGATCCGCCACCGTTGTCGTGCCACCCGCCAGCAATTTTTGAATCCCGATTTTAATCGCCGCTTCGGTATCAGCCGGAGTCATTCCCAACTTGGCCCGCGTCAATTCATCGATCCACAAGACAAAAGAGCCGGGATAGGGGAGCGGTGCCGGCAGTTGCGATAATTCCAGATGGCAATGGCAGTTGATGAGGCCCGGAAGCAAAATGGTGTTGGAGAGATTGATTACTTCACCGTCGTCAGAAAATTCTTTTTGCGGCGCAATCTGGACAATTTTCCCCCCCTCCACGCAAATCGCATGGTCTTTCAAAACGGGGCCTTCCATCGTCACAATATACGGGGCTTTGATTAACATTTTATATCCATTTAAGAGGAAAAATTTCTTTCTTCTCCAACTCCCACCAATATTTTTGAAAGAGTTGGATTCCCTCTTTTTGTTTGGGGCCCACTTCATAGACCAGCTGCCGCCAATATTTTAATAGTTTTGGATCGGTCGATATTTTTTCCAGATTTTCTAAATTTTTTTGGGCTTGAGTGATGAGTTTTTGTTTCCATTCTTTTCCGATGATCTGATTTTTCGTCATCCAGCAGGCATAAACAAACGGAAGGCCGGTCCATTCGGTCCAGGCCTGGCCTAAATCGAGGGCCGGTTTATCGCCCTGTTCCCAGACTTTGTCGCCGATGAGTAAGGCGGCATCGCAGAGAACATCACTGGAATGGACAAAGGACCAAGGACCGTGGACCATGGACCGACAACTTTTCTGCTTTTGGTCCATTGTCCCTTGTCCATTGTCCTTGGTCCAATAATGGAGGAGGATTTTTAACAAAGCTACCGATGTTTTGGATTCGGTATCCAATGAAATCGTACGGATATTTTTGACATCCGTTGTTTTGTTAAAGAATAACTTTACCGTATCGACTGGGCCGAAACTGCCTATCCCCACCCCCTCCAATATATATAATGAAGGGTCTTCAAAGGCGGCCACAATGGGGGCCAAAATAATGTCATCGGGACCGGCCAAACGGGGCAATTGGGAAGGGGGGGCCCAATAGATATCACAATCCAGGTACGCTGTTAGGGGAATGGCGTTTTTATAGGGGACAGAGCCTAGTTTCATATCTGGACCAAGGACCATGGACAAGGGACCACGGACCCTAAAGAAGAGGTCCGTAGTCCACGGTCCATAGTCTTTGGTCCCCTATCAAACTCCTTGCCATCGATAAAGCCTTATGTTACCCCTCACCCGTTTTTAAGCGGGAATGCAAAGTGGGCGGTTGGCCCGCTTTTTTTTTGCAATGAACATAAAAGATATTCTTGAAAAGATTGAAGTTTTGACGGCGCCGATCTTGGAAAATCTGGGGCTTGAGCTTATTGAAAGGGAATTTGTTTCTGAACAGGGGCGCTGGGTGTTAAGGCTCTATATTGATCGGGTTGTGCAGGAAGGGGGCCCCGTCACAATCGATGATTGTGCGACCGCCTCTCGGGCAATGAGTGCCATGATGGATATTGAAAACCCGATACCCGGCTCTTATTCCCTGGAAGTCTCATCCCCCGGCTTGGAGAGGCCTTTAAGGCGAAAAAAAGATTTTGAACGGTTTGTGGGGGAAACGGTCAGTCTTAAGACCCACTACCCGATTCCTAGCTCGCGAAGCGAGCGAGAGGGGGAGGCTCCGGTGGCTTTGCCGCCGGAGGGGGCGACGCGAGCCCCTGTAATAGCCCGCCATACCTTTACGGCGGTCCGGTTGCAGGGGGTACAAGAAGAAAATATTATTGTGCGGGATGATGAAAAAGAGTGGATCATTCCGCTGGAAGCCGTCAAAAAAGCAAAACTGAAAATTCAGAAGGAGAATTTATGACAACAGAAGCAAAGGCGACAGAAACGAAAATAAAATCGGCAAAACCGAAATCGGTCAAGGCGAAGTCGAAACAGAAGGGAAAAGTTAAAAACAAAATGTTTGTGGAGCTCGATCGGGTTTTGGATCAGATCTCTCGGGACAAAAACATCCCCAAACCCAAACTGATCGAAGCCATCGAACACGCTTTCTTGAGCGCGGCCCGTAAAAAGTGGGGACACTTGGGTGAGCTGGAGGCCCACTACAGCGAGGAAAACGGCGAAATCGAACTTTTTCAATTTAAAACGGTCACAGACGACATCACCGATCCCAATACGCAAATGACTTTAAAGGCGGCGCAGGCGCTCGACCCCGATGTGCAAGAGGGGGACAGCATCGGCGTGAAAATGGATTCTTCCGAATTCGGCCGCATTGCCGCGCAAGCCGCCAAACAGGTGATCATCACCAAGGTCCGCGATGCCGAGCGAGACCTGATCTATAACGAATACAAAGATCGCGTGGGTGAATTGGTGACCGGCACCGTAAGACGTTATGAAAAAGGGGATTTGATCATCGATCTGGGCCGTTCCGAGGCTTCCATCCCCAGAACCGAGCAGGTCCCGACCGAACACTACAAAATGGGGGAGAGGGTGCAGGCCTACTTCGTGGAAATCAATCCGCACGCGCGGGGCTCCATGATTGTTCTGTCGAGAAGACACCCCAATCTGGTCCGAAAACTTTTTGAGATGGAGGCCCCCGAGGTCTCCGACAACACGGTGGAGATCAAGAGCGTCGCCAGAGAACCGGGCGTGCGCGCCAAAATCGCCGTCACTTCCAAAGATTCCGATGTCGATCCGGTGGGGGCCTGCGTTGGGGTGAAGGGTTCCCGCGTGCAGAGCGTGGTGCAGGAATTGAGGGGCGAGAAAATCGATATCGTCATGTGGGATGAAGACCCGGCCCGTTTTGTCTGCAACGCCATTGCCCCCGCGGAAGTGGTCAAGGTGATCATCAAAGAGAGAGAGCGTTCCATGGAGGTGGTGGTTCCCGACGATCAGCTCTCTTTGGCCATCGGGCGCAAGGGGCAGAATGTCCGTCTTGCCGCCCAGTTGAGCGGCTGGAATATCGATGTGTACAGCGAAACCCGCGTGCAGGAACAATCCAACCGATGCAAGGCGATTTTGGTCAAGGTGCTGGGTATTGATGACAGCAACGCGATTATTCTGTATGCTCACGGTTTCAGAAATTTTGAAGATATCGCCCATATCGATTGGGAAAAATTCAAGGAAGTGCCGGGGGTCGGCGCCGAAAAATTAAAAGAGATCAAAGAAGCGGCCGAAAAGGCCGTGAAAGAGGGCCAATCCACTCATGCTTTAATGGCGGTCTTGCAAGTGCAAGATGAAGAACGCAAGGCGAAGGAAAGGGCGGAGAAAGAAGAAAAAGAGGCCGGCGAGGCAAAAACAGCCAGAGAGTTGGCGGAAGCGGCCTTCTCCAAACCGAAGGAAGAAACTCAAGAAGAAACGAAGAGAGAGTCCGGGGAAGAGATCAAGGCGGAGGAAGAGACCAAAGAGGAAGAGACCAAAAAGGAGACGAATGGATAGTCCCGACAAAAAATCGGTGGATGAAAAAAGGGTAAAACCGACCGTCATTCGGCGGCGCGCCAAAGAGACCCCTCCGGAACCGGCGGCACCGCAAACTCCCGCCGCGAAGGCGGCTGCTCCGGCCGCAAAGCAGCCGGAAAGGGTGACGGCTCCCCGCGTCGGTTTAAGGCCGGTCGGCCATATTCAATTGCCGCAGACCCCTTCGTCGCAGCCCAAAACGGGCGCGGCACAACCCTCCGGCCCGGGTGCTTTTCCGCCCGCCCCTGAAAAAGAAGATAAATTCAAAAAAGTTGTCGCCCCCAAAAAGAAAAAATCGAAAGCCGAGCTGGAACTGGAAGATATACAGAGAGCCGGCGGGTTAAAGCAATTCGCGCAAAAAACACTCGAAGAAGTCGTGGCCGGGGAACCCGAAGAGACATGGGAGCCCGCCATCGAAAGAGTTTTTGAACCGAGTCTGGCCGTCGGGCGCAGAAAAAAACATCCGCGCCGTGAATTCAAAAAAACAACCGTCACGGAAACCAATGTGACCAAAAAAGTGATCCGCATGGAAAACGCGGTCACCGTTTCGGAATTATCCCAAAAAATGGGGATCAAGTCGTCCGAGATCATCCGCAAACTGATGAATCTGGGGGTGATGGTCACGGCCAACCAGGGACTGGATGTCGATACGGCAACGCTCATCGCCACCGATTACGGTTATGAAATTCAACACACCGCTTTCAAAGAAGAAGAGGTTTTGGAGGAGGCCCCCACGGAGGAAAAAACAGAGCTCCGTTTGCGCGCCCCCGTTGTGACCGTGATGGGGCATGTCGATCACGGCAAAACATCCTTGCTCGATGCCATTCGCAAAACCAAAGTGACCGAAGGAGAGGCCGGCGGCATCACACAGCATATCGGCGCTTATCAGGTGGCTCTTCCCAAGGGGAATATCACATTTATCGATACGCCCGGCCATCAGGCTTTTACCAAAATGCGGGCGCGCGGCGCGCAGGTGACCGATATTGTGGTGCTTGTGGTCGCCGCCGATGACGGTATCATGCCGCAAACCATAGAGGCGATAGACCATGCCAAGGCCGCGGGCGTTCCGATCATCGTGGCAGTCAATAAAATCGACAAACCGCAGGCCGATGCCGAAAAAGTGAAAAGGGCTTTGACGGAACACGGGCTTGTCCCCGAAGAATG
Source organism: Deltaproteobacteria bacterium (assembly GCA_030688705.1). Taxonomy (GTDB): domain Bacteria; phylum UBA10199; class UBA10199; order SPLOWO2-01-44-7; family SPLOWO2-01-44-7; genus JAHFSU01. The sequence continues at coordinate 19,581 of JAUYJH010000062.1, forward strand.
GGGGGGGGATGTTATTTGCGTCGGCACCTCCGCCACAACGGGGCAGGGGTTGGACACGCTGCTCGAAATGCTTCTTTTGACCGCCGAGGTGAAAGAGCTCAAGGCCAATTTTCTGGGAAATGCCAAGGGGGCCGTCATTGAATCGCGCCTCGATCGGGGCCGCGGTCCGGTGGCGACCGTTTTGGTGCAAAAAGGAACTTTAAAGACGGGCCATTACGCCGTGGCAGGGACCAGTTATGGACGCATCCGCGCGATGGTTTCCGCGGATGGGGAGCAGGTGAAAGAGGCTCCTCCCGCGACGCCGGTCGAAGTGGTGGGGCTGAATACCGTTCCCGAAGCGGGCGAGGAATTTTTTGTGGTCGAGGATGAACGCGACGCCAGGCGGGTTGTGGAAACGCGAAGCACCAAAAGACGGCAGAACGATCTGGTCAAGACAGTCAAAATTTCATTGGAAGATTTGCAGCAACAAATCGCCCGCGGCGAGTCGCATGAATTGCCCCTGATTGTGAAGGCCGATGTGGCCGGTTCCACGGAAGCGGTCATCCAGTCTCTGGAAAAACTCTCCACGGAAAAAGTGGCCGTCAGGATTTTGCACTCCGGCACCGGCGGCATTACCGAAAGCGATGTCATGCTGGCCCGCGCTTCCCACGCGGTTATTTTTGGTTTCAACGTGGCCCCCGAAGGGAAAGCGAGAAGTTTGGCCGAACATGAGGGAATCGATATCCGCATCCACTCCATCATTTATGAAATGATTGACGACGTCAAAAAGGCGATGGAAGGTCTGCTCAAACCGACAGTCACCGAGAAATTTTTGGGAAGGGCCAATGTCAAACAGATTTTCAAAGTTTCCAAAGTCGGTTCCATCGCCGGTTGCGGTGTGACGGAGGGGACCATCAAACGGAACGCCTTGGTCCGCCTGATTCGGGACGGCGCCATTGTCCATCAGGGAAAAATAGTGTCGCTCAAACGGTTTAAAGAAGATGCCAAAGAGGCGACCAGCGGCATGGAATGCGGCATCGGGCTTGAAAACTTCAATGACATTAAAGCAGGCGATGTGATTGAGGCCTTCCAGAGAGAAGAGACGGCGCAAACACTTTGATAGGACAGAGGACCATGGACCGAAGACAGAAGACCCAATGCAGAAAGTAATAAAAGCAATCAAAAGCAATAAAAGTTTCCTGATCGTGAGCCATTATCACCCGGATGGGGATGCGATCGGGTCGGCGCTGGCGCTGGGTGTTTCCCTTAAAAAACTCAAAAAAAAAGCGGTTGTTTATAACCGCGACGCGGTGCCGTTCAATCTTCATTTTCTCCCCGCCGTCAAGCAGGTGACCGGCGCTTTTCCCGAAGGCCGGTTTGATTGCGCCATCATGGTCGATTGCGCGCAGCCAAAACGAATCAGCAAAGAATTTGCCGACGCGGTGGAGGCCAAAAAATTCAAGACGCTTATTTGCATCGACCATCATCTTTTGGATGCCAAGGTGGGGGATATCGACTGCATCGACCCTAAAGCCGCATCGACCGGCTGTGTCATTTGGTCGATTTTAAAAAAAATGCGGCTTCACAAGAGCGCGGATATTGCCAACCTGATCTATTGCACGATGGTGGTCGATACCGGGTCGTTCCGTTATTCCAATACCACCGAAAAGGTTTTTCAATTGGCGGCCGAGTTATTGCGCGAAGGGGCCAAACCCTGGTTTGTGGCGCAGAATCTGGAAGAGAACAACCCGTTCAACCGCTATCATCTTTTGGGGCTTTCACTCAAATCGCTGCATATCGGTTTTGACGGGCAATTTGCCTCGATGGATGTGACGCGTGAAATGCTCAAAGAAGCGCAAGCGCACGAAGATTTGTCGGATGAATTTGCCAATTATCCCCGTTCGATCGCCGGCGTGGAGGTCTCCGCCCTTTACCGCGAAATGGAAGATGGCCGAATCAAGATCAGCATGCGTTCCAAAAACAAAATCGATGTCTCCAAAGTGGCCAAACAATTCGGAGGCGGCGGCCACAAGCACGCGGCCGGCTGTGTTATCAATGCCGACCTCCCCACCGCGAAGATGCAGATTGAAGAAGCGATTGGAAAAAATCTAAATCCTAAACTCTAAATACTAAACAAATTCCAAATACCAATGCTCCAAATACAAAAACGGTTTGAAAATTGGGATTTATGAAATTGTGGTTTGTTTGGGATTTAGGATTTAGAAATTAGAATTTAACATATGAATGGCATTCTCGTCATCGACAAACCTTCCGGCCCCACTTCTCACGATATCTGCCAGCATTTTAAACGTCAGCTCGGCGCCAAAAAAGTGGGGCACGCGGGGACTCTGGATCCTCTGGCAACCGGCGTGCTCATTTTGTTGATCGATGGCGCCACAAAATTACAGTCGATTTTTTTGGGAAAAGATAAAGAATATCAATTTACAATGCGGCTGGGTGTGGAGACCGATACGTATGATAGTGAGGGGAAAGTTGTACGTGAAAATCCAGTACAAGATGTCATTCTGAGCGGAGCGAAGAATCTACTGGAATCCCTTCTCCCCCAATTCACCGGCGAAATCCTTCAAACCCCGCCTCCTTTTTCGGCCATCAAAAAAAATGGAACGCCGCTTTATAAATTGGCAAGAAGGGGAGAGAAAGTCGAGCCCGCCCCCAGAAAAATAACGGTTTATTCGCTGGAAATTATTTCCCCTCTCCCCTTGGGGGAGAGGGTTGGGGTGAGGGGTGAAGTGACGCTGAAAGCCCGCTGTTCTTCGGGAACGTATATCCGTTCCATTGCGCATGATTTAGGACAACTATTAGGATGCGGCGCCCACATTACTCAACTCCGGCGCCTTCGTTCCGAGCCGTTTGGATTGGAAGATGCAATAGTTATATAAACCGCAGAATAAAATTAAAAATCAAATATCAAAAATAAAAAACACAAACCAAAATTTCAAAAAACCAAAGACTAAAATACTAACAGTCTGTTGACAAACTCTTTGCAGGTGTCATTGCGATCCCCCACGCTTGTCATTGCGAGCGAAGCGAAGCAATCTCTCGGCTCGGGGCAGGCTCCGCGAAGCAATCCAAATGCAATATATTGCTTATCGAGAGATTGCCGCGGCCCCTTCGGGGCCTCGCAATGACAAAATTGAACTTTGTCAACAAACTGCTAAGCACAAACTACTAAGCACGAAATCCCAAATTCTAAACAATTTCTAATTTTGGGAGTGGTGGAAAATGAAAAATTTCACGTTTGTCATCCTGAGGCGTAGCCGAAGGATCCCGATTTTTAACGGGATTCTTCACTGCGTTCAGAATGACATCACGATTTTCATGCATTTTCCACCACTCCCATTTTCCAAATTACAATGTTTCAAACGAACGGTTTGTTTGGGGTTTGGAAATTGGAATTTGGATTTTGTTTTTTGATCTTTTATTTTGTCGGAACCCGGATCCGGTCCGATAGGCCACTTTCTCGAACGCGAGAAGCGATGTCCCTCAAGGCAACGGCCCGACTCTGGTCATCTTTAATCTTTTCCGCGGCGGCGATCAATTTGTCGAAGAGCGCCACGGCCTTTTCTTTCAAATTGGCCTCGGCCAAATAATAAGCGATGTCCCTCAAGGCACAGGTCCGAGCCCAGTCATTTTCAATCTTTTCCGTGGCGGCGATCGATTTGTCGAAGAGCGCCACAGCCTTTTCTTCCAAATTGGCCTCGGCCAAATAAAAAGCGATCCCACTCAAGGCAGTGGACCGACTCTGGTCATTTTCAATCTTTTCCGCGGCGGCGATCGATTTGTCGAAGAGCGCCACAGCCTTTTCTCCCAAATTGGCCTCGGCCAAATAAACAGCGATGCCCCTCAAGGCAACGGCCCGAGCCTGGTCATCTTCAATCTTTTCCGCCATTTCAATTTTTCTTGATAACCTTTTTTCCAATGGGACTTCAAATCCCGCCAATTCTTCCGGAACAGCGTTTCTATCTTCAACAACGCGCCGATCCCCTCTCCAGCTCACCACCATCACCGTGGGGTAGCCTTGCACCCCCCACTGCTCTGCCAACGCCTCATTCTCCGTTTTCAAATACAAATGCTGGCCCGCTCCCTTGCTTGCAAACCCTTCAAACCCCGGCGCATATGTCTTACAGGGGCCGCACCAGTCGGCCGAAAAGGTGATTACGGCATATTGCCCCGGGCGCAATCGGCCCAGTGCCTGCTGCAAAGCCGCCTCGTCCGCAATATCTTGTACCTTGTTTGAAAAAGGGGGTTTTCCCTCCCACACATACCCGGCGGAGACAACAAACTGCGGCTCGGAGGATATTTTTCGGTCCTCTACCGCATAGGCAAATCTTTCCTGCCAGCTAATTGCCCCATCCTTATTTTCATCCGGCACCTCGCCGGAAGGGGCCCAAAGATACGGTGCGATTTGCTGACAAATATCAGCCTCTCCCCGGCTCCCCGCCGAGGTAAACAGCGTCTTCGGATCGCTCGAAAAAAGTTGCACAAACCCCCCGCCGTAACACTGGTCCATCACCACCACCCTCTTTTTATCAAAGGGGAGGCGGCCCAGACGGGCCAGAAGGTCTTGTGTCTTGCAGTCGCTCTCCAGACAGAATCCCTCTTCAACCCCATGCCCTGTGGTATAAAGGACCAGCTCCGTGTTTGGATCGGCTCTTTCTTCCAGTTGTTTAAGAAGCGCTTCGATTCCCTCACGATCCCCTGAAAAATAATGGTCATGTGAAACGGAGGGTTTTGAGGGGCTGGCGACAAAGGTTGTATAACCTTGGGGTATTAAAACGTTTTCCAACGCCCGATCCACGTTCCCCAAATGCCGGCCTTTGGTGTCTCCATTGATGATGACG
>JAUYJH010000064.1 GCA_030688705.1 Deltaproteobacteria bacterium
CGGGAAATCCAAAAAATTCACGGCCGTTTTTTAAAGGAACCTTCGGTAACAGATGTCATAACTTTTAAAACTCCCTCTCCCCCTGTGGGAGAGGGTTGGGGTGAGGGGACAATCGACATCGTCATTTCCCTGGACCAGGCCGCAATACAAGCCAAAAAACGGGGGCTAAAACTTTTTCACGAAGCGGCTCTGCTCATGTGCCACGGACTTTTGCACGTGAAAGGTTACAACGACCTCACCGAAAAAGAGGCCCTCCTGATGCGCCAGAAAGAATTTGAGTGGATGATGAAAGTATTGTAAAGGACCTTCATGAAAAAAGTCTCTCTCGCTCTTTTTTCCGGATTACTGATCGCCCTTTCTTTTCCAACAATTCTCTTTGGCTGGCATCTCCCAAATATGGGGTTTTTGGCGTGGGTCGGGTTGGTGCCGCTTATTATCGCCATCTATGAAGCCTCGCCGCGGCAGGCGTTTCAATACGGTTATTTATTCGGCCTCGTCTCCTTCGGCATCTCTTGGTATTGGCTTTATAATGCACTCCATACATTCGGGCATATCCCCCCCGCCACCAGCGTTATTGTTTTAATTCTTCTGGTCGTCATGATGTCTCTCTACACCGGCGCCGCTTGCGGACTTGCCCGTTATTTTTCCTTGAAAACAAAAGTACCATTTATTCTCTGGCTCCCCATTTTTTGGGTTCTTTCGGAATTTGCCAGAAATTATACCCCTTTTGGCGGTTTTCCATGGTCTCCCCTTTCGATGTCGCAAACGGGTTATCTCCCTTTGGTCCAATTTGCCGACATCACCGGCGCCTACGGTATTTCCTTTCTCCTCGTTTGGATCAACATCTGGCTCGCCTCTTCACGAGGAGCCAGGCACCTCATGAGGAGCCAGGCACCTTATGAAGTTATAACACTGCTCCTTGTTGCGCTTGTCTTGGGGTACGGATTTTATCGCCTCAATACCGTTGAGGCCCAGAGTGCAAAAGCACCTTACCTTAAGGTGGGGTTGATCCAGCCCAATATTCAGCAAAACGAAAAATGGGATGAGACAACCTTTGCCAAACAGAGAGCCATTTTTTCGAGGCTTGTCGCTAAAGTGGAAGAGAATGCCGACCTGATTATTTGGCCCGAGGCCTCGTTCACCGACAATGTCTGGCTGACCGATGACAAGCTGGCCCCGGCCGATATTGGACTTTTGACCCGGCGCGGAGAACGCCCCTATACTCTTCTGGGACTTAATTTTGTAACGGTCAAAAACAACCGAGAAAGATATTTCAACAGCGCCGCCCTTCTCGATTCAAGCGGCAACATTCTCGATAAATACCACAAAAAACATCTGGTCCCGTTTGGAGAATACAATCCTTTGCAAAAATGGCTTCCGTTCATCAAACCGGTCGCGGCCATCGGCGATTTTGAGGCGGGAGAGGCCTATTATCCCCTGACTTTGGAAAATTTTCGGATTGCCCCTCTCATCTGCTACGAAGATATTTTTCCAGAAATTGCTCGGACCATGGCACGGGCCCAAGCATCCCTTTTGATCAACATCACGAATGATGCTTGGTACGGCGTCTCTTCGGCACCCTATCAGCATTTGGCGTTGGCGGTTTTGAGAAGCATCGAGACCAAAAGAACCATGGTCCGCGCCACCAACACCGGAGTCACGGCGGTGATTCTTCCGACGGGAAAAGTGGCGATGCAATCTCCCCTGTTTGAAGAGGGAGTTGTGGTTTTTCAAACACCTTTGCTGGGCGAACAAACAGTCTACACCCGCCTTGGCGATTGGTTTGTTATTGCTTGCCTTATTTTTACACTATGGCAACTAATACGCCTCTATGTCCAAAGAACTCAAAGATCGGTTTGACGCCTGCCAGACCAAACTGGATGATCTCTACAAACACCTCGATCTCAAAACAAAACAGACAAGAATCGATGAATTGAAGGCCCTCTCTCAAGATTCTGATTTCTGGAACGACCAGAAAAAGGCGCAAGGGTTGATGAAAGAATTAAACGACCTGAAAGCTTTGGTCGAAAAATGGGAAGGCCTAAAAAACCAGATGGACGATGTGGAGGCAACGCTCGATCTGGCGGCCGAAGATAAAAGCGGCGAGCTGGTGCAGGAAGCCTTGGGGCATTTGGCCGCCGTGGAAAAAGAGATGGAGAGACTGGAATTCCAGAAGATGCTTTCCGGAGAGCACGACAAGGCGGGGGCAATTTTGTTTATCAATGCCGGCGCCGGCGGAACCGAGGCCTGCGACTGGGCGGAAATGATCTTGCGCATGTATCGCCGCTGGTGTGATCAACACGGCTTCAGAAATCAGGTGGTCGATTTTACACCGGGCGACGGGGCCGGTTTTCGAAGTGCCGTTTTGACCGTGGAGGGGGATTATGCCTATGGTTTGCTGAAAGCCGAGATCGGGGTCCACCGCTTAGTCCGCATCTCTCCGTTTGACGCCAACAAACGGCGCCACACCTCTTTCGCATCGGTTTTTGTTTTGGCCGATGTCGAAAAAGAGATCGAAATTGAAATCAATGAGGATGATTTACGTGTCGATACGTTCCGATCCGGCGGTGCCGGGGGTCAACATGTCAACAAAACCGAATCGGCGATCCGTCTGACACATAATCCTTCCGGCATCGTCGTCGCCTGCCAGAGCGAGCGAAGCCAGCATCAAAACCGGGCTTTGGCGATGAAGCTCCTCAAGGCAAAATTGTACGAAGCCGAACTGGCAAAAAGGCAAAAGGCGAAAGACGAAATTGAAAAAACGAAAAAGAAAATCGAATGGGGCTCCCAAATCCGCTCCTACGTGATGCAACCTTACCGAATGGTCAAAGACCACCGGACCAACCTTGAGGCCGGAAACGTGGATGCCGTCATGGACGGCGACATTGATCCTTTCATCCGCAAATTTTTGATGGAGTTTACCTCCTAGGAAACAGTCAGAAAGATATATCCGCTTCCTCAATCAGGCAATCGACTTGAGAAGGCTCAAAACAGCCGCTGGCCAACAGAAACCTTCGAACGAGATCAGCAGAAGGAGGGTGTCTGACATCTCCGGCAATCCAGGAGAGCAAATCCCCGCCTCTTTCACCCCATTCCGTTACTGGCAAAATGCCTTCATACATCACGGCAACCGCTTTCCTGGCCGCCGACAACAATTTCTCCCCGGGCGTTTTAGATTCCAGCGGCCACCCCTCCCATTCGAAAACAACTCTGGCCATCCAGTCGTCAGCCTGCCGACGGTCCCGGCAGAAAGCCCGCAATAAAATTCCCAGATGCCTGAAGAAAGTTTTTTGTTCCCTTTCAGAATCAATATCAATCGGTGGATCTCCTCCTGCTTGAATCCAGCGGTTCAAAAGGGAATCATCCCCGTTTGAATTCAAACCTTCTATTCCGCCTCTTGGGACCCTCTTCCCGCCAAACCGAAGGACTACAAAGTTACGAACCGCCACCAACACCTCATCCCATGCGTTTTTGGGGATCGTCCTCGGCCAGCCGTTTATTTCAAACATCATCTCCAAAAGATCTTCGAAGTTTCGACGGGCTTTTTCCCGGTGAATTTCTGGATGATTGGCGACCGTTCCAAAATAAAGGATAAGCCCCAGCCAGGCATTTCTCCAATTCAGTTCCCAACTTCCCCCACTCATCTCCTGTATTTCGGGAACTACAGGATAGCGAGAAGGATCAAGCAAACAGTTAACCTCCTCACTCGTCAAAATTTGGCGCATTTTCCGACAGATAAAAACTTTCTGCGGACCGAAACCCAAATCGCCTTGTAGGATGATCCGCTCCCCTTGAGGAAACTGCTCCCATGCCTCACAATCGAGCCAGCAGAAATAAAGGAGGCGGAATATTTCAATCCGTTTTTTTGCCACACCGGCTGAAGATTGCGAAACGCAGCCTTCCAGGGCGATAGCCTCTTCTCTGAAGCGGCCCTCTCCCAAAAAATGTCTGCAACCGGCTGCCGGCTGCTCCCATAAAAAATAGCTGTCTTGTTGCAGGCGGTGCCAGGCACCGGGATCGTCTCCAACGGTATGCGTCCCCTCCGGAACAAAACAGGGAGAGAGCATCGCCGTCGATGAAAACAACCATTGGTATTCGCTGAAAAGTGCTATTCCCATATAAGCCTTGTTTTACCTAGTTTAGACGATGGGTAAAAACAAGAAAATTCAGGATCGCGGGTGGAATTTATCGTAAAGGGATTTAAGATGGGTGGAAGAGACATGGGTGTAGATTTCGGTTGTGGAAACATCGGAATGGCCCAGCATGGTTTGCACGCTCCGCAAATCGGCTCCGTTTTCAATCAAATGGGTGGCAAACGAGTGGCGAAACATGTGCGGGGTCACTTTTTTCCCCAGTTTCGCCCTTCGGGCAACGGCGTTTAAAATTTGCCAAATTCTCTGGCGTGTCAATCCCCTTCCGCTTTTTGAAATAAACAGGGCTTCCGATATTTTTTTGGGGGTGATGGCAGGCCTTGCCTCTTCCAGATATTTTTTGAAGGAATCCAGCGCCGCCCTTCCTAGCGGCACCACGCGCTCTCTGGAGCCCTTTCCGAAAGCCAAAAGAAAACCGGCTTCGCAATTCACATGGCCTACTTTAAGCCCCGTCAATTCGGAAACGCGCAATCCCGCGGCGTAAAGAAGCTGTAATATGCAATGGTCGCGCATTCCATGAGGGGTTCGTTGATCGCAGGCGGCCAGCATCTGATCGATCTCAAAAAGCCGCAAAAAGCCGGGGAGTTTCTTAAGCATCTTCGGAAAATCAATTTGCCCCGTCGGATTTTTTTTCAAACGATTTTCTTTGACCAAAAAGGAAAAAAGGCCGCGGATCGTCACCAGATTTCTGGCCACGCTTCTCCCCTTCAATTTTTTGGCATGCAAAAAAATAAGAAAAGATAACAGATCGGTATCTTTCACATCCGCGGGCCCACCCCATTTTTGAAGACGGGCAAAATCGATAAAGCGGTGCAAATCTCTGGAATAAGCCTCCAAAGAATTGGGGCTCAACCGTTTTTCCACTCTCAAGTGGTTCAGATAAAAATCGAAGGCTTCATTCCAACCTTCAGTCGCCGGGATCCTTCGCTGACGCTCAGGATGACTCTGCATAAAATGTCCTTTATTGTGGAGTCATTCTAATTTACAAGGGTTCTCATGTCGAGGATTTCCGATTTTTTTGCGGGGTTTCGTCATTTGGGAAAAGGTTTTTCATTCCTTTTTTCCCATCCCTCTTTGTGGATTTGGGTTTTAATCCCATGGACTATCGCCCTTCTCATGCTCGCTGTCAGTTGGGGGCTGTTCGTTTACTATTATCCTGATTTTTATCAATTTCTTCTGTCTCATGTCGGATTGGGGGAACTTGTCCGCAATGAAGGTTTTTGGGCCGCTTTGGGCTTTGCCGGGCTTTGGACCTTAAAACAGATTTTAAAACTTTTTATTTTTCTGCTCGGTTTGGTTTTCCTCTCCATTTTGGCTTTTGTGGCCTATCTGATTCTTTCCGCGCCGTTTCTTGATCTGTTGGCCGAGAAAGTGACCCTGCTGGTGCAGGGGGTAGAAGCGCCCCCGTTCCAATGGGGCCGGTTTTTCAAAAGTCTCGGACAGACCCTCATCGTGGAGAGCAAAAAAGCATCCCTCTTTCTCATTTTTCCCCTCCTTTTGGCTGTTTTAAACTTTATACCGGTAGCGGGTGGGGCCCTTTATGTTGTAATGACGTTTTTATTCGGCATGTGGACCCTTGGATTTATTACAGCCGACTATCCGATGGGGCACCAGTTGATTCCCTTTAAAGAGCGCCTGCAGTGGGCCAAAAAAAATAAATACACCCTGATCGGCTTCGGCATCCCCTTTTTGATCCCCTTCGCCCCCCTTTTACTGCAAGCCCCAATGGTCGTCGGCGGCACTTTGCTTTATCACTCAATCGCCCTACGCATATTGCGCAATAGTAATTCCGGATTGTAAGAGACCACCGATAAATCTTTCAAAACTTTTCCATCGGGAGATACAAAAAGAAGCGTCGGCCAACCGACCACCTTGTATTTGGCTAGAACACGCTCCACCTCCGGATTGCCGCTAAACGTGGCATCGATGCGCACCGGCACCATCTGTTTCAAAAGAGAGACCACCTCCGGCTTTCTGAAAAACCCGATCTCCAACTCTTTGCACGGGGCGCACCAGTCGGCGTAAAAATCGATGAGCACAATCTTGTTTTCCCGACGTCCCAATTCCAGCCCGATCGGCTCGGAGTCAATCCATATCACCTGTTCCGACCGCTGGTATCCAAACCAAGCCAGCCCTTTTTCCAGAGGAACCACCGTGTTCAGATAAAAAAGCGAGATGCCGAAAAGAACCAGTCCCATCGCCCGCTTGGCCCAGACGCTCAACGGGAATCGGCGAAACCGCCCCTGCAAGGTTCCATAACCGGTGCCCAGAATGACAAACAACACACCCATCCCGAGCGCGTAGACCCAAAGAAGGATAAACCCCTGCAGATAATTCTGGTTTCCGGCGACAAACAACAGGAGAGACCCGACCACCGGCCCGGCGCACGGCGCCGCCAGCAAACCCGCCGCAGCGCCGGAGACAAAAGCTCCGATTCTGCCGTGGCCTTTAATGTGGTTCAACCGATGACGCAAAACTTTCGGTAAATGAATTTCGTAAAAGCCGAACATCGAAAGACTCAACGCGAAAAAGAGGATCGCCAAAGAAATAACCACCCATTTTGCCTGAAATACAAAACCGAGACTCTTTCCCAAAGCCACGGCCAAAACCCCAAGCCCCGCGTAGGTGATCGCCAACCCCAAAACCAGATAAATCGACAAAAGAAGATTTTTGCGGACCGGATGCTGGGCACGCACCCCGATAATCATGAGAGTGATCGGAATGAGGGGCAAAACACAGGGGGTGAGCGACGTCAAAACACCCCCCAAGAAGACGACGATCAGCACCACCCACCACCCCTGCTCCAGAATTTTCGAAAAATCCTGTGTGTGCAAAAGATATTTCCATGAGGATTGCTTCGGATCAGAAAGGGTAGAGATGTTATGCTCGCGGGAATCGGAAACGCCCCCCCCCACATGAACACGAAACGTCACCAGATGTTTTTCCTCGGGATAGCAAAGCGTGGCGGAACACCCCTGCAGTTTGACCAGCGCTTCCAGAAGCCTCTCTCCGGAAGAGGCCGAGGCGGGGACTTCCAGGACAACATCCACCACAGCATCCCCCTTGAAAATCTCCTTTTTCTTTTTGAAAAAAGGGTCTTCGTAAATCTCATGGTGAGGATATTGGATATTTTTGACCTTTAGGCCTTCCAAGTTCAAAAACTCGATCTCTGTTTTATCTTTATAAATGAAATAACCGGGGGGAATTTCTATCTGAAGCGGGATGGTTGTTGTTTGGCCCGGAACGATTTCAACGGGGTCGGCGGATAAAACGCGAAAAGGACTTTTCTCTTGCGCCAAAACGCCAGAGGAGAAGAACAAAAAGGCCAAAAATCCCAAAAATTTCCACCGCATGATGGTGCAATGTAAAAGAAGAGCCCCTGGAAGTCAATGCGCACCACCCTTTTGTTGATTCCGTACCCGGCGATTCACTGGTCTGACCGATAGGCTTATCTTCTTCAAAAACAACGGCGGCAACCGGCAAGTTAATGGTCTCACCCCCCGATTCACAGCGGATGGTCCGGATATCCCCCCCTCCAAAGCCTCTCGGGGGGTTGGTCAAAGGCTCAAAACCGGAGGCTATGGAATACTTATTTGTTTTTGTCCCATCCCCCGATGGCACTTCTTTATAGGGTAATTCTTCGTAGCGAATTTCATATTCTTTTTTGGGGGATAATCCCGCCAAGATATAATCTCCGTTCGGCGAACGAACCGACTCCGGATATAAAACACCGCTGACCATCCCCCTCGCGTCGAACGCCGGATTCCCAACCCCCTCACCGACAACGTGGACCCCCGCCATCGGTTCATTCTTCTTTTTGTTTTTCACACTCCCCATGGCTTTGCAGAATTTTTCATTAAAGGCCTTTGAGGGATAGAGCCACGAAACGGTCACAATATCATCATGATGCAATCCATATTGGTCCCCCGTCAGCAACTCGGGCCACATGGTGGGAATATCCTTTGGGTTGTCACAGCTCTCCCCGAAAACGCAAACCATGGCCGTATTCTGATTGACGGCGCTGTGGTCCAGATTGAGCATGTGTCCTATTTCATGAAGGATAACCGCCTTGAAGTCTTCCGGACTTATCTCATTATCATGAACTCTTAAGTCCTTCTGCCCATTGACAAAAAGGCCGTTCAAAACAACGAACCCGCCGATGACGGTCTTCGCGGAACCATCCAGAATCGGGCTTCCATATCCCACGATCTGCCCCTTTGCTAATTCATCGCCGTTGCTCAACGCGGTGATGATCGATCCATCCTCATCGAAAATGATCGTGGCATGAACTAACGAGCCCATCTCTGGATGAACATAAACCTCGTAATTCTCTTTCGTAATATCGACCCCGACATTGCCGTCCCCTTCGGGAACAGATTTAAGGGCCGTCGTGGCAACAGGGGCATTTTCCCCCTCCACGGAGAGCGACGCGGCTTTCCATTTATCAAAAATCTGCTCGACCCACCCGATCGCAGTTTCCCTGCTGACCCGACTGTTCAAACGGCCTCCATCGGCTTTCCATTTGACGACATATTTTTGTTCAGAGTTGTGATAGGGCCATCGGGGAGGTTGGCCGGATATGGATGAACCCAACTGATAAGGACCGCCGGCGAAAACGGGAGAGAGGGAGAAAAGTAGTGTCATTCCGGCGAAAGCCGGAATCCAGTATTTACTTATGGATCCCGGCTTTCGCCGGGATGACGTTTCTAATCGATTCATTTCTAATCCTTGACTATTTTTTTAACCAGTGAGGTGAAGTCGTCATACGGGACAGGCCCTGGCGGCGATTCCAATACATTCCGCTCGGCTTTGCTCACCGATTTAACGGCAACCCCCTTGAAAATCCCCCGGTTGCCGTACGCATTGACCACTTTTGACACCCCTTTTGAATCCTGAAGAACGACAAACATCCCCTGCCCGTTGCTCCCCAAAACCGAACGAAGCTCCGGATATTCCGTGAAGGGAGGCCCCAAAAACAAAACATATTTTTGCCCCACCGCGAACTGGCTGGCTTCGACCAAATACAATCCGTATTGGGCGGCCTCTTTGCGCGAAAGATTCCACTGCGTAATGTCGATGGTGGAGCCCGCGTCTCCCTTGATCGATTCTTCCACACGGAAGGTATAAATAATCACCGGAATTTTCTTTTGGGTTTTCGGGCTCATGACAAAACCATCGCGCTTGGCCTCGCAACGACCGCTAAAAACCAGATCGGCTCCGGCGGCCAAATCTTCCAAGGAAGCGGGCAACGCGACGAACGCAAAAACGGAAAAGGAAATCAGGAGGGTCCAAAACACTGTAACAGTTTTCAAATTCAATCTCATGGGTCTCATAATATAAAAAAAATCCCCTTGCGTCTCTATAAAGTTATCGGCAAAAGGGGACCCGAAAGTTGCGCACGGGGAGACAAATCCGTGAATTTACTTGAAAAACCTAGCCTAACCCCTTAGAATGCAACCTCTTATGCGCCCCATTCTGACCCGATTACTTGTTTTAACTCTTTTATTGAGTCTTTGGTCCTCGGTCTTCGGTCTTCGGTCTATCAGCGCCAAACCTCCCGACCCCAACTACCCCTTGGCCAATGCCCTTTTGACCACCAAAACAATCGCTTATATCCAGCGTTATTATGTCGATCCGGCCCGTATCGATACCCAAGCCATGTTTGAAGCGGCCTTAAATCAGGTTCAAAGAAATATCCCCGAGGTTTTGGCGCAATGTGAAAAAAAAGATTTTTGTTCTGTCACCGTCAATCAGGCAACCAAACGCTTCAAATATCCCTCCAAAGAGCTCTCAAGCCTGCAATCCGGCCTTAAGGGGGTCTTGGCATTTATCGCCCTGCACATTGACAAGGATACCGACAAAGAAGAGGTGGAGGCCTCCGTCATTGAAGGGGTGGTGTACGAACTCGATCCCCACTCCACTTATTTAAGTGCCGATGTCTATCGGGAATTCCGCGTCGGCACGGAGGGGGAATTCGGCGGGCTGGGTATTGTCATCGGATTAAAAGAAGGAAGGCTGACAGTCACCGCCCCTCTGGAGGGGACTCCCGCATGGCGAGCCGGGGTCAAATCAGGGGATGCGATTGTTCAAATCAATGACGAATCGACCGTCAATATGACGCTCACCGAAGCCGTGGAGCGTCTGCGCGGACCGGTCGGCACAAAAGTCACGTTAAAAATCGAACGCTCCGGCCGCAACACCCCCCTCACCATGACCCTGAAACGGGCACTGATCAATATTGAAGCGGTGCAATCCAAAGTGGTCAAAACCCCCAAGGGAGAAAATGTCGCTTTCATGCGGGTCAAAAGTTTTCAGGCCAATACGGGGGAAGATTTTGTCAAACAGCTGATCGAGCTCGCCGACAACCAGAAACTCAAAGGGGTGATTCTTGATTTCAGAAACAACCCGGGTGGACTGCTGGATCAGGCAATTATTCTTTCCGATGCCTTTTTAAAGGAAGGGGTCATTGTTTCAACCGTGGGCCCTCAAGGGAAATTAATCGATCGACAGAGAGCCAGAATCGACGGGTATGAAAAGGATATTCCCGTTATTGTCCTGGTGAATGAAGGTTCCGCTTCCGCCTCCGAAATTGTCGCGGGGGCCTTGAAAAACAATGACCGCGCCCTGATTTTGGGGACCAAAACTTTCGGCAAGGGCTCCGTGCAAAGCGTCTATGAATTGCCGCTGGATGCCGCCATCAAATTGACCGTCGCCCGATATTTGACCCCCGGAAACCGGTCGATTCAGTCGATCGGCATCATCCCCGATGTGGAACTGGATCCCATCATTATCGACAAAGACCGTCTCGACATGATTGAAAATATCCGTTTCGGCGAAAAAGACCTTGAAAAACATTTCGACGGACAGACGGAGGAACCGGAAAAACCGGAATGGGTGCTTCACTTTCTGGCACCGACCCCCAAAGACGAGGAAGAACCGCAATACCGCTCCGGCCTGATTCTGGAAGAGGATACGGTGGCGCAAGTGGCCCTCTCCCTCATGGATGCGGTCACGAGCAACAGCCGCCCTGAAATGCTTAATGAGGCAGGGCCGGCTATTAAGGCCCGGCAGACGGAAGAGAACAAGAAAGTGGCCGCCGCTTTGCAAAAATTGGGTGTCCGCTGGGCGCAAGGCGAAATTCCAAAAAAGGGTTCTCCACAGGCGGAGTTTTCCTTTAACATTCTGAAAGACGGAAAACAGGTCAAAAAAGCCGTTGCGGGAGAAACGGTCGCGCTCAAAATCAGCGTCAAAAACGTGGGGAAGGCCCCTTTTTACAAATTATCGGCCCAGTCGGAGTCAGAGGAGGGCCTTCTCAAAAATATCGAGTTCGCCTTTGGAAATATCGAACCCGACGCGACCCAAAGCTGGGAGACGAAACTCAAAATACCTTTGGCTTCTCTCACGGAAGAAGTCCTCTTCAAACTGAAATTTAAAGAGGCTCACGGTAACCCGCCCGCCGACGCGAAGATCATCATCCCGGTACAGGGATTAGAACGCCCCCGTTTCGCCTATCTCTATTCTCTGGAAGATCAGTGGGCGGCAAAGCTGAAATCGGAAAAAGGGATTGCCATGTCCGTTAAAGTGGTGAATCAGGGAGAAGGTGCCTCCAAAACCGCCATTGTCTCTTTAAAAAATCTTAACGGCAAAGAGGTCTTCATTGAAAAGGGGCGTATCGTACTGGATCCAATCGATCCCGGAAAATCGGCCACCGCCCTGCTCCGCTTGCATATCGATCCTGAATGGCAAAAAGAGATTCAACTGGAACTCAATGTCACCGACACGGACCTCCTTGTGAACACCAAGCAGGAGATCACCTTGAACCTTGAAAAGGGTAAAACATGGCCGCTGCCAGGCGTTCTTTACAGTCCGCCGGCCATCACCATCGCGGGCAAGACGGCCGGACCCGTGAAAAACCCCTATCTTTTGGAAGGAGAAGCGAAGGACGATAAAACCATCAAGGATTTTTTTATTTTTTTGGATGACAAAAAAGTGTTTTATGAATCCAACGCAAAAGGAGGGGGGACCCTGCCGTTTCAGGTGAATCTCGACCTCAAAAAAGGGAACAACACGATTGTTCTCACCGCGAGAGACGACATGAACCTCGTCACGCGCCAATTTTTTGTCGTGCAATACGAATCCCCTTCCAAAGAGGAGAAAAAGAGGGTCGGCAAAGAGGGAATCAAACGGTGAAAGTGATCCGCGGCTCCGGCACCTGGAAAAAAAAGAAAACTCCGCTGGGGATCGCTTTGGGAAATTTTGACGGCGTCCATTTGGGACATCAGGCCATCCTTAAAAATCTGATTGAAACCTGCAAAAAAAACGGGTGGACAAGCGCCGTCTATACCTTTGACCCGCATCCGACAAAAATACTGGCCCCCAAAACGGCCCCCCTTTTGATTCAGACATTGGAACAAAAACTGGAGGCTCTGGAAATCATGGGGGTTGAAACGGTGATTCTGGAAAAATTCGATCACCGGTTTTCCAAATGGGGCCCCCGAAAATTTTTCGACGACATCCTTGTAAAAAGGCTCAAGGCAAAAGCCCTCTGGACCGGTTATGATTTTACGTTCGGTTTCAAACGCGGCGGCAGCGTGGAACTGCTTAAAAGCCTCTGTCAGAAAAAAGGGGTTCCCCTCTATGTGACAAGGGCCCAATTTGCCAAGGAGACGCTTGTCTCTTCGACGCAGATCCGCCAACTCATTGCACAGGGAAAGGTGCGGCTCGTGCGAGATTTTCTGGGCCGGCCCTTCTCCCTGACAGGTAGAGTGGTCAAGGGAATGGGGCTGGGCGGGCAGATGGGAATTCACACCGCAAATCTTGAAGTTGAAAATGAGCTGCTGCCCAAAACGGGCATTTACGCGACGCGTACCAGGATTGGGACCACGGACCATGGACCATGGACCAAGGACCAAAAGAAAAAAATGGAATATCCTTCCGCCACAAGCGTCGGCTTCAACCCCACTTTTCCGGGAAAAGGTTTTTCCGTGGAGACGCATCTGATCGGTTTCGAGGGAAACCTGGTGGGTAAAAAAATCGAGGTTGCCTTTCTGGAATGGATGCGGGATGAACTGACTTTCCCCAATGCCGAGACGCTGGCAATGCAGATACAAAAAGATATCGCGGAGGCCAAAAAAATCAATGAAGCTTCTAGGGATTATCGGCAAGCCGGTTGAAAACTCTTTTTCTCCGGAGATTTATAATTCTTTTTTTAAAAGAATCGGTCTCCCGTGGCGTTACCTTGCCTTTCAGGTTGAAAAAAAATATCTGAAAAATCTGGTCGTCTGCATGAAACTGGTCGACCTTTACGGCCTGAATATCACGGCCCCCTACAAAGAAACGGTCCTTCCTTTTTTAGATCGGCTCGATCCTTCCGCCCGGGAAAGCGGCGCCGTCAATACCATTGTGAGGCGGGGCAACCGGTTTATAGGGTTCAACACCGATGGCGACGGTTTCTGCAATGCCTTAAAAGAACAAAAAAAAATCGTCCTCAAGGGTAAAACGATCGCGGTGATCGGGGCGGGTGGCGCGGCACGCGGCATTGCCGCGGCATTGGCCAAACGGGGGGCTAAAAACATTCAGTTGTTAAACCGAAATCTTTACAAGGCCAAAAAGGGGGCCGCGCATCTTAAAAAACATTTTCCAAAAACCAGGTGGACGGCTCTCGCGCTTACCCTCAAAAATCTTAAAAAAAGTTTTACAACGGCCGATATTCTTGTGCACGCCACCAGCGCCGATTTGAAATTGCCCCTCCAATGGCTTGGCCCAAAAGCGCTCGTCTGCGACATTCGTTATCAGAAGGGGTTAACCCCTCTTTTAAAAGCGGCAAAAAAAGAGAAGTTGTCGACATTAGACGGGCTCTGGATGCTGGCCCATCAGGCAAGCCTCAACTTAAAGCTTTGGACCCAAAAAAATATCCCACCAGGTAAATTATTACCCAGTTCGTGACCCAAAAAGGTAACAACTTACTCCTTCCGAAAAATAATTCCTTTTAATTTCAAAGTGTTATATCTGGCACCGATTTTGTATGAAGAAGGGGTATGAAGACAAATCTCAAGGCAAAATCGGTGGTTGTGGTGGAAGATGACCCAACGTATCTCCATCTTTGGGGGCGGTTGATTCGCGATGCCGGCATCCAAAAATGCGCGACGTTTTCCAACCCCGTCGATGCCCTGAAATTCATGCAAAAAAACAGGGTTGATTTGCTGATCAGCGATATTTTGATGAAAGAGATGAACGGCTATGAATTGGCCACGGCGGCCAAAAAGAGCAATCCCAAAATCGAGATTCTTTTGACGACCGGTTATGAAACCGATCTTTCGCGATATGATCTGAAAGGGCTCCGTTGCCACCTGCTTCACAAACCGTATCATAATCTGGGCGATGTCTGCCTTTTGCTGCAGACTCTTTTGAAGGGAAAAAATGTTTTTGAAGAAATGGACGAAGATTCGTTCAGCGAAAATATCGACAATCCCGATGTGACGGAGTGGACACTTTAATGGACCGTGGACCAAGGACCATGGACAAAAGACCTACAGCTTTTCGAGACGCGCATATTCGGCAATGAGTTTTTTGAGACTTCCATTTGCGAATCGAATTGTCACCTTTTCCCCAAGTGTTGTTTTTTCTGACGCAGCAATAGTGCCAACACCAAAATCAGGGTGTTTCACTTTGGAGCCGATGCGGTAATTCTGTTTTCCATTTTCCGTTCTCTGCTCTCCGTATTTCCGTGTCTCCGTTTTCCGTTCTCCATATTCTCTTTGATCAAAATCAAAATCCTCATCATCGTGTCTTTCTTCCTTCCGCGACCGTCCTTTATCCAGCCGCTCCAATAATTCCTGCGGCATCTCTTCCAAAAAGCGCGACGGGAGCCCGTATTGTTCCTGCCCATTGTAAAAACGGCGCCAGGCATGGCCTAAAAAAAGTTTTTTCTTGGCGCGCGTCATGCCGACATAAAAAAGGCGCCTCTCTTCTTCCAATTCCGCCGCTTCATCCTGCGAACGGGCATGGGGTAATAGTCCCTCTTCCATCCCGACAATCCCCACAACGCTGAACTCCAGTCCCTTCGCCAAATGGAGCGTCATGAGCGGTAAAATACCCCCTTCCGCATTCTGATCAAGATCCGAGATAAGGGCCACCTGATCGAGATACGACTGCAAATTGGCTTGAGGAAAACTTTTTTCAAAATCGGCGACACTGGCAACCAGTTCATTTAAATTTTCAAGGCGGTCTTGGGCTTCACTGGAGGTCTGTAAAGTCAGGGAACGGATAAGCCCGCTCTCTTCCAAAACCTTTTGCAACGTGCCGACAAGATTCAAACTTCCCTCCCCCGCCATTTTTTGCATTCCCTCCAGCCATTTCAAAAATTCCCTTAATTTGGGATGGTCGGTCTGTTTGGCGGCATCCAAAAAAGAGAGGTTCAAAGATTCAGAAAGGGCCTCGACCTTATCGATCGTTGTTTTCCCGATGCCGCGCGTCGGGACATTAACGATTCGTTTGAGAGCAACAAAATCCTGCGGCTGGGACAAAACACGCAAGTAAGCCAAGGCATCTTTCACCTCGGCCCGTTCGTAAAAACGCATTCCCCCGTAAATGATGTAGGGAATGCCGGCCATTCTCAAAACTTCTTCAAGGGGGCGAGACTGGGCATTGGTCCGATAGAAAATGGCCATATCGCCATAGGAAATCTTTTCCTGAACATGCCACTGACGCAACTGGTCCACAATATAAGCCGCCTCTTCTTTTTCGCTGTTAAGGCTTGCCACCGTAATCGCCGGCCCCGCTTCATTAGCGCTCCAAAGCCCCTTTTCTTTTCGCAGTTCGTTATTGGCGATCACTTTGGCCGCGGCCTTCAGGACATTTTGCACCGAGCGATAGTTTTGTTCCAACTTCACCACCTTTGCCTCGGGATAATCTTTTTCAAAATTGAGGATGTTGTTGAGATCGGCCCCGCGCCAGCGATAAATCGACTGATCGGGGTCCCCTACCACGCAAAGATTTTTATGGCCTTGGGCCAAAAGAGAGACCAAAACATATTGGGCGTGGTTGGTGTCCTGATACTCATCGACCAAAATTTGCCGCCACATCTGCTGATAGCCTTTTAAAATGGACGGCTGATTTTGCAATAATCCCACCGTGCGGAAAATGAGATCGCCGAAATCGAGGGCATTGTTGTCGTTCAAAATTTTTTGATAGCCCCGATAAATGTCGATGATTCTTTTGATATAAGGGTTGCCGGCATCGCTTTCCAGATCATCGGGATTTTTCAATTCATCTTTGAGGCTTGAAATCCGGCCGACCACCGCCGATGGGGGAAATTTCTTGTCGTCGAGATTCAACTCTTTGACCACCTGTTTGACAACGCTCGTCTGATCGGCGGCATCATAAATATTGAAGGAGGGGGCAATGCCGGCCTCCAGCGCGTGGCGCCGCAGCATTTTGACACAGACCGAGTGAAACGTGCCGACCCAGAGTTCTCTTGCGCGGGGGCCGATCAACTGCTCCAAACGCTTTTTCATTTCACCCGCGGCTTTATTGGTAAAGGTCACCGCCAAAACACGCCCCGGCGCCACATCGCATTTTTCAACCAGATGGGCAATCCGATGGGTCAGCACGCGGGTTTTTCCCGTCCCGGCTCCGGCCAGAATAAGCAACGGCCCAGTCTGATGCTCCACCGCTTCAATTTGTTGGGGGTTGAGACTCATGTTGAGTGAGGAGTCGGTAGCAATTTATAAAGAGGGGGGCAACTTGAAAATTGAAAATTGAAAAATCTATTTCTGTCAGGGCAACACGGCGAGGGCATGCTTCCATAACAGGCCTCCCATGAAAACGCAGATCGCAATCCCGATCCATCGTCCATATTTTTCCAAAAGCCTGTTGACGGGAACCAGCGTGGCATTGACGATTCCCGGTTTCACGGTTTCGAGCGCGGCCGGCAAAACCAGCGGTAAAAACCCGAGTCCAAAAAAAAGAGCCAATCCCGTCGCGCGGACAACCGGCGGCCCCGAAAACATGGCGACCTGATGTCCGGCGGTTATGGCGAAAGAGGCCACTTTTAAATTGAGACCAGTCACCAAAAACCCCAAACCGGCCGCCGTCATGGGCCCCGCGTTGCCCGCAAAACGGGAGTGCTCGATTTTTTTCGGATCTTTCTCCCCTTTAAAAAAAAGATGCAGGGCGGTGAAAAAAAGTATCGTCCCCAAGCCGGCCCGGATATAAAACCTGGCCCACGAGGGGCCATGGGATGTCCCGTGCAGAAAATACCCGATCGTCATTAACAACGCCAGCCCGACAACCCCGCCGACGCAGAAAAACCAGGCCTTCAACAGGGCACCCTTCTTCGAGCCGGCCAGCCAAAGCCCCAGCATTAAAATTTCGGGGCTCAACAAAACTCCCAATCCCAATGGTAAAATTGTCGTGATCATTCCACTGTTACACTCTTTGCCAAGTTTCTCGGCATATCAACGTCACAGCCTTTCGCGTCGGCAATGTAGTAGGCGAATAATTGCAAAGGGAGGATGTAGAGCAACGGCGTGATGGAGTAAACCGTCTTGGGGACCGGAATCACCGCGTCAACCTGTTCCAGAAGATGCTGGTCCCCCACCTCGCCCTCCGCAATCACATAGGCCCCGCGGGTTTTTACCTCTTCCACATTGCTCAACACCTTTTCATAGGTATCACTATGAGGAACCAACGCGACAACCGGCACTCCTTTATCGACCAAAGCAATCGGACCATGCTTCAGTTCCCCGGCGGCAAAGCCTTCCGCGTGGACATAGGCAATCTCTTTGAGCTTCAAAGCCCCTTCCAAAGCCAGAGGATAATGGGGCCCGCGCGCGATGAATAAAAAATGGCTGGCGTCCTTCACTTTCAGCGCGATTTTTTTGATCTCTTCCGCATTTTCCAGAATTTTTTCGAGATACTGCGGGGCGCTCCGGAGCTCGTTAATTTTTCGGACCAGATCGGTTTTTGAAATCTCCCCCCGGCGTTTGGCAATCTCCAGCGTGATCAGATAAAGAACCACCAGCTGGCTCGTAAAGGCTTTTGTCGAGGCAACGCCGATTTCCGGACCGGCATGGGTATATAAGGTGACATCGGACAAGCGGCTCAAAGAGCTCCCCAAAACGTTGCAAATTCCCAAAACTTTGGCCTGCATCTCTTTGGCCATTTTGGCGGCGGCCAGCGTGTCGGCCGTTTCGCCCGATTGGGAAATGGAAATAACGAGCGTATTTTTATCGACCAACGGTTCGGCATAACGGAATTCGCTCGCAAGAGTCACAGAGACCGGCACGCGGGCCAGCTGTTCCAGCCAATATTTGCCGACCAACCCCGCATGATACGAGGTGCCGCAGGCGATGATATCGATTTTTTTATAGTGAAAGCCGGTTTTCCCCAAAAGGGTGTCGATCCCCTCCAAAAAGAGTTTGCCGCTCCCCAGCTGCACCCGGCCCATCAAAGTCTGCTCCACCACGCGCGGTTGTTCGAAAATTTCTTTGAGCATGAAGTGCTTGAATCCGGCTTTTTCGGCCATCACGGGGTTCCACTCGATGTGCGATTTTTGGGGTTCTTTGCGGCGGCCGTTTTTATCGAACAATTCAAAGTGCCCCCTGTCCATCACCGCAAATTCGCCGTCTTCCATGTAAGAGACTTCTCTTGTATAGGGGAGAAGGGCCGGAACGTCCGAGGCGACCAGATTTTCTTTGTCTCCAAAACCCAAAACCAGAGGAGAGCCTGATTTGGCAACAAAAAGTTTTTCCGGCTCTTGGGCAACCATCACGACCAATGCATAAGAACCGCGGACTTTTTTTAAAGCAGAACGGATGGCGAATACAATGTCGCCCTCACCCCTACCCTCTCCCCTCAAGGGAGAGGGGGAATGCAATTTTCCCTCTCCCCTTGTGGGAGAGGGTAAGGGTGAGGGGTAATGTTTTAATTCCTCGTTGATCAGATGGCAAAAAATTTCAGTGTCCGTTTCCGATTTGAAGCGGCACCCATTTTTGATGAGCTCTTTTCTTAATTCCTCGAAATTTTCGATGATGCCGTTGTGCACCACCACCACATCCCCGACCTGATGAGGGTGGGCATTCCGCTCGGAAGGGACGCCATGCGTAGCCCAGCGGGTGTGGCCGAT
>JAUYJH010000069.1 GCA_030688705.1 Deltaproteobacteria bacterium
GCTGAACCAACGCAACGGCCTGTTCTGCGGTATAGCCGATTTGGGCGGGGGCAGAAACACCCGGCGCAAAATCTTTTTGAATACAATCCATGTCAAAACTGATGGCCAGCGCCGGAAAAGACTGTACAAAAGGAGGGAGGATTTTTTCCGCCGCCTCGATCGGATTGTGATCGGCAGGCCAGGGGACCAACTGGACCCCCTTCTCTTTCAGATAATCGAAGTTCACCGGCTGATTGCACTCCATCCGATAACCCCATTCCATCAACTGTTTTCCCTTGAGCGCTTTTTTTTCCAACAGAAGACGATACGCCGAGCCGCTCGAAATTTTCCCATCTTCTGAAATAGGGCGGGCATCCAGATGCGGATCAATATTGATGATACCGCCCTCGGGAAAAACATCCAAAAATCCGGAGAGACTGCCGAAGCTTAAATCATGCCCGCCGCCAAGCAGAATCGGAAATGTCTTTTTCCGGTGAAGCGCGCTTATTTTTTCGCGCAAGTTTTGATAGGTTTTTTCTTGGGTGGGGGCGATGGAAATGTCTCCGGCATCATTGCAGGGGATTTTTTTCCCCAATTCACGGCGGATCGCAGCCGGCCCCTCTTTGGCACCGACGCGTCCGCCGACGACGGCCACACCCCGATCATCCGGCGCACCGATCAAAACTTTCACAGGGGTTTTCCTTTCACAAAAACAGTTTGGATGGAGTTGTGACCGTAACGGTATAATGGGACAATTTCATCGGGGGCGTTCCACAAAATCAGATCGGCATCTTTGCCGATATCGATACTCCCCTTTTCTTTTTCAACACCCAAGGCCTTTGCAGCATGAATAGTGATTCCTTTCCAAACCTCTTCCACGGTCATCTTGCAAAGGCTCACCGCTTGCGTCGCGGCGAGCATCAAATTCAAACTGGGATTGGTTCCCGGATTGTAATCAGTGGCAATGGCAACGGGCAAGCCCGCATCAAGCATTTTTCTCGCGGGCGCCGGTTTGACACCGATAAAAAAACTGGCGCCGGGGAGCAAAACGGCGACGGTCCCCGATTTTTTCAAAGCACGTATCCCCTCTTCCGAAATATTTTCGAGATGATCGGCGCTCACCGCTTTTAACTCTGCTGCAAGCTCCGCCCCTTCTCCTGCAGAGAGTTGGTCGACATGAAGTTTGACACCCATTCCCAATTTTTTTGCGGCCTTCAATATTTTGACAGCCTCTTCTTGTGTAAAAGCCTCTTTTTCGACAAAAATGTCGCAAAACTTTACAAAGGGCACCTCTAAAAACTCCATATTTGTCATTCCGGCGGAAGCCGGAATCCAGTGTTTGTGGGGTTTTCTGGACCCCGGCTTTCGCCGGGGTGACGTTTTTAGAGGTACCCCAAATGTTAATTGGGCAACTTCTGGCAACATCTTTTGAATCACCAAATCGACATAGGCCGCTCTTTTTTCTTTGAATTCTGGCGGCAGTGTATGCGCCCCCAAAAATGTTCCTACAATCGTAATGGGAAAATTATCTGCTAGCTTTTGGGCCACTTTTAAAATTTTTAATTCCGTTTCGGTATCCAGACCATATCCACTTTTGATTTCGATGGTGGTTGTTCCAAAACCGATTGCCTCTTGTAATCTTTTTTCAGACAAGTCGTAGAGCTCGTCGAACGAGGCTTTGCGCGTGGCAGCCACCGTCGATAAAATCCCCCCTCCTGCTTTGGCAATTTCCAAATAGGTTTTTCCCGCCGCCCGTGCCGCATACTCTTTTTCACGCGAACCGGCATGAACCAGATGGGTATGACAATCGATGAGGCCCGGAGTAACAACGGCCCCTTTGCAATCGAAAACTTCTTTGGATTCCCGCTTCCGCGGGAATGACACTGGTGGCGGGAATGACGAAGCCGGACCGAACCATTTTATTTTTCCAGCTTCGATTTCCAATACGGCATTCAAAATTGGAGCCGACGTAATCGGAACCAATTTTGAAATGTTAGTAATTAACATTGGGAATTTTCACTCCTTTTTCTTTGGCGACAATCATCGCCTCTTCGTAACCGGCATCGGCGTGACGGATCACTCCCATCGCCGGATCCGATTTCAAAACCCTCTCTATTTTTTTTGCCTGTGCTTCGGTTCCATCGGCCACAATCACCTGCCCCGCATGAAGGCTGTAGCCGATACCGACGCCGCCGCCGTGATGATACGAAACCCAACTGGCGCCATTCACCGCGTTGACCAATGCATTCAAGACCGGCCAATCGGCGACCGCATCAGAGCCGTCTTTCATCCCTTCTGTCTCCCGGTTTGGCGAAGCAACGGAACCACAATCCAAATGATCTCTCCCGATCACAATGGGTGCTTTCACTTTTCCCTTTTTGACCAAATCGTTAAATAACAAACCTGCCTTGTCTCTCTCTCCATAACCCAACCAACAAATTCTCGCCGGCAAACCCTGAAAACGGACTTTTTTCCGGGCGAGAGTCAGCCACCGATGCAACGATTCCTTTTCCGGAAAAAGTTTTAAGACCGCTTCATCTGTCACCGCAATATCTTGCGGATCACCGGAAAGAGCCACCCAGCGGAAAGGTCCCTTTCCTTCACAAAATAAGGGGCGAATATAAGCCGCAACAAAACCGGGATAATCAAAGGCATTTTTGACACCGGCAATCTGCGCCTGGGCCCGAAGATTATTTCCATAATCAAAAACCGGAATCCCCTGTTTGTGCATGGCGAGCATCGCTTCGACCTCTTCTCCCATCGCGCGATAGGCCTCTTCCTGATATTTTTTTGGATTTTTTTGGCGCAACAAAAGGGCTTCTTGCAAGGTCATCTGATTTGGAATGTACCCGTACAAAGGATCATGCGCCGAAGTCTGATCGGTGGCTAAATCGGGCCTGATTTTTTGTTTTCCCAATTGTGGATAAATATCGGCCGCGTTGGCGCAAAGCCCGACAG
>JAUYJH010000078.1 GCA_030688705.1 Deltaproteobacteria bacterium
TTTGGGTCGACCCAAAAAATTCGCTCCTATGTCGGCGATTTTGATGATGGATCCCGGATGTTAAAATCGCCTTACGCAGGCTTTTCTCAAAAGTCACCCTAACGCAGGTTTTTCAGAGGGTCCTTATGTTGAAACAAAACATTATCGTTTTGGATTTGGAGACCAAAAGAACCTTTGAAGATGTGGGGGGGCGCGACAATCTGGGGGCTTTAGGGGTCTCGATGGTCGGCGTTTATTCCTACCGCCACAACGAATATCAGGCCTATTTTGAAAACGATTTCCCAAAGTTGTTCAGCGTTTTGTCTGAAAAACCGCTCGTGATCGGCTTCAACCACCGCCGTTTCGACATGCCGGTCCTTCAGCCCTATTTCAAAGATTTCGATTTAAAACAGCTCAAACTGCTCGATGTCATGGAAGAGCTGACCAAAACGCTGGGGCACCGGATCGGGCTCGATGCCGTGGCCCAGGCAACCCTTGGAGCCAAAAAAAGCGGGCATGGGCTGGACGCCATCCGTTATTGGAACACCGGCGATCTGGAAAATTTGAAAAAATATTGTCTCGAGGATGTCCGACTCACCAAAGAGGTCTATGAATACGGGGCCAAACACGGTGAGCTTTTTTTCATGGATAAATTCGGCACCGGCAAAATTAAAGTCGCCGTGAATTGGAAATTTGAGGGAGAACAGGCGCCTCAAGAAACAACAAAACAATTTTCTCTTTTTTAGGTCCTTGGTCCATTGTCCATGGTCCTCGGTCCAGATTTTATGAAAATCACAATCGCCCACAGCCCCGATGCCGACGACGCCTTCATGTTTTACGCATTGGCCAACGGCAAAATCGACACCGACGGCGTAGAACTCACCCACACACTCTGCGACATTCAAACGCTGAATGATGCGGCTGAAAAGGGCCTCTATGAAGTGACCGCCATTTCTTATCACGCCTACCCTTACGTTCAGGATAAATACGCGATGATGACAACCGGCGGCAGTTTCGGCGAAAAAGACTACGGCCCCATGGTTGTCAAACGGCCGGAGACGATGGAGGTGAATACCATCGCCGTGCCGGGGCTGAAAACAACCGCATTTCTTCTTTTAAAACTCTGGAATCCCGACATCGATTACAAAATTGTTCCTTTCGACCAAATTCTTGATGCCGTTTTGGAAAAAGAGGTCGATGCCGGTCTCATCATCCACGAGGGCCAGCTGATGTACAAAGATTTGGGGCTTGAAGTGGTCGAAAATTTCGGCACCTGGTGGTACAACCGCTATCAATTGCCGCTCCCTCTGGGGGGTAATGCCGTGCGGAGAGATTTGCCACCCCCTCTTCAAAAAAAATTGGCGAAGTGGATTCACGCTTCCATCCAATTTGGCCTGGAGCATCGCGAAAAGGCGCTGGAACATGCCTTGAAATTTTCAAGGGAACTGCCGCGCCAAAAGGGAGACCAGTTTGTGGGGATGTATGTCAATGAACGGACGCTTGATTTGGGCGCGCAAGGAAAAAAAGCGGTGCAAACTCTTCTCGATTTGGGATATGAGCAGGGACTGATACTCAACAAAGCAAAACTCGACTGGGTGCACTATACATAATGGCAAACGATTTCATCATAGTTGGCGGCGGTCCTTCCGGGTGCGCGGCGGCTCTCTTTGCGGCGCGCGCCAAAAGAAAAGTCGCCTTGATTCAAAAGGGGATCACCCCGTTGATGCGCTCTTTCCAATGGCTGCTCCCCGGATTGCCGCAAGAATTGGGGCCTTTTGAATGGCTCTCCCACATGCGCTCGCAAATCGCCAACATCGGGTTTGAAATTGTCGATGAAGAGGTAACGCAAGCGGCACTGGGGGCCTCTGTCAAACAGATCACCACCGCGTCGGGTAAGATGCTGGAGGCCCCGGTCATCATTCTGGCCACCGGCTGTTACGACCGGCACGGGTTTATAGAGGGAGAATCGACTTTCGTCGGCCACGGTGTTTTTTACAACGCTTGGCAGGATGGCCCTCTTTGCGAAGGGGAAACCGTCGTGGTTGAGGGGAAAAACGAAGAGGCGATGCGAGAGGTTTTGTATTTAAGCCGCTTTGCCAAAAAAATTCATTTTGTGATCCCGGCCTTAAAGCCGGAGGGAAATGAAAAAATCATCCATGCTTTGCACAACAATTCCAAAATAGAGATTTTACCTTCCGCGAGCATCAAAAAAATCAGCGGGGAAGAGAAGTTGGAATCGGTTTCCGTTTTGGTTGCCGGTGAAGAAAAGACAATCCCCGCAAAATGCGTTTTCCTTTATGCCAGAACCAGCAAGCCCCAATATGAATTTTTGAAGGGGACGATTGAAATTTCCGAGGAGGGGGCCGTGATGGTCGATGACCGTTTCATGACTTCGGTCCCCGGTGTTTTCGCCTGCGGCGACATGCTGGCAGGCGTTCCCCAATTGCAGTTTGTCTCCGCCGCGCAAGGCCTTGTAGCCGCCATGCACGCCGATCGCCATTTTTCCACTCTGAATCTGTGAGCCCCAATACTCCAAAGGCTTTTCTCTGCGACTTTGACGGCGTGTTGGTCGATCTGGAACCGCTCCATTGCAAAGCGTGGCAAGAGACCCTGAAACCTTTGGGTCCGTCATTTAGCAGCGAGGAATATGATCAAAAATATCTGGGTCTTAATGACCGCGATATCGCCAAAAAAGTTTTTGTGGGGAAGAAACGGTTATTGAGCCCCCACTTTTCCCAAGAATTGCTCCGACAAAAAGAGATGCACTCCAAAGAACTTTTTTTAAAAGGGGTCCCCGTCATTGAAGGGGCCCCTGCATTTTTGGAGAAGACATTTGTCATGAGCCCCATTGCCCTGGTGACGGGGGCCCTTCCGGGCGAGGTCTATTTTGTGTTGGACCAGCTCAAGTGGAGGCATTATTTTTCTTTTATTATCACCGCGGCCGATGTGGAAAGAGGGAAGCCAGACCCGGAAGGGTATTTGAAGGCTTTTGAAAAAATCAAAACGATGAAAAAATGGGACCCCCCGCTCAAGAAAAGCGACTGTCTTATTCTCGAAGATTCCCAATACGGTATTGAAGCGGCCAAAAAAGCCGAAATTCCGTGTAAAGTGGTGAAGGGGAGTTTACTGATCGGTTTTGGACAATGACAGGCCCCCAAACAACGGTTGACTAAAGCCCCTCCCAACGCTAAATAGCGCTCCTCTATGACGATCAAAATTGGCATTAACGGCTTTGGGCGGATCGGGCGCATTGTCATGCGCCAGCTGAAAAACTATAAAGATATCGAATGTGTCGGCATTAACGACATCGCCCCTTTGGCCACTTTAGCCCACCTTTTTAAATATGATTCGACCCATGGGCGCTATTCGGGAACGGTTGAGGCAGGAGAAACTTCCCTTAAAATAGACGGGAGAAACATTCCGGTTTTTAGCCAAAAAGAACCCTCCAAAATTCCGTGGAAAGAGGTCGGTGCCGATATTGTTTTGGAATGTTCTGGACGCTTCACCACCAAAGAGACCGCCTCGGAACATCTAAAAGGTGGGGCCAAAAAAGTGATCATATCCGCCCCGGCCACCGACCCCGATGCCACTTTTGTTTTTGGGGTGAATCATAAAAATTATAATCCGACAAAAGATACGGTGGTCTCCAACGCAAGTTGTACCACCAACTGCCTGGCGCCGCTGGTGTATATCCTTCACAAAAATTTTGGGTTGGAAAAAGGATTCATGAC
This sequence comes from Deltaproteobacteria bacterium, assembly GCA_030688705.1. Taxonomy (GTDB): domain Bacteria; phylum UBA10199; class UBA10199; order SPLOWO2-01-44-7; family SPLOWO2-01-44-7; genus JAHFSU01. The sequence continues at coordinate 3,711 of JAUYJH010000078.1, forward strand.
AACGGTCCATTCTTATACCAATGATCAGATGATTTTAGATGCCCCGCACAAAGATTTGCGCCGGGCCCGCTCCGGCGCCGCCAATCAAATTCCCACAACAACCGGCGCGGCCAAAGCAGTGGGGCTTGTGTTGCCCGAACTCAAAGGAAAGCTCGACGGTCTGTCGATCCGGGTCCCCACAACGAACGTCAGCTGTACCGATCTGGTGGCCCTTTTGAAAAAAGAGGTGTCAACCGATGCGATGCTTGGGGTCTTTAAAGAGGCCGCCAACGGAGAATTAGAAAATATTCTTGGAGTCGAAACCGCTGAACTGGTCTCTTCTGATTTTCTGGGCGACACCCGTTCCGCCATTGTCGATGCCCCTGTCTGTAAAAGCATGGGGAACCTGGTGAAAGTCATCGCTTGGTACGACAATGAAGTTGGTTTCAGCGCCCGCATGTGCGACCTTACCCGCTATATCGGCGAACGACTTTCATGATGTCATCCTGAACGGAGTGAAGGATCCCGGTAATATTGGGATTCTTCGCTCCGCTCAGAATGACAACAAGAATCCAGCATATCAACGATTTGTCACTGGCCGGAAAGCGCGTTTTCATCCGTGTCGATTTTAATGTTCCCCTCACCGCCGACGGAAAAGTGGCCGATGATACCCGCATCAAGGCCTGTCTCCCCACCATCCAGCACGCGCTAAAAGCCAAGGCGATTGTGATTTTGGCCTCGCATCTGGGCCGCCCCAAGGGGGAAAAAGATCCGAAATATTCTTTGAGTCCCGTTGCGGAACGCCTTATGGAACTTTTAAAATTGGAACAGGTCATCTTTCCGGAAGATTGCGTGGGCGACGGCATTCGCAAGCTTTCTTTGGAAATGAAGCCGGGGCAGGTGATGCTTCTGGAAAATCTCCGCTTTCATAAAGAAGAGGAATTAAATGACGAAAAATTCGCCAAAAAACTGGCCTCTCTTTGCGATGTTTATATCAACGATGCTTTTGGGGCGGCCCATCGGGCTCACGCCTCCACGGTGGGGATGGTCCAATTTGTGAAAGAAAAAGGGGCCGGTTTTTTGATGCAAAAAGAGATCGAGTTTTTGACCAAAGTGATCGCCAAGCCGGAACGGCCCTTTGTCGCCGTTTTGGGGGGGGCCAAAGTCTCCGATAAAATAGCCGTGATTGAAAATCTTTTGAATACGGTTGACCGGCTGGCCGTCGGCGGCGCCATGGCCAATACTTTTTTGGCGGCGCTGGGCTTCAAAATGGGCCATTCCAAAGTGGAGAGTGAAAAAAATTATGTCGCCAAGAAGGCTTTTGAGAGGGCAAAAACAAAAGGTATCCCGATTTTTTTGCCGCTAGATCATGTTATCGTCCAAAAAATCGATGAAGAGGCGCCGGTACAGGTAACCTCTGACGCGAATGTGCCGGAAGGGTGGATGGCGGTCGATATCGGCCCCAAAACGGTTGCGCTTTTTTCAAAAGAATTGCAGAATGCCAAAACGGTTTTTTGGAACGGCCCCATGGGGGTTTACGAAATCGAAAAATTCAGCAAGGGAACCCTTGGCGTTGCCCACGCGATTGCGGGGTTAAAAAGGGCCACAACGATTATCGGCGGTGGCGATTCGGCCTCTGCCGTGGTGCAAGCCGGGCTGGAAAATAAAATGACCCATATTTCGACCGGCGGCGGGGCAAGCCTTGAATTTATTGAAGGGAAAAAACTGCCGGGATTAAAGGCGTTGGAATTATGAGAACCAAATTAATTGTTGCCAATTGGAAAATGAACAACACGGTGCCGGAAGGGCTTAAACTTCTGGCCGCCTTGAGCCGCGAGGTCCGCGAGACAAAAGAATGCGAGGTCGTTTTTTGCCCCCCTTTCACCGCCCTCTTCGCGATGAGCGAGGCTATCGAAGAGACCCCTTTTAAAATGGGGGCCCAGAATATGCACTGGGAAGAATCGGGGGCCTATACCGGAGAAATCTCCCCCCTTTTTCTAAAAGATTTGAATGTGCAATACGTTCTTTTGGGGCATTCGGAGCGGCGCCAGCTTTTTGGAGAGACCGATATCATGGTGAACAAAAAGCTCTCTCAAGCCATTCGCCAAAAATTGATTCCGATTGTTTGCGTGGGAGAAACCGAGAAAGAGCACAAAGAAGGAACCACATTTGATGTGATCGATCTGCAAATTAAAAAAGCTTTGGACGGCCAGCAAAAAACGGAATTGGCGGGTATTGTCTGGGCCTATGAGCCGGTTTGGGCCATCGGCACCGGCAAGAACGCCACACCGGAACAAGCCCAAGAGGTGATTCAGGCGATGCGAAAATCCTTGGCCAAAATCACCGATGTGCCGACGGCCGAGAGCATGCGCATTTTGTACGGTGGCAGCGTTTCGGATGAAAAAGCGAAGGGGTTTTTAAAACAGCCGGATATCGACGGCCTGCTTGTCGGCGGGGCCAGTCTCATTCCGCAAAAATTCGCGGCGATTATCCGGGCAACAGAGGCGCCGCAATAATCAAGGAGTGTTATGGATACCATCGCAGTAGGCCTTCACGTTTTTGTCTGCCTCTTTTTGGTCGGAGTGATCATGCTCCAGAGCGGAAAGGGGGCCGACATCGGCGCTACCTTCGGCGGCGGCATGTCGCAAACCCTGTTCGGGGGCAGAGGGCCGGCAACATTTTTGAATAAATTAACGATTATCGTTTCGGTGATTTTTCTTATGACCTCTGTCTGGCTCGTGAAAATCAGCCAGAAGCAGGGAACAGAGTCGGTCATCGGCAACGTACCGGCGCAAACGGAGACGGTGCCGGTGCAACCGACAGAGAAAAAAGAGGGGAAGTAAGAATACCTCTATTTTCCATTGTCCATTTTCTATTTTCCAAATTTTGCGACAATCGAAAATAGAAATTAGAGAATAGAGGAAAATTTTTCTGTCGCAAAATTTTTGCCCAGGTGGCGGAATTGGTATACGCGCAGGACTAAGGATCCTGTGGGGAAACTCTTGCGGGTTCGAGTCCCGCCCTGGGCACATTATTTCTTTGCTACCTTCCCTCTCGGATAAATATTCATCCGCAAGTTG